>JAGMDF010000047.1 GCA_023128825.1 Caldifarciminota bacterium | reverse complement strand
TTAAAACTGCCTTATATCCACCTCTCTGCGGTTGGGGTAGCGCACCACCTTATTCTCCCAGGTGCGGATGGTGATAAAATCAGGGCCGCGTGAGAGCACGTATTGGGGCAGGATGGGCGTCTTGCCCAGGCCGTTCGGGGCGTTGATGATATAACAGGGAATGGCCAACCCCGAGGTGTAGCCGCGCAAAAACTCCATTATCTCTATCCCCTTGTCCACCGAGGTCACGAAATGGATGGTGCCCTTTATCTCCTTGGCGTGGAAGATGTAATATGGACGCACGCGGATCTTCAAAAGCTCCTGGTTTAAGGCTTTGACCACGCTGCATCGGGCGTTGATTCCATTGAGAAGCACCATCTGGTTGCCCAAAGGGATGCCAGCATCGGCAAGCATATTGCACGCTTTAGCCGAATCAGGGGTTATTTCTCTAGGATGGTTGAACTGGGTGTTAAGGTACAGAGGGTGATACTTTGCAAGCATGGAGACCAGTTCCGGGGTGATGCGCTGGGGCATGGTTATCGGGGTGCGGGTACCGATGCGGATGATCTCCACGTGATCTATCTTGCGCAGAGCCGAAAGCATGCGTTCAATATCCTCATCCTCACGGGTCAAAGGGTCGCCGCCGGTGATCAAAACGTCGCGTATCTCCGGGTTGTCGCGGATATACTTGATGGACTCTTCGATTTGTCTCCAATCGGTGTGATGGTCGCGCTGACCGATCAGCCTTCGGCGTTGACAGTGCCTGCAGTAGACCGGGCAGATGTTGGATGCAAGGATTATTAACCGATCCGGGTAGCGCCTGGTGATTGCCGGGGCAGGCGAGGTGTACTCCTCGGCCATGGGATCAAGCGTTCCACCCGGTACGGTAAGTTCGGCAATCAGAGGAATCGCCTGGAGCTTTATTGGACCGAAGCGGTCTGAGAAGTCGGCCAGGGAGAGGTAGTAGGGCGAGACCGCCCAGCGGTGATGTTTGCCTACCCTTGTGATGTCTGCAAGGTCCTGCTCCTCGAGTTCTATAAGCCGGGTCAGGGTGTCAACGTCCCGGATACGGTTGGCAAGCTGCCAGTGCCAGTCGTTCCACTGCTCCTCGGTGCCCCCTAACTCTTCCATAATCCGCCGCTTGCGAACCTCGATGTCCTCAACCACGTCAAAGCCGGTGTGGATTATCTTTCTGGATTCAAGATATTCCTCGATCCGCTCCCTCAGCTTCTGGGCGCGGGCAAGCGCACGCTGTCGTTTGGTATCTATCATAACGCCTCCTTTAATCTCATGGTTAATGACTAATTAACAGCACGTAATTAAAGAACTTAATTGAGCATTGCTCTAAGTTACTTTAACTTAACTGCCGGCCCTCGTCTTTCACTAAAGTTAATAATAGTCAAAAATTCCTGCCCTGCAACCCCTTTCAATGCAGTCAGGTTTGAGTGCAATTCGGCAGGTTTTTTGGGGTATTTTTGAGCATTTTCGAGAGATTAATTACCGGATACGGAAAACCGGCCCGAATGCAAGCCCAGGTCAAACGATCGCAGGGGGTTTTAATCCGCGTACGCTTTGCGACGGAAGTAATCTGTGGTTCCTTCAACCTCCTCCCCCGCCGGGGCTAGGGGGTATTGACAATACCCAAAATCAGTGTATCGTAAACTATGCAGGAGAAACAATGCCAGAACAAAAATACACTTTGGTTTCCAGATATCGTTTAAGTGACCTTATAATAGGTTTCTGTATGACGACAACCCAAGACATAATCGAAAATTATGCGGGCTTCACGATAGATTCTCTAAAAGCCAAGGATATAGCTAAGGACTTTCATCACAATTTAGAAAACCGAAGGGATTTGGATGAATTGATCTCCTCTGACAAATTCAACCTTCAATTGTTCTTGGAAGTGCTTTACTATGTCCTATTCTGGGCTGATCTCATGTTTCAATCTGGCAGTGAAAGACTCCTCTATTTCGATATTAGAAAACACACACAGCTGCAATTATATACACTCTTAGAATATACTTTCAACTTTGAAAAGGAAAAAATCCATGATCTCGATAAAGATTTGGCGGAGCGTTTTCAAGAATACAGTATGAAACCAGCAGAAAACTCCATTTCCTTACTCAACCACGTCAAAGATCTAATTAGCGGAGATCCTCTGATTTTTTCAACAGCGGCGTATGCTTATACACTTGCTGTCTTCACAGAAATATTCAAAAATGTCCTAGTAAACAGAACAACAGAACGAGGCTTCATATACCAAGTAGCTTGCAAAAATTGCTCCACAGAAATTGTAAACTCAATGGAAGCTGCTCCCTTTGTCATAGAATGCCCCAATTGCCATACGAAGTATGAGATAGAAGAAGTATATCAAGACCAGTAAGGGCCAACCTTTTAAGTCGTCCCGCCTATCTCCTCTGATTCACTTTCTTCGATTTCTTCCTCTTTCGGAGGAGTTCGTAGGGGCCGACTTTTAAGTCGGCCCGTTTAATGTTCGGACTGACCTGAAGGTCAGCCCCTACATTCTATGTGAGGGTCGAAAGAAAACGCATCGGCAACAAGGAACATTTCTGGTATAAGGAAATAATGATATTGACTGAATTCAGCTTTGACCAATTCTTGAATGCCATCGAGCAAGGATTCATCTATGTAGATTTCGATGCCCGAACCGGTCACAATCACGGAACTAAATTTAGACTAAAACAAGACAAACTTCCTTTCCTTTATAAACAAACTCAAAAATACTGATTCTATCACTCACAATCTTTCCTTGGCTGTTTCCCATCTGCTGATGTTGACAAGCCTTCCAGGCGGTGTAGAATTCAGCTTGTATGCGCCCGGCTAGCTCAACTAGGCAGAGCGGCGGATTCTTAATCCGTAGGTTATAGGTTCGATTCCTATGCCGGGTATGGCGACAATCTGCTAACAAATCAGGGGGCCTCAGGCTCCCCTGGAAGGAGGCAACGTGGAACAACCGCTGGCCCTTGAAGAAAAGAAACGGGTTCGCTTTGAAGCCACAGTAGATATCCTTTACCTGTTGAACCTTTTCAGTCTCTACCTGGGTGCATTCCTAAACCCCATCATAGGGATCGTCTATGCGATTATCCTCAAGTCCGGTTCGCTTTCCGAGCGTGCAAAAAGGGTCGGGCACATCTGTCTGATTCTTGCCCTTATCGGCCTGGGGATATGGGTGCTGGCCATCATCATCATCGTCGTTATCGCAGTCGCGGCAGGGATAGGATCACGCTTCTAGGACACAGCCTTGGATATTAAATTGTTGAGGAGAAGAGGAACGTTCGTCTTCTCCTCTCTTCTCCTCTTCGCAGCAACGGCTTTTGCGCAAAGCCCTTACTGGATATATCTGACAAACAAAGGTGAGGGGCGCTCGCCTGACGTGATGCGTGTTCATCGTCTTACCGCGGAGCGGCGTCAGGCCTCAAGGCTGGGTGCTGCTGCAGGATTCGATGACATCCCCCTTCATCCGCGCTACCTGCGCTTGATCGAGCTTTCAGGTGCGCGCATCCGTGCCCGTTCGCGCTGGCTGAATGCGGTAAGCGTGGAAACTGACTCCATGCTTTTGGAAAGTCTGCAGATGATGTCATTTGTTAAGACCGTCGAACCTGTTGCCGTGGAAGCGAAAGAGTTGCCCATGAATCTGATCCAGCGCAAGGAGCCGATAGAACCTGAGCACTTCGGCAACACCTACACCCAGCTTAATCTCCTGAACGTCCCGGCGGTTCACAACCTGGGGATATTCGGGCAGGGTGTGCGGATAGGGTTTCTCGACACAGGTCTCAAGCGAGACCACACGGTCTTTAGAACCGTGCGCCTGGGCGGCGAGCACGACTTCATCACAGGCGATGAGATCATGTTGTGGAGCAACGGTTCCTCTGAGGCTGTGGTTTCGAACTACGAGATCGTTCAGCAGCCTGAGCTTTATGGAGACTGGATTTTCTTTATCGCCGACTCCACCGCTCTCAACGCAACCACAGCCCGTGTCCTATATGCCGCGCATCGTAGTGCAGGGTCGGTGGATGCGGTCATTGCGCTCTCCGAACCAAAAATTACCTCCACCGAAGGCATTGCCCGCTCCTATGCCGTAGTAACCAAGGCAAACAGTGATACCATGCTTGTGATCTGGGAGAGCGGTTCAACGAATGATTTTATGAGACGTGATCTGCGCTGCGGGGTGCTGAGCAGCAAGAGCTTCAGGGAGTTTGCAAAGCTGCCGGAGTCTAATTACCGCAACCCCCGTAACCCCTTCGTTATCTCCGACCAGAGTGATACCAGTCTTTTATTCTATGTCAGGGACGATGGGGAGGTACGGATGAATCGGGCAGTATGGACTCAAGATAACGTGGAATGGCTTGGGGCAAGCCAGGTTTTTACACCCGGCGGGATCCTTGATCAACCAAAGGCTTCGGTTTCAGGAGATACCATATTAGTTGCAGCCCTTGATCTTACAAATGGGGCACTCCATCTTGCACGAAGCCTGGATAAAGGCCAGGACTTCTCCGAAATCTCATCCCCCACAGAAGAAGAGGTGGTGGCGTTTGATCTTGAAGGGAGTTACCTTACGGTTGCGGAGATCGATCCCGTCTCAGGCGGTTTCAGGCTGCACTCCTTTGAAACCCTGGACGGAGGAAGCAGTTGGGCTAAGGATTTCATACACCCTGACACCTTTGATGTTATCGGAAGTGTGGATCTGTTGAGCATCGCAGGTGGGGGTCTTCACTGTATTTTTGAAAGCGCAGGAGACATTTTGCTGACCAGCAGCCCCGGAGCGGTTGATTCCTGGAGCACTCCTTCTGCTTTATCCCAGGGGTTTTCTTACCAGCCCTGCCTTGCGTTCAATAACGGCGAACTGGAGGCGGTATGGTCTTTGCGCGGGGACGATAACACAGATTACGATTCCCTTGAGGACGGCAGGGACATCAACGACTTCAGCCAGCCTGCGCACGGTTCGCGCACCGCGGCGCTTGCGGTGGGTTATCAGGGACGTTCCTACATAGGGGCTTCTCCTGGGGCCGAGCTTTACGTTGCCAAGACCGAAAAACACGTGAACCTCTACGGGTCCACCTATGAGATGCGGGTTGAGGAGGATATGTGGATCGAAGGCCTTGAATGGCTTGAGCGCAGCGGGGTGGATATAGTGAACTCCTCTCTTGCATACGGGGACTGGTACAGCAAAGACGAGCTTGACGGGGAGACCTCTCCTGCTTCAAGGGCTGCACGCATGGCCTCAGAACGCGGGGTGCTCATCACGAACGCGGCAGGCAACGTGGAATCCGCAGCACCATACATATCCCCTCCTGGCGACGCCTACGGCATCATTACGGTGGGCGGTGTAGATACCCTTGGGGCATGGTGGGAGCATGGTGCCGGGGTAACAGGAAGTGCCGTTGGTCTGCCGGACGACGGAAGGATAAAGCCGGAGCTTGTGGCCCCTGCTGCTGGGGTTTACGTAATCGATGTGGACGACACCCTTTCTCACTACTTTTACGGCAACGGAACCTCGTACGCCGCGCCTTTGGTGGCAGGGATAGCGGCGCTCATGCTCCAGGTGCATCCGGAGTACCGTGGGAACCCTGACACAATAATCACACTGCTCCAGCAAAGCGCTTCAAATGCCTCAAGCCCGAACGACACCATAGGCTACGGCATCCCTGACGCCTACCAGGCCATACTGCCCTTGCCTGCGGACATAGACACCTTTTCACGCAACGAACTCCTCCCACCTTATCCAAATCCCTTCTATCCCGGCTCACAAAACCTGATATACTTCCCGTTCCGCTTGAACAAGGCTTCTACCAGGATCAGCCTGCGTATCTTTACCCTGAGCGGCGAGTGGATCTTAGAGAAGCCGCTCGTTCCGCCTGACGGCGCGGAAGGCATTGACGACGAGATAGCTATCGGGACATACGACGATCCAGCTGATCTTGAAGCAATAGGTGCTTTCTGGGACGGGGAGACGAACGGTCAGCCTGCCGCTTCGGGATTGTATCTCGTGGTTCTCTCCACCCAGTACGGCAGCCACGCGGCTAAATTTGTTTTAATGAGATAAGGGTATCCCTCCTGCGCCAGGGACGGAGAGGTTTTTCAGCGGATCAACTTTCGCTTAAGATGAATTCAGTGGACGGGTTTACCGCCCCCACGTTTACAAGATTAATCGGCCAGGTTGCCCCGACTGCCAGGAGCAGCACCAAGGCCAGTGGGATGAGGTTTTTGGTGTGCGTTCAGGATCGCGATCGCGTGGCTTCCTGCACACAAACCCAGCAATGCGTACCCTTGACAGAGATGAGTTTCGTGGCTATACTTTGGATTGATTTCCTCGGTAGCTCAGCGGTAGAGCGGGTGGCTGTTAACCACTAGGTCGGGGGTTCGAATCCCTCCCGGGGAGCTAATTCGCCCCTAAATGATTCGACCGGATATCCTCTCAACCACTTCGGGTGACATAAAGAGTAAGGCCCCGGAAAACCGGGGCCTTTCATTTTTGATGAACACCAATCCTTACTAGGGACTAAAGGAATCCTGCGGATTCCCTCAACCGCGACCTTCCTTAATCCTTCCAAGAAGTTTGTCAAAGGCCTTAAGATGTTTATTCTCAGCGATCCAGATAGACATACCGGTGTAGCACTCGTGAGTCATGCGCCAGGTGGTTTCCCAGAAGTTGTACCGATGTACCTCGAACGATTCGTCCTCTTGAAGCAGAAGTCCGGCTGCAGGTGCAAACGAGACGCGCAGATAAGGATAAGAGGCGTAAAGGGACATTATAATCCGGCCCTCGGAGATAAAGTGAATCCCTAGTTTATCCGCCCTGGTCTCTTCTACGCGATCGCCTAGCTTATTCTTGATAAGATCGATCGCACCGTCAAGGAGATCAGGATTGAGCATACGGCTCGCCCAAAACTCTTGGGTCTTTTTGTCAACTATAGCTTCCATACCAAAGGATAGTCAAAAAATAGCCCCTGTCAACTGTAATGCAAATGTTACACCTGCCTCCGGGCCTAAGTGCAAGTGCGCCATGCACATGTAAAATTTCACGTTCAGAGAATTGCAGCATAATTAAGAAGCAAGTCAAGTAAATCTTCCCTCTTCTGGCAAAGGCAAAAGTTTAAGAAATTACCGAAGGGACTGAGCATTTAATTCCCTGAATCAAAGGAAGCTACGGGTGTGTTACGGGTTACGGGGGTGTTACGGGTTACGGGGGTGTTACGGGTTAGGGCAAAGCTAACCGGCTCAGGCTGCCAGATATCGAGTTGTGAGGAGGAAGGTTTGCCTGGCAGGTGTCCGTCAAGCAGCACGTATCCGAGCGCGTTCCTGGTCACAGCCCCCATTCGTTTCAACTGATCGAGGCTGCGGATTCTGTGTTCTGTGCGGATATGCAGGATTCGTTTAACGGTGAGTGGTCCGAATCCGGGCACGCGCATCAGGAGCTCCATGGGTGCGGTATTTACCTCTACAGGGAAGAACTCAGGATGGCCTTCAGCCCAGATCGTCTTCGGGTCTTTACCTAAAGGGAGATTCCCTTCTTCAGTAAACCCGATCTCTTCCATCGAGAACCCGTAGCGTCGGAAGAGGAAGTCCGCCTGGTAGAGCCGGTGCTCGCGCAAGAGAGGTGTTGGTTTAAGGCCCTCAAGCGGGGTGCCTTGGGCAGGCTGGAACGCGCTGAAGTAGATGCGTGAAAGGTCGAGCTTATCGTAAAGGTTCTTGGAGACGCTTAAAATCTCGGTATCCGACTCTCCGGCAGCGCCCACTACGAACTGGGTGGTCTGTCCTTTTGGGCCGTAGCGCTTGCCGTGGTTGGCCTGTCTTATTAGCCTGGAGAGCAAGTGAATACGGCTGAGAAGTTCCTCTGAAAACCTTTTCTGAGGTGCGATTTTTGAAAGCCTGGATGCTGAGGGGGCCTCAAGGTTAACGCTTACCCTGTCCGCAAGCCTTGCCGCCCGTTCAAGCTGTGAGATGCCGGCTCCTGGAAGAACCTTAAGATGAATGTAGCCCTGGAACCGATACCGACAGCGCAGAATCTCCACCGTTGCAAGCATTCGATCCATCGTCTGGACAGCACTCTTGAAGATAGCCGAGGACAAAAAAAGTCCCTGCACGAGGTTGGCGTGAAACATCTTCATGAAAAGTGAGGCAAGCTCATCTGGAGTAAAGGAGAGCACCGGTCGGTCGTTGCCTCGCCGGTTAACGCAGTAGAGGCAGTTGTTCTCGCAGACGTTGGACATAAGGACCTTCATTAGAAGTATGGACCGTCCGTCAGGCAGGGCGGCAGGATAAATCCAGCGCCCCATGTGACCACGCTGACGATGGCCTTTTGGATCGTTCTTGGGATTGCAACACGCACCGCACAGATCGTACTGAGCCGCCGCTCCCAGGGCTTCCAACTTCTCTTGAGAGTTCATATGTTTACTCTACTCAAAAATCGAAACTTGTCAACCCCCATAACACACCCGTAACCCGTAACACTCCCGTAACACCCCGCAACACCCCGTAACACCCGTAACACCCGTAACACCCGTAACACATATTTCCCCCAGAGACGGCAACTCCTAAAGCTGTAGGGGCGACGCACGCGTCGCCCCTCGGACGTGTGGATTCTTATATGAGGCAACAGACCCCCCGTAAGACATATCTCTTCCCTTTCCCCCAGAGACGGCAGGAAGCGATGTTTTAAGTGTGGTGATCATAGATTGTTTTCTCTTTCGGACGGTCGGTATGAGTGCGGAAGTTACCACATCAGGTCAAGACGTCTTATCAATCTGCAACCCGTCAAATCACCCGCCTGGCTAATTCCCAGACGGTTTAAGTGAAAGCCCTAATCCTGCTTTTTGCTCATTCCAAGAGCGTGGGAAAGCGCGGAAAGTATCTTGGCGGAAGCAAACTCGGAGGACTCTTGCTTTTTGTATTGTTCTTTGAAGAAACCCAACGCCTTTTCCCCAAAGCGTTCCTCAAGGAAACCTATCTGTGCTGCACGTACATCCACAGGAACCTCTACGTTGGTTATTCGTTCACAGAGTGCGGTAAAACGTTCATCCTCGGTTAACTCATCGCCGCAGTCCTCCGCATCAAGGGTGACTTCCCTTTTACAGTAAGGGCAGTAGATACTCAGCATGGCCGCAGAAAACCACCCGTTGTATAAGAAACGCAGCTTCATTCGCTTTGAGGAACTAAGGTAGGCAATCCAAAAGATCGAGACAACCAAACCTGCTATGTTGTAGCCGGTTGCATTGCCGGTAAAAAACTCAACGATGGAGTAGACCGCCATCACTGCAAGGAATCCTACAGCCAGATAAAGGGTAACCGGCTTCCTGAGAACAAAAAACGCGAACAGCACGCCTGCGTGCAGGAAGAAAAGCGGAATAAGGAGCGCAGGTGGGGCATTCTGGGAAACAACATCCAGCACCGGCCATACATAGGTTATGTCCAATATCTTGACAAGTGTGCCCAGGATAAGGATAACCGCGGCTATCTCGTAAAGCAGAAACAGCCACTCTATGAACCCGAACTCTCCGGCGTTCCGCGCCTCTGCCGGGGAGTATTCTTCAAGTAAACGGTTATAGGTCATTGAAGCAAACCTCGAATCAGTTCAAGCAACTCGTCCGGAGAGGAGAGCACGTAATCGGCCTGATCGGCCAGCTTCTCCCCTACTGACACGCGAAGTGCGCCTTCCGGCAACGCATCAAAACCGTCAAGGTCGGTGGTGTCGTCACCAAAGTAGACGATCAGCGCGTTGTCTGAGGGACGAAAGTTTTCGACAAGGAAGGAGACCGCGATCCCCTTGTTCGTACCTGAGGGGCGCAGCTCCATCACGTCCTTACCTTCGACGATCTCCATCTCCTCGTAGTTCTCAAGTGCTTCAGCTTTGGAGTAAAACTCCTCGAAGGCGTGCTCTACCGTCGTTTCATCGGCAAGGCGGTAGTGCATGGCAACGGCACATCCTTTGTGCTCGATAATTATGCCTGGCCAGTCCGCAAGCTCTTCAAGGCTCGCTGCAAAATCATCCAGGTCTTGCTGAATTTTTTCATCATCGAGTATTGACTGTTCAAGCTCTCCAGGCATCTGAAGCTCGCACCCATGGCATCCGGCAAGTGCAACGGGGATTGTGGACGGAATAAACTCCTGCAGCTCTGCAAGGCTTCTTCCGCTGAGGATAGCCACGTAAGTCATGGGACGCTCTAAAAGCTGTCGCAGGACTATCTTTAACTCAGGCGGAGGGATAACCGAATCAGGCGTCGGGGCTATATCAACAAGGGTCCCGTCAAAATCCAAAAGCAACAAAAGCCCTGAGGAAGACTTAATGCGATTCAACAACTCATCCTTCCGGCTCATACCTTCTTCCTCCGTACACTCTTCCCATCGTAGGAAGACTCCTTCAAACGATCCAGGAACGCCCTGCCCCATTTCTCAACGGTTTTGCGGCGCAGACGCTTACGCATTTGGCTCATACGTGTGCGCCTTTCCGCGACCTTTATCTCAAGTGCTTCCTTGAGCCCGCGGACGAGCGAAGAGATACTGTAAGGATTCACGAGCACCGCCTCCTTGAGTTCCTCGGCTGCACCCGCAAACTCAGAAAGTACAAGCATACCTTTTTGTGGATCCTGAGCCGCCACGTACTCCTTGGCTATAAGGTTCATGCCGTCGCGCAAAGGGGTAACGAAACATAGATCCGCGGCGAGATAATAGGTAACGAGTTCCTCAAAAGGCAAGGCACGGAAGTAATAGTAAACCGGTGTCCAGGCAGCGCGTGCAAAGCGGCCGTTGATCCTTCCCACCGCATTCTCAACCTCCTGTCTCATTCGATAGTACTCCGGGATCTGAATGCGGCTCGGAACCGATATCTGTACGAACGAGATCCTGCCCAGGTAGCGAGGATTCTCCTCAAGAAACCTTTCCACGGCATTTAGACGCTCGGGTATTCCCTTTGAGTAATCCAGCCTGTCCACACTCAAAACGATGTGATCTACACCTATATCCTGCCTGAGGCGTTTGGACGCCTCCAGGACTTCTTTTTTAGCAACAAGTTCCTGAATCCCTGCGTAATCCACCCCCATCGGGAACGCCCCTACTTTAACCGTCCGCTTATTACGAATCAACCCCTTGCCGAAGGAGACGTCCTTTTTTAATATGTCCTCCACCCCATGCAGAAAGTTCTGAACGTACGACCGGCAGTGAAACCCAATAAGGTCGGCTTTTATTAACCCCTCAAGAAACTCCTTGCGCCAGGGCAGGGTTCGGAAAAGATCAAGAGGCGGAAAAGGTATGTGCCAGAAGAAACCGATCTTCGAACGCACACGCAGCGAACGCAGCATCATTGGAACAAGAGCCAGATGATAGTCGTTTACCCAGATGAGATCAGAAGGCTTTGCCTCTTGGGCAACCGCGGCGGCAAACTTTTGATTCACAGCCACATAGACCCGCCAGTCTTCCTCAAGATAAGCGGTACGGCCAAGGAAATTATGGGCAAGCGGCCATAACGTGGAGTTGGAAAACCCCATGTAAAAATGCTTGAGTTCGTCAAAATCAAGGGGAATAAGCTTGAGATCAAAGGTAGGATTGGAGGGTGGAATGCGATAGATATCGGCAGAACAGTTCTCAGGAACGGTTCCCCACGCTATCCACATCCCTTTCGTGGAGCTAAGCACCGGTTCCAGACCGGTAACCATGCCGCTGACGTTGCGGACCATGCGTATGGTGCCGCCAGTTGATTCCAGATAATAAGGACTGCGGTTGGAGACCACCAGAAGACGACGTCTCTTCTTTGCATCAGGTCCGGATAAATTCTTTCGACCGGCCTTTTGCGGCTTGTTGAATTTCACGGCATCATCCTATCTTAGAAAAAGGAATTGTCAAGTATGCTGAAGGTAAATACTAAACCACCATTAAAGAGGGTCAACGCAACCAGAGAGGATCAGGCTCTATCACGAAGCCTTGTGGATACAGCGTAGCCCGAAATAACAAAGAGGAATGTGGAAACTATAGTTACAAGACCGTCGAAAAAGAAGACTGCAAGGGATAAAAGCGGCAACTGGATGCCGAGAAGTATTAAAGCGATAATCTGAAGCAGGAAGAAAAACCTAAGACGTTTCTCAAATCCCAGCAATCCAAGGCTGCGTTTGGTGGCAATGAAAAGTATAACTGCCGCCGCCACGATACCCACCCAGATAAGCCCGATGCTGACACGCATCCATACGTTGGTTATGCCGAAGAAAAACGCCACCCCCTCGAGTATTGCCTTGACTGCCCCCCATATAAGACAACGTATCCATCCCCTATGAGTAAGCTGTCTGGAAACCAATATCCGGTAGCGAGCAATCAAAGAGTTCATCTTTTCCCTTAAGACGAAACCTCACCCCTGCCTGTTGCTTAATTTCCGTCCGGGAACCGAGCGTTTTAAGGTTGCTACTTAACTCCACTAAGCTTTGAGGAGAAAGCCTTTCCGAATGGGTACGGGGTGTTACGGGTTACGGGGTGTTACGGGTTACGGGGGTGTTACGGGTTACGGGTGTTACGGGTTACGGGGGTTGACAATCCATTTTAGCAAACTATAATACAGTTGACGGGTCAAAAGCCGTTAGGAAACTTCAAGACCATAAGGAGGTTTGTAAGAATGGGTAAGATACAGAAATACGACCCTTTCTGGGGAATTGACTCATTCCGCCGTGATATGGAGCGGTTGTTCGACTCGTTCTTCGGCCGCATGCCAAGTGAGAAGTATGCTATCATGTGGATTCCTGCCGTTGACATAGAGGAGACAAAGGATTCACTCGTTGTCCGTGTCGAGATCCCGGGCATGAAGAAGGAAGACATCAATATCCAGACCGTCGGTGAGGGCCTTGTGATCTCAGGGGAGCGGCGGCATGAGACCGAGGAGAAGGATCGGTACTTCCA
Organism: Caldifarciminota bacterium; assembly: GCA_023128825.1. Taxonomy (GTDB): domain Bacteria; phylum Hydrothermota; class Tepidihabitantia; order B3-TA06; family B3-TA06; genus B3-TA06. The sequence goes on along the minus strand of JAGMDF010000047.1, from coordinate 10,764 downwards.
TCGGATGGAGCGCACTTACGGGAAGTTTCAGCGTGTGGTCTCCTTACCGATCGAGGTCGAGCCGGACAAGGCCAAGGCCTCTTACAAGGAAGGGGTTCTGGAGATAACCTTCCCCAAGTCGGAGAAGGCCAGGACCAAAGAGATCGAGATCGAGGTAAAATGACACCCCACGAAGTTACTCCGTAACTTTCTGGGGTGGTAGTGTTATCAGGTCACCGTTGGTCTGGCGCAGGGAGTGGAAGACAAGGAGCCAGCGCCGGATGTGATGCGGTACAAGAAGGTTGTTGCGCACGTACTCACGGGCCTGTTGACCAAAGCGCTTCGCTATATCCTCGTTACCGAAAAGCTGTCGGATTCGGTAGGCAAGTCCTTCCACCGAATGAATCAAGAAGCCTGAGTTGCCGTGGATTATCTGATGTCTGATACCTCCGATATCGGTTCCCACCACCGGTTTGGCTTTCCACATCGCCTCGGTAACGGTGAGACCGAAGCCTTCACGCCTCGAGTTCTGGATTACCACTGTGGCGGCGCGCTGAAGCGCGTTTATCTCGCGGTGCGAATCAGGCGGCAGGTTGAGGATGTGGATGTCCGGGTCATCTCCGGCCATATCTTGAACCTCGGCAAGTACCGCCTGGCTTTCAGGATCGTCTGTAGCCGAGCCGCCGGCTAATATCAAGCGGCAGTCATACCAGCTTCTGACCAGTTTGAAGGCACGGATAGCGCCGAACGGGTCCTTGAGCCTGTCGAAACGCGCAACCTGCAGAATGATTCGCTTGTCGCGAGGCACACCAAGCCGGTAAAGTATGGCGGTAACCTCATCATCGGTAAGCTCCTCGTTCTTGGGTGCAAGTGGATCTATCGCCGGCGGAAGAATGAACTGCGGCGACATCAGGTTCTTGGTGTACTGGGGTAGGTGGAAAACAGCGCCGTCGTAGCGTTCCACAAATGGACGCAGGAAGCCCCAGACCCTGAGATCGGCTTCTGATAAATCTATGTGGCAGCGCCAGGCCCAGCGGTTGGAGCGATTCGGATACTGGGCAATCATGGCTACCGGCTGAGGATCGTGGATCACCACGAAATCCGCGTCATCAGGTATCTCAGGGGCGTTTTTCTCAACGTTGTCAAGATAGGAATCGAACATCTCCTGGGTGAACTCCTCGGGCTGTCCGTGCAGGGCGTTGTGAAACTTCTTTGTAATGGTAAAGAACTCGGTGTTGCCGGTAATAACCTTCCATTCGACCGTCATCCCCAGATCCTCGAGTATGGGTATGAACCATCCGAGTATCTCCGCTACCCCTCCCCCCTCTTTGGTTGAGTTAACGTTGACGATCTTTGCCGGCCCAAGCAAGCGCGCCAGCTCCTCTATCTCGTTGATTACACCCGCGGTTACAATCGGGGCGTAATCCTCAAGATGATGTTTGTTATTACTTGATGGCATCTTGGATCGCGGCCATTATCTTGTTTCTTAACTCTTCCAGATTGTACTCATAGGGAGAGAGGGCGTTGATGGTTACAGCCAGATCGGGCATATCGAGCTCTGTCTTAAGCCAGTCTGAAAGATCGTTCGAAGGCTCGCGCAGCCGAAGCCGCGATTCTATAAGGTGATAGAAAAGGCTGTGGGGTGAGATGATCTGTATCGCCTGCATGAGCTCTGGCAAGCTCGCCGCAGAGACGCCGGTTGGATAAACGAAGCTCTTGATGCAGAGGAAGTAAAAGGCCTGCTCCTCAGACACGCGCAGGAAGTACTCGGTCTCGCCTACGTAATTATCAACGATCTCTATAAGTCGAGCCCTGGCGTCGCGCAGACGAGTAAACTCTAAAGGATCGAACGAGGCAAGCTTCTCGCCCAACGTCTTCTGCCACAAAACACCCCACACCCACTGGGCAAAGTCGTTCATGTAGTCGGTGGTGGTGAAATGCCGGCGCAGAAGCGAGTGGTAAAGATGGTAGAAGATTGAGGACGAAGGCACCCCGCGCAGACCGGTCAGAAGCGAGCGAAGGTTGTCCGCCTTGTAACCTGAGTAATAGACTATCCCCTGCTCGGTGTAAAAATGAAAAGGCTTCGCCACGCGGAATTATACCAGTTGGAGGTGGGGAGTCAAGCCACCACCCTCACCCTACCCTCCCCTCCCCCGTCAAGGGGGAGGGGACCCCAGAATTACCCCTCCCTTGACGGGAGGAGATTAAAAGTATGGGCAAGGCATGCCTTGCCCATACAGAAAACGTCATCGCGAGGAGCACAGCGACGTGGCGATCTCATATGTTGAACAATCCGAAGGCCTATCTCTAAGCCTTTATCACCCACCTATCTCTTGCCTCTCTCGATAATCTCAAACCCCTCTTACCTGGTTCCTGCAACAAGGTACTTGTTGTACTCCATAAAAGACGCCTCCTCTATCAAGCCCGCAATTTATTCAATCGGGCCGACTTGAAAGTCGGCCCCTACGAACTACAAACGGGCGGAGCGGATAAAGAAGGAACCTAAGCAGAAGGAGCTTGATGTTTAATTTCCTCTCCCCTGGCTGGAGAGGAAAATGTATGGGGTGTAACGAACATGTCGTTGCAACAACAAAACGTTTATTGGACTCCCAAATCGGATTTCCTCTTCCACAGCGAAGTGTGTCGCAAAAAGTGCCGAGGGACGAAGTTCGTGCAATAAATCTTCTAAAAAGCCCGCAATGCTAACCTTAAATCACCCCCACCCTACCCTCCCCCGTCAAGGGGGAGGAAAATTAGTGGTAAACCTCACGCAGTCGAAACAGATAGGAAAAAATAAACAGACTGGGTTGGATATCTAAAGCACTCCGTCATTGCGAGACGGTCGGAGACCGACGAAGCTCCGAATGGCGAACGCAGGAAACAATCTCATATATGGCTCATACCGAGGGTAAAAAGGTAACCTGATTATTTCTGGACAAGGTACTATGAGATTATTACTCAAGCTTCATCACTTCGTGTGCCACGTTTTCCTTCGGCTCTCTCGTAATGACGCTTGTTGCATTCCATAATACCTTCCTTGACTTTCGCCTCCTCCTCAATAGCATCACTAAAATCCAAGGAGACATGAATGCTTTTGATTTTGAGCCCGCTTACTTCCCTTCCCTCGATCCAGGATACCATATTCCCGCAGGAGTATCTGGTATGCGGGCCTTTTTTATCCGGCGTGCGCGAGGGAAGCTGGCGCAACCTGCCAGACGACACCGCCTACGTTCCCAAAGAGGGCGACAGCTTGTTTTCCGTATTAGCCACCGGAGGATGTGTCTTCTGGGAAAAGGTTGAGATAGATTCCACCGGATGGCTCGAGACCAACTATCCAAACGTATCTCGTATGAAATCGCCCTGGTCGCCTTCGGCTACCGTATCTTATTAGCAGTGCTAAGAAGTTGACAAATCGCATCTGCGGCTTAGAATTTAAATCTAAGGACATATACGCCCCTGTAGCTCAGCAGGATAGAGCAACGGTTTCCTAAACCGTAGGTCGTGGGTTCGAGTCCCGCCAGGGGTAGTTTCCCTTCATTACCGGTAGAGCGCAACCCGTTGTAACACAAGCACTTACAAGGGATATAGGTATCCCTTGGTGCGGGTGCAAGGTTTACTTTATCGCACCTGAAAAGTAGGCGTTTGGGTGCAAAAACGGCTAAAATCCAAGGAAATAGCACACCTACTGACACAGCCCAAAAGGTGCTCGGAGAAACACAGCACAAACACACCGCCGTCAGTTTGGGCCGCTGCCCAGAACTCAAAAGGTTAGTGCAGTAGGTCTATATCTTCTCAAGCCGCTCTCTGAATTCGTCCTCGACTTATTTGAGAAGGCCTTGCATTTCAAGTATTCCACGCTATAATAAATTTATGAATAGATTTATGATAGAGCTGTTTGAAAGCGTCTCCGATTTGCACATCCGTAGATTCATGGAACCTACATGGAATAAATATCCCCATTGGGAACATAACACTTGGGATTCGCTTCTGATATTCTTAAGTGGGTACGCTTTTGAACGGCAGGGTAGTTCGCCAAGTTTCCCTTATGCTGCCGTTGAAGTAATTAGCGACCTCCAGGGAAAAGCATTAACTCATGGAACCGTTAAACAGGCCTGGGATTCATTTGCAAAGAAACTTAATGATCGTAAACTCAACCACAAAAATAACCCACTGTGTCCTAAAGACAAGGGTTACAAGGACAAAAAAGGGAGGAAAAAAGTCAGTGGAATCTCCATTATCGAGTTATTATTGTCTGATCCCCTTGGCGGTAAGTCTCTCATCTCATGGGCTACAGAACGAATCGAATCCGATGATATTAAGAATGCTTACAATCTTCTTAAAGAAGTTAATGGAATCGGAAATAAGATCGCGCCCCTCTTTCTTCGTGACGTTGCTGTATATACTGTTAAGAATCTATCCGTCACAATCACAAAGGATCGTAAGTTGCTTCAACCGATAGATACGTGGGTTAAATTTGTAGTCCGTGAATTGAGTGGTTCTAAACTCAGCGATTCCAAGTGCGCTCAGTACATTGTTGATAATTCGGAACAGCCAGAGTTGGTCAATCAAGGTATTTGGTATTTCTGTACTCAAATTGCTCACTCGTCTAGATTCTTAGTTAGCAAGGGCTTACACGAGTCAGAATTCCGTAAGCTCTTCCGCGCACACATCTACGATTTGCAAAAAGGTTGCAAGATAACTAATGACTATCGGGACAAATGGATTTCCTTGGTCTGAGTGAGATTTAGCTCACACAGTTAACCCAGTCCTGCAAGCTCACGTTCACTTCCTACCAGGAATATCTTTTCGCCATTAATAACGCTTGACAGGAAATGGTGTCCTTCGGCTAGCTTCTTACCGAACTCATCGGGCGGATAGACCGTAGGGTTAATCTCTCGTCTAAGCTTCTCCTGAGCAGGTGTAAGCGCTTCTACGACCTCTGTGAAGCTTACCTCGCCTATCACCATTACGTCCACGTCGCTTGCATGGTTCTGGGTTCCATCGGCGAATGAACCGTAGATGAACGCGGCCTTGATTCGCTTGGCAATGGGCACAAGCTCGGCCCGCAGCACGTCGGCAACCCCGAAGGTCTTGACCACAAGCCCTCGAAGCTCCTCAAAAATAGGGCAGTCCTTGTTGGCGGAATAGTGAACTTGATTCCCTCTGTTTTCACGGTTGATGATTCCGGCGTTAGTTAGCCTTTCCAGTTCACGGTGGACAATGCCTATTCCTGCCCCAACAATCTTAACTACCTGACGGACATAGAAAGACTCATCTACATGCCCGTAAAACAGGGCCAGAATTGCTTTCCGTGTTTCTCCAAAGAGCGAATCGGCCAGGGACGGATGGACCTTGTCAGTTCCCTTTTTAGGAACGATTGTTCCCTTTTTGGGAACAGACCTCTTGCCTTTGATACGGCTGGTTTTTTCCGTTTCGCTCCGGCGCATTTTCTATTATATCCGGACTCCAGGAGGTTTGCAAGGGCGGTACGCCGTCAGCCGTAGGCCGCTGGTTGTGGGCCGCGGGCTTTGGGTCGGTGCCGTCAGCGGTCGGCGGTGAGCTGTGTGGAATTTTTAATGGTGGAATCAATCTTCCAGTTCAAAATGCTCTGATAATTTCTCGATTGTAAAGCTGTTTCTTAAACGACAGGCTGTGTGTTGACTGGCAAAAAACCCCTTTTCCCAGTATGCTTGTGTTCTCGGAACTGTCTTAATCCATTCAACACGAACAAGATACTCACATAACTCCAGATCGTCTGCATTTTCTGCCATGGATGGAGCTTCAAGCGGTGCGTCCAAAATAGGTGTTTCTCGACCTTCTACGGCAACCTTGAATTCCTTTACAGGCGTAGCAGGCCCCTTTACTATGCCAACCCCGACGTAGCCGATTTTAGGGATGTTGACGAAGACGCGCGCCCCTGGAAAGAGGAGCTTCCTTATTGTTTGGCTATACCATTTCCCTTGCCCACCAGACACGAAGCCGTACTTTACACAATCTTCCCAATTTCGGTGTACACCCTCACCAAGACTTATGTAGAAGTCGCGTCCGTTCCAGGGTTCGCCCCCTTTCCTAGCACTCGATTTGCTTACTTTCTGTACGGCTTCGTCAGGGTCAATTAGCCAACTGCGGACTAGATATTCCCGGCCTTCATCTCGGAAAAAACGAAAAAAAACCGCATTGACAGGCACGCCATAATTGTCTGCGAGATACCCGATTATCCGCTCTGTACTTAAGTCGAGGTCTGAGGCAACTACGATTAATTCATGGCTTTGATTTATTTGTTCCGGCAAGCTGCTGTCAAAAAATTCGCCGAAGCCTTGCTCCAGTTTCTTACCATTGTTCTTTTCAGAATAGATTGTAGAAATTTCCTCGTAGGAAAGAGATTGAACCCACGATGCATAGTCGAACAATTGCGCAGTAACATCACGTGGCGTGCGGTCCTTTTTGAGTTCAATAACAGACAGGTTGCCATCGGCATCCATTGCGAGTATGTCTATGAACTTACCATAGGTCGTTAGGATTTGACACCCGATCATCATCAATTCTGGAGATAAGATGGACAAATCCTTAGTTAGAGCATCTTCGAGTTTCTCCTCATAATCGAGTGTAGAGAGATCAATTTTTTCCGGCCTTTCCCCGAGCCGCCAAATTCCAACTTCCACAGGCATTTTTCCTCCTTAATATATCGAATTCTTCGGGTTCGTTATTCCGAATCCTCACAAGGGTTTTTGCCGCCTTTGACTATTTCAATCTCCTCCGGTGTAAGTTCATAGAGCTTGTAGACAAGCTTGTCAATCTCGCGGTCGGTGTCCTTAATCTCCTGCACAATCGGATTGAGTTCGGACTTGAACCTAGCGAAGCCCTTGCTTAATTTATCGTACTTTTCGTCATCCTCGGTGTCGAAGTTGATACGCTTTCGGTTCTTCCTCAAGAGGTCGGCCAGTGCGTTGGCGTCGGCAAGCTTTTCCAGGTTACGGATTCGCTCCCTGCCCGAAAGCTCATCGAGCTTTGCCCCTATAAGGTGCTCAATCCAGCCGGAGTATTCTTTGATAATCGCCTGCTTGCGCTTGTGCGCCTCAAGCATGTTTTGGACAAGCTTAACCATCTCGTCGTGCATCTTCTTATCGGAGGGATTGGAGAAGTTTATTGTACGGATAGGGATTGAGAGGATAGCCTTTTTCTTTATCTTCGGAAAAGTTCTTTTTCGATCATAAAAAAGTTGCTTCCACAGAAAAGCAATTACCTTGCTGTTTATAATCCCAAGAAGGAATCTCAGGTCGTATTCGGTATCCTTGGTTGTTATGTTGTAGACTGTATTCAAGCAGTAGTGTTTTCCGCGATCTAAAGCAGCTATCGGAGAAGCCCCTATTTGTCTTATTAGGATTTTATCCTGCTCATAGACTGAACTATCTCCTCCACTTTTGATGGCTTCAGCTCTCGTACAAACGAACTCCCTGGAAGGTGAAATACTATACCTTGAAATATCCCCACCATCGAGCGTTGGTTTGTAAGAGTCGTCTTCGGCTTTAATAGAGACGAATTCCTTTCTATCATAAGTCTGAATTCCGAAATAAGCATTACCTATTTCGCCAAGCGTGAAGCTTCCCCTTTGTACCTTAGAAACAAGGAATTTACTACCTTTATCAACTGGCCCAATAAAAGCTTTGTCAAGGTTAGAGTCGTACTCCTCTTGCTTAACTTCACCCAACAATTTGTACTCAACTTGATCTTTGTTAATCTTCTTGGCTTCAGAAAGTTTCACCTTATTGGCTCTCCGATTTGCTACGGAATCTTCTCTTCTTAAGATAACAAGTGCTGTATCCACAGAGGCATCAGGGAAAACCTGCTCCGGTATTAAAACCAATTCACTTATTGCGCACTTACTGAGAATCAAATTTCTTAAGGGTACAGTAAATTTATTTTTAAGGAATGTGTTGGGAACAATATAACCAAATGTATTTCTATTGCCGAGGAGTTTTATACCCCTCTCTATAAAAAGGTGATAAGTATCTATTTTATAGCTTGCTGATTCGGATGTTCGAATAACGAATTTTTCAAGGGCTTCACTTTCTGGAAGATTCTGCAATAAAGCATACGGCGGGTTACCTATCACCGCATCGAAGCCGGGGTTTTCAAGAGGGCGACCGGTCTTGCGTTCAAAGAACACCTCCGGGAACTCAAGCTCCCAGTGAAAGAAGTGATGCTCTTTCCAAAGTTCGTTAGCCTTGTCAAACCACCCCTCGCCCTCGAACCGTTTCAGTGCGTCTTCTTTTCCGCCCTTAAGGGCATCCGTAACCCGCGAGTAGTCTGCAGGCTTGACCTCGTTCCCGAAGTAGGTTGAAACCCACACGTCCGCCGTTCTTCTGAACGGCTCCATCTGCTTGCGCGCCTGCTTGAACAATCTAAGCTTGGTGTGAATTTGCTCCAGGGTATCGGAAGGCTCATCCTCAATCTCTTTGTAGAAGCCGATGGTTTTTGCCGAGTAGCGCTCGACAAGGTCTTGGAACAGGGGCTTGGGTTCCTCGCCGGGCAGGGTTGCCAGTTCCTTAACTTGCGCGCCGATGAGGGAATCACCGCACCGCAGATGGTGGTCAAGGAATGAAAGCGGCTTGTTCGCGGCTACGGTGTGCAGCCATAACGAGAGCTTGGCAAGCTCCACCGCCAGGGGGTTCTTATCCACCCCGAAAATGCAGCGCTCAATGATAAGACGTTTCGCTTTCCCCACCTCGTCCTCGGTCTCCTCGACCTCTTTGATACCTAAAAGCCTGCGAGCAAGATAGTCGGTGGCCTCCACCAGGAAGTGGCCTGAGCCTATGGCCGGGTCAAGCACCCGCAGGGAGAGGAGATCGCCTTCATCCTTGCATTTCTCAACCAGTGGCCCAAGGGTGTGCTCCACGATGTAGCGGACGATGTAGTCTGGGGTGTAGTAAGAGCCGGTGGCCTTGCGTTCATCTCGCTTGAACACCGGATAGTACTTACCCACATCTACCCGGTCGGTTATTTTATCGCCATCCGCTTTCTTGCTTTCCGGCTTCCACTTCTCCTTCTTTCCATTCCTGACCGCCAGCATAGGTTCTTGGGCTATCTCCAGCCGGTTTTCCAAAACTCCCTCGTAGATACTGCCCAGGTCTCGCACCTCCAAACTGGAGTAGTCGATGAACTCAGGCCGCGAGCTTTTCTTACCTCCTCCTTTAGCCCTAGCGGTACAAAGCAGATTTATAACCTCGGCCAGGTAGGCATCACCCACTTTATACTTCTCAAGGAATGGATGCTGTTCGTTATCGAACAATCCGCCGTTGTAGGGCGGGATTTTGAAGTCCTCATCTCCCTGATCGATGAGCATGAATAGATCGGCAAGATTCCGCCAAAGCCCCATAGCCTTTTTGCTGTATTTCAGACCGTTGCTGATTCGTTTAGAGTAGGTTTCTCTGCGAATCCGGCGCAAGCTGTAGTTTTCTCTGTAGTTCTTGTTATCCTCTACCGGAAGAAGGCGCTTGGATTCGGCAAAAAGTACAAACAGTAGCCGATAAAGCAGAACAAAGCAGTTCTTGCGAATATCTTCCTTATCCTTGACCGGATCGAGCTTGTTGCCCGGATCGTCAACGAACCCCTGGGCAAGGATGCGAAGCGCCTTGTAGACATTGTCTTTAAGCTCTGCTCCTACCGCCTGGGCGTATTCAATTGAACCTTCGAGCACCTGGTTGAGGAACTCAGGGAAAGCCTGCCTTCTAAAGAAAAGACAGAAGTACTTAAAGGCCTCCAGGCGCTCCTCCTCACTGATGGTTGAGGCAAAAAGCGGGCCGTCGGAGTTGATGAGCCGCACCAGGTCTATCTCATAATAGCGGTCAAGCTTCTTGCTCTGTTCCCGTTCATAAAGACGCCAAATACGGCCATTGGTTAGGATTCCCCACTTTACTTCGCTGTAGAGAAGATACTGATGCATCTGATAGGCGGGGTTGCGGCGTTCAAAGAGGGTCGGTTGATCCAGCAGGGAAGCGTCCAGCTTGTGATTCCATTTTTTAGCTTCGCATAACCCCACCGCCTTTTTAAACAATTTCCATTCTTCACCCTTCAGAGGATATGCCTCTTTTCGTCTTTCCTCTGAATCGAAAAGTGCGTAATCTGGACGCCTTATGCCTTCGGTAGTTTCTTCAGGCGGTTGGACGATGTAGTAATGCCCCAATATTTCAAGCACAGGTCTGATAAATTCCTCTTCAAGTTGACTTTCGTTCAACGAAGGAAGTATGGATTGTTTCTCTGCGTATAATTGCTGGATTTTCTCGAAGGCTTCTTTCGGCCCTTCGTCATCTCGCCAGACCTTTTGCCCGGGAAGGATATCGTCAAGATAATGCTTTGAGAAAAGGTCGCGGTTGGTATGAATAGATTCAGCATCCATGTCTACCCCAGTATATCTAACTATAAGAGTGTGTCAAGCATATCCCCCTCACTCCACAGTGCTGTTAGGGAATGTGGCACCGACCTGCAGGCGCGAACCGTAGCTGCCTGTCTAAAAGGTGTTCTAAGGCTCAGGCGAACACCGAATTTAAGAAGATAGAGCACAAGGTTAAGAAAGCAGAAGATGAAGAAGCTAGGCTTGTCAAAATACGCAAGGAACAAGGCAAGGAAGCCTGGGCCAAGACTTTATTATTCGAGATGATTAGATTTAGGGGAATAAAAATGTCCATAAATAACCGCCAGGGGGAGGAATTACTAAGTTACGTAACTGCGTCACTTATCAAACACACGGACAAGTTTATTGGGGCTATTAAAAAAGATGGTTGGATA
>JAGMDF010000046.1 GCA_023128825.1 Caldifarciminota bacterium | reverse complement strand
AGTTATTCACAGGAAGAAATAATGAAGGCAAAGTTTGAACGAGCGTATCAATTCAAGATTGCCTTGGAAGGTATCTCGCCTCCAATCTGGCGAAGGATACAAGTTCCTGAGATTTACACGTTTTGGGATCTCCATGTTACCATTCAAGACGCTATGGGGTGGCTGGATTACCATCTTCATGAGTTTGAGGTCCCCGTTCCCTCCACAGGCACAAAGGTTAAAATCGGAATCCCTGATGAAGAATTTGGTCGCCTGATTCTTCCCGGATGGGGGGAAAAATAACACAATACTTCGGCGATACGAAGAGATGGTCGAATGGCTCGGTGGTGAGTTTGATCCTGAACGTTTTGACCCAAAGGAAGTTAAATTTGACGACCCGGCTAAACGCCTGAGAACTGCCTTTGATCTATGAGAATCTTTTAGGGGTTTTCCTCACTCCTCTTCAGGCGCGTCGATTACTTCAACCTCTATCCCCTGCTTCCTCAAAAATCGAGTGGTAATTCCATCCTCTCCGCATGAGGGGGAACGCGATTTGAAGATAGCACGTTTGGCACCGACGAGCCTTGCGATCCTTAAGGTCTCTTCGGCGCCGCTTAAGAACTCCGGCGTAACGTCCCTGCCCTCTTCATCGATAACGGTCGGCTTAGCCCTCCTCCATGTCAAATCGTTCTTTGGCCGCGGTGTAGGAAGCCCGCCAAGCTGCTCAGGACATACAGGCAGGAGGCACTCCCCACGCTCTTGTGCTTTTCTTGCCTCCTCCGGCACCTCCAGTCTTTCCCCATCATACCGGCAGCGCACCCCCACAAGGCACGCAGAAACCAGTATCACTCCTCGGCTCCGGATCACGAATCAATCACTTGCCTTCTTTTTCCATGTAAGGCCAAGGATTGACCGGCACACCGTTTACACGGACTTCATAGTGAAGGTGCGGGCCGGTGGAGCGTCCGGTGCTGCCCACGTAGCCTATCACGTCCCCGCGTTCAATTCGGTCTCCAGTTTCAGCCGCATATCGTGAAAGATGGGCATACGCGGTGCTGAACTGGGTGCCGTGATCTATCACGATCATCTTCCCGTAGGCCCCTACGTAGCCCTTGAACGTAACCACTCCGTCGCCGGTGGCGAATACCGGTGTGCCGATCACATTGGCGACGTCAATCCCGGAATGGAAACCACCCTTTCGCGGCCCGAAATGGGAGGTAATCTTCCCAGTGACAGGCCACCCTACGGGATGTCCCTCCAAAATGGTAGCCTTTTTCTCCAGGAAGTCACGTAAGTCCTTGAGATTGTTGCGCTTGTTGCGCAACTCCTGGGCCAGGCTCAGCGCTTCAACGTCGATCGTAGCCTTCAGAGTATCCTGAGAAATACTTAAAAGTCCCTCAAAATAGGACTCAGGATCAATCTCTACTCCGCCCTGGCCGCCTTTATCTTCTTGATCTACCTCGGTGGAGCGCAGCTTCTGGGCGTCTTGCTTGGAAAGCTTGTAGCCGGCAAGTATCTTGAGATCGGTGACGAAGTTCTCCAAACGCTCGAGTTCATCGGTTACCTCGGCCAGACGTCTGGCGTGCGATACCCGTTCGGTTTCTATCTCGTTGAGAAGGCTGTCCTTGGAGTATCCGATGGCGTCGCGTTCGGTTATGAGTGCGCGGGTGCGTGCGTGTAATTCACGATTCTCCTGCTGGATCGGTCCTGCAACGCGGCGCAGCTGGATGAGTTCATTGGCGTAGATAACAAGCCTCACGAAACCTGTACCAAGCAGAACCAGCACTGAATAAAGAATAATGTTGAGGAATCTTTTGGAGACGAAGATGCGTTTAGGCCTTTTGGTTCCATCGGGGATAATAACAAAGGTATGATCGTGCTTAATCATTCTTCTTCCTCCTCTTGGGGGCTATTCTTATCCCCAGCTCTGCGAGCTGGTCTTTGGCAACCTTGGCCGGCTGGCCCTCCATCAGCCCCTGGCCTGAGGTCGTCTTGGGAAAAGCTATCGTGTCTCTGATGCTGTCCAGACCTGCAAAGATGGCCACTATCCTGTCGAATCCCATGCCGATCCCGCCGTGCGGAGGGGCACCAGCATCAAGAGCCTCGAGAAAAAACTCAAATTGAGAAGGATCAACACCTGCGATGCGCATGAGACGCTCCTGCAAGTCACGCCTATGGCAGCGGATGGAGCCTGAACCCAGTTCCACGCCGTTCAGTACCGCGTCAAACAGCCTGCCGCGAACCTTTAACGGATCTTGCTCCAGATACTTTAAATCCTCCTCATGAGGCGAGCTGAAGATGTGGTGCGATGGGATAATCTCGCCTCGCTCCTCTTCGCGCTCAAATAAAGGGAAGTCGGTTACCCAGATGAACTTCATTGCGGCATCGTCCACCAGCCCCATCTTCCGTCCGCAGACGTCCCGCAACCGGCTCATCGCCTGATTGACCAATTTCTCATCGGTCCCTGCAAGGGCCAGCTCAAGTTCCCCTTCCTTTAACTCATAGATATTCATGAACTTAGCAAGCGGGCCGGAAAGCTCGCCATCCCTCTTCTTAGCCCAGGCGATACCTGGGAAGCCGAACGGCTTCACCTCCTCCGAAAGGGAATCGATATCCTTCCTCGACCAGCCGGCAGCGCCCTCAAGCCCCAGCGCCCGCACGATCCCACCCTTATCCACGATCTCGGCGAATATGCGAAACTCCGAACCCTTGAACCGCTCGGTAACGGTCTGTAACTCCAGCGGGTTTCTGAGATCAGGCTTGTCGGTGCCGAAGCGTTCCATCGCCTCTTTATAGGTCATATGCGGGAAGGGAATCTCAAGGAACTGATGTTTTATCTCCTTTACCCAAAGGTGAAACAGCCCCTCGACCAGCTTCTGGATGTCAGCTTCCTCGACGAACGAGGCCTCGATATCCACCTGGGTGTGCTCGGGCTGACGGTCGGCGCGCAGGTCCTCGTCCCTCAAGCACCTCGCCCACTGGAAGTAGCGGTCAATACCTGCAACCATCAAAATCTGCTTGTAGAGCTGGGGCGACTGCGGTAATGCGTAGAATTTGCCTTTGAGTGTTCGAGAGGGCACCAGGAAGTCGCGCGCCCCTTCAGGCGTTGATTTGGCAAGGATGGGTGTCTC
>JAGMDF010000045.1 GCA_023128825.1 Caldifarciminota bacterium | reverse complement strand
CCCATTATCTGTGACATGGAAGGGCGACGCAGGTCCAGATACCGGTAGCGCAGCCGCATCTCCTCCGAAGGCAGAAGCTCCTCGCGCTCCACACTGAACGGCAGGTCTTTGGTCCGGTTGAGAACCTCTATGCTCTCGGCTCCGACCTCCACCGCACCCGATGTGAGGCGTTCGTCTGCCTGGCCGGGCGGACGTGCAATTACGGTTCCGCGAACCTCCAAAACGTCCTCGGCGTGCAGGTCTCTTGCCTCTTTGACCTTTTTAGGGTCGCAGACCACCTGCAGCAGACCTGATCGGTCGCGAAGATGAATGAATATCATACCGCCCAGGTCGCGGATACGGTGCACCCAGCCGCAGAGACGCACCGGTTCGTCCACGTTCGCTAACGTAAGCTCGCCGCAATAAGAACGTTCCATTACGGGATTTTAGCGGAAATTCACCTTCCGTCAACCTACCCATGACGTATTTCCCCCTCTCCCTCTGGGAGAGGGGTTAGGGGTGAGGGATTGTTCACTTTGGGGTCCCCGCGAGTGCACGCAGTGCGGTCGTGGGGTTTTAATTCCCCCTCCCTTTTATTCCCTCCCGCCAGGGGAGGGATAATCTTCAGGTATGCCTCCCCCTTGATGGGGGAGGGTAGGGTGGGGGTGTAGTATTGACCACCTCGCTTCCTTGCATACAATAACCCATGCCAAAAGACGCGAGCAAAAAGATGCCAAATAAAAGGAGGCACGAATGGAACAACTACCCGCAAAGACGCAAGGGCGCTGGCAATGGTTAGCTGGGGGTTTGGAAAAGTTAAGGAAAAGTGGCAATCTTTGGGGAGGATTAGGTATCGCTGCCACATTTGTTTTCGGCATTGTTTTTACCGTCATCGGGATTATGATAACGATTTCAACGTCTCAAAGTGCAACTTCAACGGCTAGAAGTGCAGTAGCGGATTCTGTGAGTGCAAGCATAGCGGAGGCTAGATACAATGAGGAGCCTGCCCCCACTTCTTACTCTTTGATTCAGTCAGATACAGTGCGTGCAGAAGAAACACCTGACTTGGATACTCTCGTGATGGCCGCAATCGCTCAGAATCCTTCTCCTCCTAACGTAATACCCACCAGGGAAGAAATCAAAGCTATGTATTCTGCCTACTATGCTCGGCGTAATGCGCGGAATAATTCTATCCTTGATGAAACAAGACAACAAGTTCCGGACTCCACATTCAGGAAGTTTAAGCAAGCCTACGATCTCTATCGAGTTACCCCTAAAACCCGCAGCAATTTGGAGACTGCCAGAGACATACTAATAGAACTGATGGACCAAGGGCATGAATTCTACAGGTTGTTCTATTCCTTAGGACTCACGTACGCCTATCTTGGAGACCACGATTCTGCACTCGAATACTATCTTAAAGCTGAACCTTATGAGGATAGCCTGAAGACACACGATCCTTCTCTCTACAACTCAATAGGTTGGGAATACTTGGCTCGAAACGAAGCGGACAGTGCCTTTAAGTACTTTGCAGATGCATTGGATCTGGATAATCAACATCCATTGGCTTGGGCTGGGCTTTTAAAGATCCAAAAGAGAGACCCGAAGAAATATGTCTATCCAAGACATAACTAAGTAAGGTTCCATTGAAGAATCTCGGATGTAAATTGGTTCCTTCAATACTTCTACCTGTCAGTAGTGACGTTTGCCACGCTGGGGTTCGGGGATATTACGCCATTGAACTGGCAGGCGCAGATTCCTGTAATAATCGAGGTGATTATGGGCTACGTGTTCCTGGGGCTGATTATTACCATCATCGCCCGGCGGTTTGGTAGATAATCCCCCCGTCCTTCGGACACCCCCCTTATCAAGGGGGGCTAAGCCCTCACCCCAACCCTCTCCCAGAGGGAGAGGGGGACTGTCGTTGCGAGGACGGCAGACCTGCCGGACGAAGCTCCGAAGGGTGACCGAAGGGAACAATCTCATAACTTTTCACCCCACGAATCTACTTCGTAGCTTTGCGTGGACCCCGGAACCCTGTCCACCTTTTGGGTAGCTTTTTTTCACCCCACGAATCTACTTCGTAGCTTTGCGGGGACCCCGCTCTTTTGACCAGCTTTTTTCACCCCACGAAATCGCTTCGCGCTTTCGCGGGGACCCCGCTCTTTTGACCACCTTTTGGGTAGCTTTTGACCAGCTTTTGTCCAGCTTTTGACCACCTTTTTTCACCTCATTCACATCCGTCCGGGGATCCAGGGAGAATGCAGGCCAGGAAATCCTCAGGATTCTTTTAAGCCCTTGATTTTTCGTAACATAGCCGCATGGTGGCTTCCCGGCCAGAAGATTTTATTGCATCGTGGACATCGGTAGAATTCCTGCTGGGTCTGGAAGGTGTAGAACGGGACCTTGCCCTTAACTTCAGTCTTATCAATAACTTGCAGCTCAACGTTGCATGCGATGCATCTTGAAAACGGCTCAGAGCGCGTCAGGATTTGGTGCGAGGCCTCAAGCTGGCGCAGCTGCTCGGCAAGAATCTCGCTTTCGATGAATATAAGTCGTTCATCCTCAAGGCCTTGCCTGCGGGTGAGGAGTATCCTTCCTTCACTCCTTGCTTGTTCCAGTAACTCTTCTGATTTGCGTCCCTTAACGTACTCCGCATCCCAGCCCAGCACCCTTAGCCATCGTGCAAGCTTACCCAACATGGCGTCTGCAAGGAAGCGGGGTTTTGTATCCATCCATATAATTGTAAGTTGTAAAAGCGGGACGTCAAGTGGCGTTATTTTTTTTGGCCTGGTGGGCTTGCCAGAGCAGGGTGGCGGTTAAAAAATCCTCAATCTCGCCGTCAAGCACCGCGTCGGTGTTGTGCTCGGAGTGCTCGGTGCGGTGATCCTTGATCATCTGGTAGGGGAAGAGCACGTAGGAGCGTATCTGGTGTCCCCAGGCGATGTCGGTTTTTTGCTCCTCCAGCTTCTCGCGCTCCCTGGCCTGTTTTTCCTCCTCGCGAGCGTAAATGCGTGCGCGCAGCACCTTCATGGCGTTTTCCTTGTTCTGGTGCTGGGAGCGTTCGTTCTGGCACTGGACGACTATCCCGGTCGGAATATGGGTGATACGCACCGCGGTTGAGAGCTTGTTGACGTTCTGCCCGCCGTGTCCTCCGGCGCGGAACGTATCGATCCTGAGATCGTCCGAGTCGATCGAAACCTCTACGTCCTCCATCTCCGGCATCACGAACACCGATACGAAAGAGGTGTGGCGGCGCTTGGCTGAATCGAAGGGTGAGACTCGTACCAGTCGGTGTATTCCCGATTCACCCTTGAGCATCCCGTAGGCGTACTCGCCCGATACCTCGATGGTTGCGTCCTTGATGCCCGCTACCTCTCCGGGCTGAAGATCGAGAACCGAGGTCTTGTATCCCTTGCGCTCGAAGTAGCGCATGTACATGCGAAAAAGCATCTCAGCCCAGTCGCAGCTCTCAACACCACCGGCGCCCGGGTGGATTGTCATGATCGCTGTTTTGGGATCGTTGGGATCGGAGAGCACCAGTGAGACTTCAAGTTCGCGCATCTTATTTTCCGCGCGATCAAGTGTCTTCGCCAACTCCTTTTGGGCGGCAGGGTCGTCTCTAAACATCTCCAGCAGTTCGTCGGCATCACCTATATCGTGTTCCAGGCGCTCAACCGTTTCAAGGATTCGCTCTAAACGCGCAAGTTCAGACATCTCTGTGCGGGCCTTGCGTTGATTGTTCCAGAAATCGGGTGCGGCCGCTTGTTCCCTCAGCCCCTCGCGCTTCGCTACGAGCTGGGCAGGGTCAAAGAAACTCCTTTATCTTTGCAAACTTCTCTTGAAGTTCGGCGATGCGTTCCTTCATGCGTTATCTCTTGGCAGAACGTCTGGACTTTGCCTTTTTGGCCGCCTTTTCAGCTTCTAGCATCACCTTCTGGCTGGCGGTCAGGATTTTGGTTCCCTTGGTTTCACCGAAGCGGCGGCGGTAGCGCTCCACGCGTCCGGCGGTGTCGATTATCTTTGTTTTTCCAGTGTAGAACGGATGGCACTGGGAGCAGATGTCGACCCTGATATTCTCACGGGTGGAGTATGTCTTGTAGGTGAACCCGCAGGCGCAGTGGACCGTTGTCTCCACGTACTTGGGATGAATCTTGTCTTTCATCTCTCTAAATCTCCTTTACTTCGCTACGTTTGTCTTCTAAAAAGCAATTATAGTGGAGTTATCCCGTTGCGTCAACCTTGCTCTTTGCCGATTTTTTTGACCAGGTCGGTATTGAAACTCCAGGTTCGCTATTCGTTCATCGCGTCCAGGAACTCTTCGTTGTTCTTGGTAAGCCTCATCTTGTCGAGTATGAACTCCATCATGTCTACGGGACTCATCTCGGCAAGTATCTTTCTTAAGAGCCACACGCGGTTAAGCTCGTGGTCGGTCAAGAGGAGTTCTTCTTTTCGCGTCCCGGACTTCTGCAGATCGATAGCCGGGAAGACTCGGCGGTCGGCCAGCCTGCGGTCAAGAACCATCTCGTTGTTGCCGGTGCCCTTGAACTCCTCGAAGATCACCTCGTCCATGCGGGAGCCGGTGTCGACAAGGGCGGTAGCAAGGATGGTCAAGGAGCCGCCTTCCTCGATGTTGCGAGCAGAACCGAAGAATTTTTTAGGCTTACGCAGAGCGTTGGAATCAAGACCGCCTGAAAGGGTCTTGCCTGAGTGAGGAATGACCATGTTGTGTGCGCGCGCAAGACGGGTGATGGAGTCAAGAAGAATCACCACGTCCTTCTTGTGCTCCACCAGGCGCTTGGCCTTCTGAAGCACTACCTCGGCTACCTGAACATGACGCTCCGGTGCCTCGTCAAAGGTCGAGCTTATAACCTCCGCCTGAACCGAGCGCTCCATGTCGGTCACCTCCTCCGGGCGCTCATCGATCAACAGGATAATGAGCTTGATCTCAGAGTGATTCTTGGTGATGCTGTTGGCTACCTTCTGAAGTATTACCGTTTTGCCGGCACGTGGCGGAGAGACGATAAGTCCGCGCTGACCTTTACCGATGGGGGTGAAGAGGTCTATAACGCGGGTTGTGGAGTCGCTGTCGTTCGGGTTCTCCATGTGGATTCGTTCGGTGGGGTAAAGCGGGGTGAGGCTGTCGAAGGGCATGCGCTTTCTGATGATCGAGGGATCATCGCCGTTCACCGTCTCCACCCTTACCACTGCGAAGAACTTTTCGTTGTCCCGCGGGGGTCTGGCACGGGCCAAAACCGTGTCGCCAGAACGCAGCCCTATGCGTTTGATCTGTGTCGGTGATACGTAGATGTCGTCCTGACTGGGCAGGTAGCTGTAGTTCGGCGAGCGCAGGAAGCCGAATCCTTCGTTAAGTACCTCAAGCACCCCTGTACATTCTACCAGCCCATTCTTCTGTTCCTTGCTTCCGGCTTTGAGAATGGCTTTGACGATGTCCTCCTTCTCCATCTCCATAGTGTCTATGCTAAACCTTTCCGCGATCTTTTGCAGATCTGCGAATTTTTTCTTTCGTAGCTCTTCGAGTTCCATGAGCCTCCCTGTTTGGGGGTTAATTTTGGAAACTTTTCACTGGACGTAGTTATTATAGGGAAATTCCTGCTCCTGTCAAGCCCCCGGCCTTATTAATCAGGGGTCAACCAGATCTTTATCTTCGTCCTTACAGTTATACAGCTTCGTACCGCATTCGGAGCAAACTTCACCGTACCACGTAAACCGCATGCCACACGTCTGACAGCTCCATCTGGATTTCTGTTCTCCAAGCCACGCTTGAAGTCCTTTTTCTCGTATAGTTCCCAGATTTTTGAGTACCACAGAATGATGGGGATGTTCATCCTGGCGGAAGTTCTTGAGATTATCGCAAGCCCCCTCTTTCGATTGCGCTCCGGTTAATCCCTCACACAGAAGGCTTTAATCTTAGCCGACTTCCGTATTTTGTCAACGGTTTTCTGCAGCATGTCCGGGGCACATGCTTCTTGTCTTGACATGCCCTCTTCTGTTCTTACACTCTTGTGGCTCGAATAAATACCAGGAGGAACTCTGTGTTTAGAACCAAGATTGGCTTTGTTTTTTCAGGCGCAGGAGCTCGAATTGCACAGGAATGCGCCCTTAGCGAGGCTCTAATAGAAGGCCTTATCCCATCGAGGCGCGAGATTCGTCCTGATGTCGTTGCAGGGGCAAGCGCCGGAGCGCTTAACGCAGTGGCGGTGAATGCTATCCTGAAGACCAAGGACGGCAAGGCGGGCAATGACCAAGCTTTCGGTTGGGAAGATTACAAAAAGATTCTGTTTGCTCTTGAGAGCGGCGATGTGTTTGACGTAACGGCCCGCGGGCTCGCAAGGATCGTCCCCCGCAACATCCCGGAAGGATTCGTGCTCGACACCACCCCATTGCGCAAGCTGCTTGAAGAGTCAGTTCAAGAAAAGGCTGGATTTGAGACCCTTGGGGACCTCTATCTTTCCACCTATATTTCCGTGGTGGGGCGCGATACGGGCAAGATACTAAGGCTTTCGAGCCGCGACCCTGATCCCCGAATAAGAAAACTTCCGCTTGTGGACGTGCTCATGGCTTCTGCCGCTATACCGGGTGCGTTTAAGCCCCGGAAGATTGAAGGATTGGAAGGAGAGTTCATAGACGGCGGGGTGGGCCGCGACGGAATTCCGGTCGAGGCCATGTCTGGGGAACGTTGTAAGGAACTCTATATTATAAGCAGGATGCGTGGAGGTATAGGGACGGGTTTGGGGATCCCCAAGGTTCTAAAGAAACCGCCGAAGATTCTCGAAACCAGCCTGCTTGCGTTTCAGTTCTTCACAGACGCCCTCTTCCGCAACGAGATTGAGAGGGCACCAACCATCGCTTCTCGCGCCTTCCTCTATGTCCCTCAACTCCCTAAAAACTACTCAATGCTTGATTTTTCAACCCAGCGCGAACAGTACGAGGAAACCATGCACTGGGCAAAGCAGCATGACCCGGTCAGATTAAAGTAGCCCAGAAAACGCTCCCTGGGACTCTTCTAGGGTCTGAGAGCCAACTCGTCAGGTTTCTATTGCGTTCGTCATAATCCAGAGAAAACTTAATAAACAAAGAAGGAGGTTTTATGCCTTACGTAACGATAGGAGAGATTTTATCGCGGGTTGATCGCAGAAGCCCTTACCCGCCTGGGCAGTTCCCGGACTTCGATCCCGAAGACCTCAAGGCCTGGGCGTATTTTATACATGTCTATCTGGATTTTTCGCAAGGAACTGGGTGGTTTGCATCGCCGGTTGCAAACCGCACGATGGAATGGCCGTCCTTTCTTCCCCGATACAACGAAAGGTGATGTCCTACTCCGCAAGACGACTCTATCCTCATGCAGGCCCCTGGGAGAGACCCGGAGGTCCTAATGTGGTTGCCAGTGGGGATCAGGAGGATGGCGAAGACGTAGCCTTTATCCTTCCTGATATCACCTTGCTTTACCTTGAGGCTAACCGGGAGTGGCAACAGGTTTTTGGAGATATTGGAAGCGGCAGGATCGAGATCCAAGCCGGGTATCGAACCCAAAACTGGCAGAGACGAGTATCAAGGGCAAGACAAAGCGCTCACGTAGCAGGTGCAGCTATTGATGTCCTGCCGCCTCAAGTATTTATGGATTGCTTTCCATTCCAAAAGGACAACTACGGTAAACGCATCTCCATCGGCTATCTTTGCTGGCTATTTAGAAGGGCTGCACAGAATAGTCCCTATTTCAGAGAGATAGTGGTCTTGAATAGAGGCCAGCCGAACGAAACGAGGGTACCCCGAATGCCTAAAACCCTTTGTGAGCCTGGAACCGCTCATATAAGTTTTGGCTGGCTCCTTCACGCTGTGGGTTCGAGGGACGTAAGGCAGGATGTTCTTCCTTGGGTTACTCGGCCATATCCCGTGGATGCAAATAATCCCGATGCAGGAACCGATGTTCCTACTTCTCGAACCCGAGACGAGTTCCAGGGACCTGGGAGATTGGATCACTTGTGGGATGTTTTCAATCCTACTCAATATGCAACTCTGAATTTCGGAGCGATTTCCAACCAACCTGATTACTCAGGAGGCATCAGTGCTCAGTGGTTGGCTGGATACATAAACGAGGCACTTAACAACCGTGGATGGAATTTCGGAAGATTGATTCGTCAACACCACGTCGGCCGTCTTGATAATCAAGATGCTCGGATTGGCCAGATTGACTAGTTACTGGTTCTTCTTTCCACGTTCTACCCTTGACAGGCTGGTAGAAAGCTTCTATACTTAATAAGTTATGAAGAGATTTTTCCTTGTTTTTCTATTGATTACAGTAGGTGTGAGTGAACTTACGGATGAGAAGTACTGGTGGATTGTAGAGATTGCCGATTGGAAAGAATATCTGATGTATTTGGGTTGGGCGGGTAGGCTTGATCGGGATGTAATTTCCTCCAGGTCGTTAGTTTTGATGCCCTTTTTAGCTGAACATCCTCATGCCACGTTGGAATACGACAAGCTTGTAGCCGAGAGTATGAGTGCGCATAAGGGTCTTGACTGGGCGCTTGATTCACTGAGGTCCAAACTGGATCCTTTGTTGGAACTCCCCGATTCCCTGCGGAGGAAGATGATTTTTTATCTCTATCTTGACCGCCTAAGGTCTTTAAAAAAGCCTTTAACGATTAAGTATTTCCGTGGGAAAAGGGATTTTTACATCTATGATGGCACTGGAACACCGGACAAAGGTTTTCTTCAGGTTGCTTGTCTTACTGGGGTATGTGACGGTTTCGAATACGGCGGGCCGCTTGTGGTATCTTGGGCGGCAACCCAGGATACGGTGATGGATTCAACCCGTGCGGTCCAGATGTTTAGGAAGGCTTGCGAGGAGGGGGTAATCGTAAGTCCGTCTACTGATCCTAAATGGAGTTCTCCTTCAAGGGTGGTACGCTGTGCCTATCCCTTCTATGGACGTCCTGCCTATCACATCGTGGCCACCGTGGAATACGAAACAGAATTCCGGGTTAGAAAGCCAGCGCGAGAGACTCACACCTTCTACATATTCGTTTTAGAGAAGGGAGGGTATGAGTATCTGGTGGCTTTCTTGGCGGAGGGGGCTGCTTTAACGTGGAGAACCTTGCCGATTTCCTGAGCCTTAGGCCTTGAGTTTGTTATTGCTTAACTTGTAGACCGTCGGTTTTTCTTTGTCCGCTACAGCCGGTAGGCCGCGCGCAGGGTCAGCTCCACTACCCCCGTTCCGGGGTTCAGCGGCGGGAAGGAGTAGGTGGCCTGAGCGCGGAGCAGGAAGTGTCTTGATAAGAAGAAAAGCCCTGCAATTCCGGCGTCAATATTGAATCGGAAAGGATAGTGGGCTTTCTCCTCCTCAATGTAATAGCTGAAGCGGCGAAGCGAAGGCCCCAGGCCCACAGCGCCCTGCAACCTTTCATCCATTCTGACAACAACCAGCCGGTACTCGCCCAGGAGCCCAAGATGCTGGTCGCGGAAAAGCGTTTGACGGCTCTCGCTGCGCCAGAACGTCTCGCCGTAGACTGCTATGATATTGAACCCCTCACGTCCGGCGTAGTAACCGGCTTCACCCTCGACCCGCCACCCGGTCTCGATCACATGCAGATCCTCAAACCGGTAAGAGCTGGGATACTGCCGCGCAAGGTAATGACTGCTTCCGCCGCCAATCCCAACCGCCCAGCTTCCGGCAAAAAGGGGCTGGGTGCAGAGCAGAAGAAAAAGAGCCCTGGTGTTCACACCCTAACGTACGAAGAGCGCGTTCGACCAGCCAGGCTTGGCCGGGGCCTGACCTCGACCCAGCATCTCCTGCCACGCCTCATCAGTCAAACGATCCGACATCGGCTGCTTGAACTCGTAGTAGGTATATACCGCACCTTGGGCAACGTAGGGCTTGCCGTCTATCTGGACGAGAAGGTAAAGCCTTGCCGGGGAGCCGGTTGCCTCCTCAAGCACCTGTCCCGAGTTGGGGTCGGTGTGCACGTCTGCCACCAGCGCCATGCGTTCGTCCGCCTCACCGGTAACGGCCTTCGATTCCAGTCTTTTGGTCAGCACCCGCATTTCGCCGGACAGGTTCCACAGCCATTCGTGTTCATCCACGGAAAGACCCTTCTTTCCTGCCAGCTCCGCCATCCTTTCCACGATCCCTGCGAATTTCTCATAAACTTCCTTGATCTCTTCGTCGGAGACCATCTCAGCAATGACGCGCGAGCACTCTGCAGTTTGGGCGTATACTGCAGGAGCCTGCTCAAGCGCCGCCTTGAGAAGTGGGGCAGGTTTGGGAGGGGGGGCTGCCGTGAGATAGGCGGTATAGCTCTGCTTGGCGTAAAGGATCGCATCGTGGCGAAGCTCGACCCATGAGGCAAGCGCTGTCATAAGCTTCTTTCGATCCCAGGCCTCTTCATCCGCCTTCGCAGGGGCATCCGCATGTTTGTAGGCCGCAAACAACTCGAACCAGCGGTAGTAGACCGAGGATCTCTTCTCCTGAGGTGACAGCTCGGCATACCAGCGGACCATCTTCTCGAACTGCTCGTCGTATCCCGCGTATTCGGTATCGCCTTCATCTTTGAGGATATTCAGAGCCTGGTTCCAGCGAAGCACGGCCATCACGTCAAGGCCTCTGGGGAATACCCGCATCGGACCAAGCTGGGTCATCCCCCAGGTAAAGGGCCTGGGGTCACTGCTGCCCTGGTAGGTTTCAACCCTGTCCGCAACGAGCTGGCTGAAGATGTAGGAGTCGGGCACGAAGCGCTGGGGCATGAACCGGGTGGATAAAGGCACCTCGATTGGTGCATCAGACGGGCCGGAAGGGGCGAACTCGGAAATGATCCTGGGCTTGATGTTTTCGCAAAGGTAAACTGCGAGCTCTCTTAACCTTGTCTCGTCTTCGATCATATCGGTGGTTACCTCTTTGCCGAAGAACTCACGCGCCTCTTCAAGCAATAGCCCGGGTGTTATATCCTCTGCCGAGCCGAAGAAGAACGCGGTCGGCTCGTAGATCTCCTCCCAGAGGAGACTCAAATCAGGATTCTCCTCAAGATGCATGGAGAGGAGAAGTGCCGTCTGGAGGGGCAGGAGGGGATCGCGCTTTTCTTTGGGAACGTGCAACGGCAGCCTCCCGTACCACATCATCGCCTTGAAGTAGCGGCGGAAATCCTCGGATCGCGTGTAGTGCCCGCGAGGGACGTACTGAGAGTAGTCTTCCTTCACCCCGGGAAGGAAGGTGATCTCCTGGATGCCCTTGTGCTCCTCGATGCGTGCAAGCTCCTTTGCGACGAGCTTTTCTATATCCTTCGGAAGCTCAACCTCCTGACCAAGCAGCCGGGCACCTACCGCGTAGTAGATATACTCGGCCCTGGCCGCCTCCTTTAGAGAACCGGAGGACTTCTTCCAATTCTTTACCGACTTCTGGAGCATGCCTGAGGTGAGCCGCTCCAGCTTGGGCAAAAGTTCTTCCAGCTCCATTATGCGCACGGTGTAGTCTACCATAAGGTGCAGGGTGTGGAAGCAAAGGTCGGCTGAGATGAACATCGGGGTATGGGATGATTCGGTGTAATCGGAGTATACCTCGTAGATTGTTTTGTAGTCGGTAGGCTGCAGAAGAAAACCTATGCTATCAAGCTTTGCAAGGTTTGCTTCATTCAGTCGATGCCCCAGATCGGGCTGGGCTTCTTTCGGGTTGAAGCCCTCAAGCCTGCCTGCATAAGTCATGTTGACTCCGATGGTTAAGGTTAATGCTAAAATCGCCACGCTGTGCATAACTGCCTCCTTTTATCTTAGACTATACTTGGGGATACGGGAGAGTCAAGCGGATATTTCCTCTGGATATGGAAAGGGAGAAGTGGAAAAAGGTGTCATTGCGAGGGTGACGTAGGCACCCGAAGCAATCTCATATGTGGCACAATGTGGATGTGGGTGACGGACTTTAAGATTTCTTGATAGCAGGTGATTTAAGGTCGCAGAGAATCCTCGGCTCGGCGGTATATATGAGATCGCCGCGCTCCCTTCACTCGCTCGCGATGACTGGGGTCTCCCTCACCTCTAACTCCTCTCCCAAAAGGAGAGGAGAACCACTCCCTCTCCCGATGGGAGAGGGTCGGGGTGAGGGAACAACTACTTCTTGGGCTTAGTGGATTTAGGTTTAGCCTTCCGCTTAGCCCTCGGCTTTTCCTCCACATCTTCAGATGGCGGACCGAAAATTCTCATAAATCTATCGATGTGAGGCCAGTGGCGTAGAGATTCAAGATCATTGTCTCTCCAAGGCTCAACAGTTACTCTTTCTACGTTATCTATAGATTTTTGTAGACTCTCTAATGCCTCATCCAGTTCACCTAATCTAGCCTGCGCACAAGCAAGGTTGTAATAACCCTTCTTGCCTTTGTAGAGTTCGATGGCTTTTTGTGCACTCTTCTTGGCGTCTTTGAACTTCCCACTTGCTCCCTCACCCTACCCTCTCCCGAAGGGAGAGGGTATAGACCATAGGCGCTAATACGGAAGACATATGAGATCGCCGCGCTCACTTCGTTCGCTCGCGATGACAAACAGGTAGGCGGCCTTTCATTCCTGCGATCTTTTCGCCTTCCGCGAAAAGGAGCATAAAAAATCCACTCCCCTGGTAGGAGTAAATAAAGGGGAAGGGGTGCTTGACCGCACACTACTAATCAATACAATTCAGTGTGGAACGAAGTGCGGTGATAGCGCTGGGCGGAAACGCGCTTAAGGCAAAGAACGTAAAGTTCGTATCCTTTGAGGCTCAGCGCGGGGTGGTGGAGGAGACCGCCCGCCAGATTGCGCAGCTCATGGCCCAGGGCTGGCGCGTGGCCGTAACCCACGGCAACGGCCCGCAGGTAGGCGATCTGTTGTTGATCTCTCACATGGCGCACGAGGCGCAGCGCGAGATCCCCGAGATACCGCTTGACGCGGCCAACGCCTCGACCCAGGGCTCGTTAGGATACCTCATCGCCCAGGCGGTGCGCAACGCCCTTGCAGCCAACGACACTAAAAACGAGATAGCCGCAGTGGTTACCCAGGTGGTGGTGGATCCCCGTGACCCTGCGTTCCGCAACCCGACCAAGTTCGTTGGTCCTGCATACAAAATCGAGGAGGCCAACGAGCTATCCATAAGGCTGGGCTGGCGGATGAAAGAGGATCGTGGCCGAGGCTGGCGCAGGGTGGTTGCCTCGCCAAATCCTTGCGAGATTGTGGAGCTTCCTGTCATTAAAAGACTCATGGAGCAAGGCGTGTCGGTGGTTACCGTGGGCGGCGGCGGGATACCGGTAGTTAAGGAAGGAAAAAAGCTAAAGGGTATAGCCGCAGTTATTGACAAGGATCATGCATCCTCGCTTCTTGCCACCGGTCTGGAGGCGGAGCTTCTGGCGATTATTGCCCCGGTGGAGCACGTCTGCATGGACTTCGGCAAACCGACCCAGCGCCCGCTCGATCGCCTGAGCGTAGGGGAGGCAAAGAGACTTTTTGCAGCCGGCCAGTTCCCTGCAGGCAGTATGGGACCGAAGATCGAGGCCGCGATAGGTTTCCTCCAGGCGGGAGGCAGTAAGGTGTTGATAACCGATCCCCCCAACCTGATCAGAGGGATAGTAGGAGAAACCGGAACAAGGATGATACCATGAATCTACTTTTGATGCTGGCGATCTCAGGCAAGCTCTTGATTCCTATGGATTTATCCCAGACCAATCACCTGAAGGCCTACGGTATAGCCTACCATGCTCTCGAACGCGGCGAGAAGGTCGAGTGGCTTTTGAACTACAGAGACGGTTCGTTCCTGCTGGAGAGCTCGAAGGGGAGCGAGAAGGAGTGTCTACTTGCAGGGGTTAGGGTCGTGGAGATAGACATCGGCAAAGAGGCTGCGATCCGGGCCACAATCGAGGAAAGCAACATGAACGCGGTTTTGTTGGAGAAGGCACCCAGAATCGCGGTTTACGCCCCCCCGACCGCCGATCCGTGGGACGACGCGGTCAGGCTGGCTTTGGAGTACGCGGAGATTTCATACGATGTGCTCTGGGACCCCCAGGTGCTTGCGGGCAAGCTTGCCGATTACGACTGGGTGCACCTGCACCACGAGGACTTTACCGGTCAGTACGGCAAGTTTTACTATAACTACCACAACGCCGATTGGTACAAGGAGCAGGTGAGGCTGAACGAGCAGACCGCAAAGAAGCTGGGGTTTGATGGGGTTCCCAAACTGAAGCTGGCGGTGGCAAAGGTGATCAAGCGCTACGTTCTCGAAGGAGGGTTCCTGTTCGCGATGTGCTCGGCAACCGACACCTATGACGTCGCTCTGGCCGCTGAAGCGACAGACATCGTGCATCAGATCTTTGACGGCACCCCGATGGAAAAGGACTGTCAGGAAAAGCTCGACTACTCCCAGACCTTTGCGTTTGAGAACTTTACTCTGGTAATGGACCCCTACCGCTACGAGCACTCAGATATCGACGTAAGCGAGGGTGCGGTGGCACGGGGCCCCGATGCGGTGTTCGCGCTGTTTGACTTCTCGGCAAAGTTCGATCCGGTCCCCACGATGCTTGTGCAGAACCACGTTGCTCTGGTGCGCGAGTTTTTGGGCCAGAACACAGGCTTCAACCGGAAGTTCCTCAAGCGGGACGTGCTTGTCCTGGGCGAAGTGAAGGGAACGGAGGAGGTAAAATACATCCACGGCAACCGGGGCGAGGGAACGTTTACCTTCCTCGGCGGGCACGACCCCGAAGATTATGCGCACCGGATAGGCGATCCGCCGACCGATCTTGAGATTTACCGTAACTCGCCAGGGTACAGGTTGATCCTAAACAACGTCCTCTTCCCAGCGGCAGAGCGCAAGCCTTTAAAAACATGAAGTCCGATCCCCGCTGCATCCCGTGTTTAGTGCGCCAGCTTGAGCGCAGCGCAAAAGCTCTTCATCTACCCCAGGACGAATTTGATGCGTTAATTGCGAGAGCAAGAAAGGAGATACCTAATATCCCACTCAGCCTGCCGCCAAACATCTACTCCACCGAGCTTCTAAGGATGCTTTATCAGGGGGGAGCCGACCCTTACAAGGAGGAGAAGATAAGGCACAACCGGGAAGTGGCCGAAATCTTGCCGTTTGTAAAAAGGATGGTGGAACGATCGGCGGACCCCAAGAAAACGGCGTTGCTCGCCGCATCTCTAGGCAACATCATCGATCTGGGCACGAGAGAGCGTATTGATACAGGGGAGATAAGAGAGTTTCTGGAAACCTCCGCCTTTGAACGCGACGACAGCCCTGAACTCCTGAAGCGGGCGGAGGAAGCCCAGACCTTGATCTACGTGGTGGACAACGCGGGTGAGGTGCTTCTTGATGGTTTCTGTGCAGAAGTCCTTGGCGTACCGCAGACGGTATTCGTGGCCAAGTCCTCACCTATCCTGAACGACGTGACCGTTAAGGAGATGATTGATCTCGGTTTCCATCCGGATAGCGTGGTGAGCACCGGCTCAAACGACCTGGGCATAAACTGGCAGACGCTCAATCCAGAGGTTCGTAAGCTGATGCAGGAAGCGGACATAGTCATAGTCAAGGGGCACGCCAATTTCGAAAGCTTTATAGACGGACCGCAGGAGGCGTTCCTTTTGTTAAAGATAAAGTGCCAGGTGGTTGCCGAAAAGATACGCGAGGACTGCGGCTCGCTGGTGTGCATGCACTATTTACCCCACGCGTCTACTCCGTAGCCACGTGGGGACCCCGACTACATTATCTGTCATCGCGAGTCGCCGCAGGCGGCGTGGCGATCTCATAGCATTATCTTCATCACGCTGAGACAAGGCACCCGGGCGGTTTTAAAACAGTCACAATTTATTTCTCCCCCTAAATGGGGGAGGTGGCTCTGTAAAGCAGAGACGGAGGAGATGATGTTCGCCCCTCCCCCTACCCCCCCTCCACCAGGGAGGGGGAATTCAGTACTATCTCTCACTCAGGTAAAAAGCATGTAGTGCGAACCTTCAGGTTCGCTTATATTTGCGGGCCGACCTGATACCCAAAAGGGCACGCTGAGGTCGGCCCCTACTGTTAATGAATATTCCCTCACCTCTGCCTCCTGCCAGACGGTGGCACTTCGTCTCCCAAGGGGCGAGGAGTGTAGTCCCTCTCCCCTTGGGGAGAGGGATTAAGGGTGAGGGTAAATAATCCCTCCCTTGACGGGACAGTGTGCCCCTTGAGTGCTTGGTGCACTCATAGGGTAGGGGGTAAGGGGAAGGGTGATCTGAAGCGCAACAACCGCGTTGTTGCCTTTAAGTTGGCTTAAAAGATAAAGTCCTCATCTCGGGGTCCCCGTGAAGCTGCGCAACAGATTCATGGGGTGATAATCTTGACACCGCTTGGAATCCAATTATTCTTGCCCCTATGAGAATCATCCTGTTCGACATAGACGGCACCCTGCTCAAGGCCGGTGGGATCGTTAGGGAGTCAATGGGCGATGCGTTGGAAGAGGTATTCGGCACACGCGGGGGGATAGCCGACGCATCCTTCATAGGTGCAACCGACCTTGGAGTGGTGCATGAACTCATGAACCACGAAGGGTTCTCCCGCGAAGAGATAAATCTTAGATTTCCGAAGCTTATCCAAACATACGGCCCGATACTTAGAGAAAAGCTGGCAACCTGGGAGAACTTCAAGCTCTGCCCAGGTGTTCCTGGGATACTCGACAGCCTGCAGGATAGGGGCGCACTACTGGGTCTTGTTACAGGCAACTGTCAGGTGGGAGCCGCGGTAAAGCTCGATAGAGGTAGACTTACAGAATACTTCAGCTTCGGGGCGTTCGGGGACGAAACTACCGATCGTGCCCGGATGTGCGAGTTCGCCCATAAACGAGGTGAAGCCCAGGCCGCGGAAGAAATCCCTAAAGAGATGGTGATCCTGGTCGGCGACTCTCCAAACGATATAACCGCAGCTAAAGCGTACGGCATCAGGATGCTGGCCGTCTCAAGCGGATGGATCGGTGCCGAGGAACTCTCCAATTACAACCCGGACTGGCTTTATCCCGATCTTTCGGCTGCCGATGAGATAGTGAAACTGCTCTTGGGTTAGAAATAACTCCATCCAAGATCAATGTGGGGACGAGGCATACCCTATGAGATGTTAAACATCTCAAGGGGCAGGCCCTGCCGTGCCCCTACCACTTCTTCCTTACCTTGAAGATCATGGCAAGGGAGAGGTAATAAAGGAGTGGTGTGCGGTCGAGCGGCATCTGAACGAATCTGCCAGGTATAAATGTATGGAATAGCGCTTCCTCGATCTGGAAATGCCCCGACAAGAGCCTGGCGATCTGCGGCGGTCTAAACCTGTGAAGATGCAGATTCTTTAATCTAACCCAGCCTGCGAACGCGGTGTCGCCCTGGATGCGCTCGCACGGAACCACGATAACTGCGCATCCCTGAGGCTTAAGCACCCTAGCCATCTCCCCAATCGCTTTTTTGGGATCTGGAAGATGCTCCAGGAGGTGAACGCAGAGTATTCGATCAAAGGATTCGTTCGGGAATGGCAAATCGCTTGCATCAGCTTCGATCAGATTGACCGGTGAACCGGTGCGTTTAGCAGTCTCGATCGCATCGTGATCGGCGTCCACCCCCCATAGCTTAACCCCCTTTTCGGCGTACCCCTCGATGCGGTAGCCTGCAGATGAACCGATCTCCAAAAGTCTCTCTCCCGACTCAGGATCAAGAAGACGTTCGATCATCCTCGCCTCGGCCACCCCCCAAGGTAGAAACTCAATCCCTTTCCTGCGCAAACGATGAACCGATCCCATGGCTAATTCTACAGCTTCATAAGGCCTAATCAACTTGACAGCAATGCAACGCCTATTATAATCTATATCTGGATATAGCCTCATAAGGACATACCCTTGCGGGGTATCTCCATAACTTCCTGGGGCTAACGCCCCTTAATCAAGGACATAACACCCGTAACACCCATAACACCCGTAACACTCATTGCCTCCTTAGGATACAGGAACAGCTTGACAACCGTCCTTTTTGAACTAGTATCTAATCCAAATAATCAAAGGAGTAAGCTTGAAATATCTCACAGCCTCACTGCTAATTCTGGCCATAATACCTGCTGTATTGATCGCAGGTACGAACCCCTCAACTGTCAACCTTGATGACCCTGAGCTGTACGCACAGGGTCATATCACCGTCCGCTTTGCCGACGGCGTGGACCTCGATGGGATACAATCCGCGCTCGCTGTCACCGGAGCGGTAGAGGTTCACAGAATCGAACGACTCAACGCCCTCATGCTTAGCATCCCGGATGGAGCAGACATCCGTGAAGCACTCAACTACTACGAGTCGCGTCCCGACGTTCTCTACGCCGAACCGGTGGCTATCCGCCGGGTGTTCTGGACGCCGAACGACCCCCTTTTCCCCCGGCAGTGGCATTTTGACGCCAACCACATCAATATGCCTGCGGCTTGGAACAAGGAGAAAGGTTCGTCTACAGCGATAGTTGCAATCGTTGATACCGGAATCGCCTACGAGGACTACCCTATCCCGGAATATGAAGCAGGTGAGGTTGCCTCCAGCGACGACTACTACCACATGGCCCCGGATTTCACAGCTTTACAGTTTGTTGCTGGATATGACGTCGTCCACGACGACGGGCACCCGAACGACCAGTACGGGCACGGCACTCACGTAGCAGGAACAGTGGCGCAGGCCACCAACAACGGGATCGGCACTGCCGGTATGGCGCCGGACTGCAAGCTTATGCCGGTCCAAGTAATGAATTACAAGGGCTCAGGATACGACTTCTGGATTGCCGAAGGAATCACCTGGGCCGTAGATCACGGAGCCGACGTAATTAACTTGAGTCTCGGCGGCCCTCCGGGCCAGTCCTCAGAGATCGAACACGACGCCATCATCTACGCTCACAATAAGGGAGTCGTCATTGTCGCCTCCGCAGGCAACGGCTTCATCGGAATACTCAGCTATCCGGCCCGCTTCGAGGAGTGCATAGCGGTCGCAGCCACGAACTACAACGACACCCGCGCCGTCTATTCACAATACGGAACTGGCCTCGACATCTCAGCACCAGGAGGTGCCACCTATGAGGATAAGAACAGCGACGGCTACCCTGACGGTGTGCTTCAGTGCACCTACAAGCGAATATACAACACCCAGACAGGCGTGGTGGCCAAGGTCAACGAGTTTGCATATCATTTCTTCCAGGGCACCTCGATGGCTGCTCCGCACGTCTCAGGCCTTGCAGCGCTTTTGATCAGCCACGGAATCACCGGGGTGGATAACGTAAAGAATGCCATCTACACCACAGCCCGCGATCTCGGCACGTCCGGCTACGACAAGGTCTACGGATGGGGTATGATTGATCCTGCAGCGGCTCTGGACTACGTCCCTGTCGCCGTTCATGAAGAATCGGCACCGGCAATCACCTCGGTCTCCTCTCCCGGCCTTTTCTCTCATTCAACCTTTATCAACTACACTCTTCCTGAAGAAGGTCGGGTGACCCTTACCATGTGGGACGTCACCGGCAGGCGGGTCAGAACTTTGGTTGATTCCCATCAGGCTTCGGGTACCCACTCGATCCAATGGGATGGCACCGACGATAACGGACATCCCTTATCCTCTGGCGCTTACTTCTACCGCATCAAAATCCCTCAATCCACCCTCACCCAAAAGGTCATCTTCATACGATAGTTGTAGTGGCACGGCAGAGCCTACCCCTTGAGCGGTTCATGCGCTCATAGGGCATGTCGTGCCCTTAGTGCTCCTTTTTGCCGCAGGCAAAAAGATCGCAGGGGGATAATGCAGCACAGGCTCAGCGTACCCCGGCGGGTGCTCCAGTCTGTGCGTGATCTGTCCCTCACCTCTAACTCCTGCCAGACGGTGGCACTGACGTCTCCCATATTGAGAAGGAACTCCCCGCGGTCTGGGTCTTTGGCCCCTACATTTAAACCGTAACCTTGACATCGACGCTCTCTTTCGGTAAGATAGCAAAGATTTTTGAAACCATGGAGATAATGTGGCAAAGATGAAAGCGGTCGTTAAGGTGAAGCCTGAGAGAGGCGGTGCGGAGTTTGCCGACGTTGATATACCCACTATAGGGCAGGATGAGGTATTGGTTCGTGTCCAGGCGACCTCTATATGCGGAACCGACGTGCACATCTACGAGTGGAACCCCTGGGCGCAGCGAAGGATAGGCGAAAAACGTCTACCCCAGATTTTAGGTCACGAGGTGGCAGGCGAGGTGGTCGAGGTAGGCGAGTTTGTTAAGAATATAAAGAAGGGCGATTACGTATCGTCAGAAACTCACATATACAATCCCGGAGACCTGCAGTCGCTGCTCGGTCAACGCAACGTGGGCGAGAATATGGAGATTTTGGGTGTTGACCGCGACGGGGTGTTTGCAGAGTACGTAATGGTGCCGGAACGGGTGTGCTGGGTAAACGACCGCTCGATCCCGCCCGAGTTCGCCTCGGTACAGGAGCCCTTGGGCAACGGGGTCTACGCTGTGCTGGGCGAGGATGCCGACGTTGCCGGGAAATCGATGGTTATCGTTGGCGACGGTCCCACCGCTTTGTTCGCAACCGGGGTAGCCAGAGCCGCAGGTGTTGCAAAGATCATTGTGGTTGGATATTCGGACTTCAATATGGAGATAGCACGCAGGATGGGTGCGGATTATCTGCTGGATATCAAGAAGACCTCGTTAGAGGAACGTCACCAGTTCGTGCTGGAGCAGACCGCAGGCTACGGGGTGGATATATCTCTGGAGATGGTGGGCGGCGAGGTTCCCGTAAGAGAGGCGTTCAGGCATCTTCGCAAGGGCGGTCGGCTTACCGCCTTCGGGATAGCTGCAGAGCCCGAGGTGCCCATTGACTACAACAACGGCATCGTATTCAAGGGCTGCCAGATTCACGGCATCACCGGCCGCAAGGTGTTCGACACCTGGTATCGGATGCGGGGGCTCCTGGCAAACAAGCGGCTTGACATCTCGCCGGTTGTGACCCATGTTCTGGCGCTTGATGATTTTGAAAAAGGCTTCGAGATGCTTCTTGCAGAACCGCGCCTGGCGGCAAAGATAGTGCTTTTCCCTGATAAGGGTGAGCTTAAGGCGGCAAAGGAGAGATTATCGGAGAAGCGGGATATGCCCGCCGCGGATTAGGAGTGCCCCCCTTTTTAAGGGGGGGGTGGTCGAAGACCGGGGGGATTAATCCCTCCGACCTTTCCTGCGGAAAGGCCACCTCCCTTAGCAAGGGAGGCAAAAAAGTCCCCCTTTTCAAGGGGGATTAAGGGGGATCAAAAATGATAAGGGAGGTGAGGGAGACTGGTAAGTTTTGTGCAAATGAAATAGAAGCAGGACATTTATTAACTTTTAGGCTGAATCCCTAAGGAGGAAAGAAGTAAATGAGCAACATCGGCAACTACGAGGAACGCTACAAAACCTTCGACTGGTCCCAGGCTAAAGAGCACCTGGGATACTCCGAAGGCGATTTCTTAAACATCGGCTACTACTGCTCGGATAGAATTTGCGAGCAAGGGAAAGCGGACAAGCTGGCCCTCATCTGGGAAGGCCCCGACGGCACCCTCAAGCGCTACACCTTTGCGGACATCCGCGTCCTTTCCAACACCTACGCCAAGTTCTTGAAAGACTTAGGCGTCGAGAAAGGCGACCGGGTGTGCATCTTTGCCGACAGGATACCTGACCTGTACATCTCGCTACTGGGGATCCTCAAGCTCGGAGCCGTCGCTCAGCCTCTCTTCTCCGCGTTCGGGCCGGAGTCCTTGATTACCCGTCTTGCCAACGCCGAGACCAAGGTAGTCTTAACCACGCGCAAGCACGTATCCAAGGTTCGCAAGATCAAGGCCGATCTGCCCGCCTTAAAGCATATCGTCATCGTTGAGGGCGAGCCGAAGAAGATGGGAGAAGGTGAGATGTTATTTAACCTTGAGGCGGCTGAAAAGGTTGAGGAATTCACTAGCTTTGCCGCCGATCTGGAGACCCCCTCCCTCTTGCATTACACCTCAGGCACCACAGGTCAGCCCAAGGGAGCGTTGCACGTGCACTCTGCAATCTTCGCCCAGGCTATTACCACGCGCTGGGTGCTTGATTTAAATGACTCGGACATCTACTGGTGCACCGCCGATCCGGGCTGGGTCACCGGAACCTCTTACGGCATCATCGGACCCTGGTCCCTGGGCATAACCCAGGTGGTGCTTGATGCAGGCTTTATTCCTGACCGCTGGTACAAGTTTATTCAAGACCACAAGGTGACTGTGTGGTATTCTGCACCTACCGCTATCCGAATGCTCATGAAGCAAGGAGAAGAGATCGTTAAGAAATACGACCTCTCTTCGTTGAGGTATCTGGCGAGCGTTGGCGAACCCCTAAACGCGGAGGCGGTGCACTGGTCTCGGCAAGCCTACGGCCTGCCGTTCTACGACACCTTCTGGCAGACCGAGACAGGCTCTATCGTCATCTCCAACTACCCTGGGATGGAGATAAAGCCCGGCTCCATGGGCAAACCCTTTCCCGGTATCACCGCGACGGTTCTCGATCTCAAGACCCACGAGCCTGTAGCCGAACCAGGCAAGGTCGGACTGATCGCACTCAAACCCGGCTGGCCCTCCATGTTCCGTGCCTATTGGAGGAACGAGGAAGTCTACAAATCCAAATTCGACAAGGGCTGGTACATCTGCGGCGACAGGGCGTCCATTGATAAGGACGGCTACTTCTGGTTTGTTGGCAGAGACGACGACGTAATCAACACCGGCGGGCATCTGGTCGGGCCGTTCGAGATCGAGTCGGCATTGCTGGAGCACCCCGCGGTGGCCGAGTCCGCGGCGGTAGGCAAGCCGGATGAAGTCAACATGGAGGTTGTCAAGGCGTTCGTGGCCTTAAAGCCGGGACACGAGCCGTCCGATGATCTCGAACTCGACATCATGAACTTCATCCGCAAGCGGCTGTCGCCGCTGGCGATGCCGCAGGAAATTGAATTTGTTTCCTCGCTGCCCAAGACCCGCTCAGGCAAGATAATGCGAAGGGTCCTGCGCGCCCAGGAATGGGGCGAGCCTGTCGGCGACCTCTCGACCCTGGAGAACGACTAAGTTACCTGAAATCTTTAACTTACAATAAATGAAGGGGTCGGTTTTGACGCCGGCCCTTACCCTTTTTCAAGCCGGGGGAGCGCACTTTTCGCGGCATTATTCGGCTAAAACTCGGCACCAACTCGTCACAAAAAAGGTGGTCAAAAGGTGGTCAAAAGGTGGTCAAAAGTTGGACAAAAACGGGGCGATTTTGGGGTATTTTTGAGGGTTTTTGGGGTGTATCCCCGCCCCCTTTATCCCCCTACCCTATGGGGTGCAGTAAAGTTAGCACCCCAAGGGGCACACTGTCCACCGAGGAGGGGGAAACCTCAATCGTCGCAAGTTCCCCTTCCCTTGTGGGGTTAGTACTCCAGCCTGCACATCGTGCCCTCGTCGGGTAGAGGGATCAAGGGTTAGGGTGTCATTGCGAGGAGAGAGTGTCTAGACACGACCGACGTGGCATCGAAGGGCTACGCTTGCGGAATTATCTCACCCCCTCTTTAATTCTCCCCCGTCAAGGGGGAGATAATATACTGTGAAGTTCCCAAAGTGAACTTCTAAAATCTCAGCCATAGTTTGGATTACCCCTTCCCGGTCGGGTAGGTGATAAAGGGGAGGGGGGAATAATAAATCCCTCCGACCGCTCTTAGAAGCGGCCACCTCCCTTTAATCCCCCCGCCCTTCGGGCACCCCCCTTCAGAAGAGGGGCAAAGCAGTCCCCCTTACTAAGTGGGATACAGGGGGATTCGACAATGGGCTTAAGCCCCTTGTCTAGCTGATTTCGTTTTCTTCCTCCTTGTATCCCCTCCCCCTTACCCCTTCCACTAAGGGAGGGGGAGTTAATGGATCAGGATCACCTTGTGAGTGGTCGCTGACGTGTCACCCTCAACTCTGATGAAATACACGCCAGGCGAGTGCCCCGCGCCCTCGGGTATGAACGGTATGAGGTATTAAGGAGTCAAAACGTAGGGGCCGGTCTTTAGACCGGCCCGAATAATACACTAACCTTCAGGTCAACCCGAAGTTTTATGTGAGCGGGCCGACTTGAAAGTCGGCCCCTACGAACTTGCATGCTTGACTTGTTAATCCAAACGGTTATAGTTTAAGTATGAGACAGGTTGTTATCTATCGAGGTGAAGACGGATACTGGGTGGCCGAGTGCCCCAGTTTGCCCGGCTGCGTTTCTCAAGGGAAGACCAAGGAAAAGGCGGTAGCCAACGTCAAGGAAGCAATCGAGGGATACATCGAGGCACTCAAAGAAGACGGCCTTCCTGTCCCGGAAGAACGCTTCGAGACAATCGTTGTCGCTGTGTGATCAATTAACACCCCACAACATTACTCCGTAACCGTCGTCGCAAGCGTGCTTTGCATTGTTGCGTGGACCCCGAAAAGAATAAGAAAGTAGGGGCTGACCTTCAGGTCAGCCCGAAGTTTTATGTGAGCGGGCCGACTTGAAAGTCGGCCCCTACGAACTTTTTAGCCAAGGGCTACGCTTGGAGCCTGTTAATCCCAAAAAGAACGCAATGATTCTGGCTAAAGTTTCAATTGTGAAGACTTTGAGACAATAGGGGAAATTACACTCATATGAAGGAAAGGAGATTTGTTGAAAGTCGAAGGTTTGGATCATCAAAAGGTACGTGTCTTAAAAATTCTGGGTTTTTATCGGCACTTGTACAAACAAATTCTAAAACATTCAAAGGTTCCCAAACGGCTCTTAAATCATCTATTCCCTTTTCCTTTATTGAATACTCAAGAAGCCAACAACATCTGAGGTTAACGTCACGAAATGCCTCTATAGCAGTTATAATATCTGTTGTCAAAGCAGGATTTATCTCTGCATCTAATTCTCCGTAGTGAAGGATATTGCTTCGGAATTGTTGGTAAGTTCGTACAATTAAGGCTCCAAGTTCATCAATTTTCGTCTCTTGGGCGATTATATCCGTCTTATACTTAGAATCTAGATTATTCATAATGTCCGTAGGGAATTTCCCCCAAAGCATACAGACATTATCACGAATTCGTTTTGACTTATGCCATTCCTTTTTTCGAGGGAAGGTTGATTCCATTGAAACCCACAAATAGACAAACTTATCAATTAATGTAGGTATAACCTTTGCTTGTCTCCTCCAACTTATTGCCCGCCAGTATGCTTCAATTACTTCCGACGCATCCAAAAATCCAGATAGGTCAAAACCCACAGCTTGCACAGTACTAGGAGAAGACGCACTTGGCGGAGGTGGAATCGGAGTAATTCCTTCTGAGGAAAGCACAACACCAGTGGCAGACTTGTAGATGCGGTTACTTCTAGGAAATGATGGAACAGACATAAAATCAAACTTCGAGTGAATAGCAAAAAAACTAAGAAGATGCTCAGCGCTTGAAAAAGACGCCACAATACCTTCAGGTATTTGGGGTTGAACTGGCACCCAAATAACTGTGGGATTCTCAAGTATCAATCGAGCTTGAGTATCAAGAGGATTTATTTGATTCCATAACATCCACGATTCGGATAGTTTTAGATTAATTTCTTCCGTAGTAAATAGATCAAACTCAAGCATAGCTAATCTGGACATAATTCCGGCCCGGGCATTAGACCCTAGATTCTGGATCGTAAAGTGAACAGGTGCGGCACCATGAAACCCTTCAATCAGATAGAGGACATGCTTTCTGTCTTTCAAAATTGGAATAGGCTGAGGCTTAACCCCTTTGTTAATCGCCAAGCGATCCATCGCCTCTCTGATCTTGTTCATCATGTCTCCTATTTTCTTCCCCAACTATATCTTTCAACTAAGGTTATGTCAACCCCTTCTCACTTTCCACGAAAATAAAATGTGACACAGGCTCTCCAGCCTGTGCTTGATATTAAGAACAGCCTAGAGAGGCTGTTCCACAAATACATCCCTTCGAGGCACAACCCACTTGCATCTTGCGGATATTTCTATAAACTAGGGGCATAGCAGGTGAGCGGGGAAGGTGTGTCTGATTGAGAAACGGTTTTGAATTTAAACAAAAGCAAGGAGCAACAATGCTTGATGAAAAGCAATTACAAGACGCGGTTCTTACCTACGTCAAGAACGAGTACATTGACGACGAGGAAGAGGCCGATGAATTGACCCCTGAGACCCCGCTTATCTCCGGCGGAATCGTGGATTCGTTCTCCATGGTTTCACTCAAGGTGTTTTTAGAGAAGAAGTATGCGATCAAGATTCCGGACGAAGACGCCACGCCTACGGCGTTCGACACCGTTAACAAGATCGTGAAGCTGGTAAAGCGGTTCAAGGAGGGAAAGTAAATGGCCTACAGCGACAAGGTAAGAGAACATTATCAAAAAACCATCAAGGAGATCCGCGAGGGGGGTCTGTTCAAGGAGGAGCGGTTCATCCACTCACCGCAGGCCGCGGACATCAAGGTAGAGTATCCTGAAGGCTCCGAGCTTGCCAGTCTCATCAACATGTGCGCCAACAACTACCTGGGGCTTTCCTCGCATCCGGAGGTTATCAAAGCCGCGCACGACGGGCTTGATTCCCGGGGCTACGGGATGAGCTCGGTGCGCTTCATCTGCGGCACCCAGGACATACACCGCGAACTGCAGAACAAGCTGACAAAGTTCCTGGGCACCGAGGACACGGTGCTGTTCCCCTCGTGCATGGACGCCAACGCCGGCGTGTTCGAGGCGATACTGGGCGAGGAGGACGTGATCATCGCCGATCGTCTTGTCCACGCCTCGCTGATTGACGGGATCAGGCTGTGCAAGGCGCAATACGACTCGTTCAAGCACATGAACATGGATCATCTTGAGCAGAAGCTCGAGATGCATCAGGACAAGCGCATCCGGCTGGTGGTGACCGACGGCGTGTTCAGTATGGACGGCGACATGGCACCGCTCGATAAGATGGTCGAACTTTGTGAACGCTACGATTCCATGATCCTGCTGGATGATTCGCACGCTACAGGATTCATCGGCAAGACCGGAAAAGGCACGCACGAGCACTTCGGAGTGGTAGGAAAGATAGATATCATTACGACGACCCTGGGCAAGGCCCTGGGCGGCGCGTCGGGCGGATGCGTTTCAGGCCGAGCTGAGATCGTGGAGATGTGCAAGCAGAGAGCGCGTCCCTATCTGTTCTCCAATACGATGCCTCCGGTGATCGTTGCCGCCGCATCGAAGGTTCTGGACATAATCTCCGAGACCACCGAGCGCCGCGACAAGCTGGAGCAGAACACGAAATACTTCCGCGAGAAGATGACCGAGGCCGGTTTCGACATCAGGCCGGGCCAGACCCCCATAGTTCCGGTGATGCTTTACAACGCCCAGCTTTCTCAGGACATGGCCAAGGATTTGTATGCCGAGGGCATCTACGTTATAGGGTTCTTCTATCCGGTGGTTCCGCAGGGCCAGGCTCGCATCCGCTGCCAGCTCTCAGCCGCGCACGAGCGCGAGCACCTGGATAAGGCGATTGCCGCGTTCAAAAAAGTAGGCGCCAAGCACGGTATCCTTGGTCTTAAGAAGAAGGAGATAATCGAGAAGTTTGGGCTTTAGTGCTCCTTTCGTCGCCAGAGGCGACGAAAGATCGCAGGAACGAATTGTGTAGGGGCACGGCATGCCGTGCCCCTACGGACTTCTTTCTCTATAAGGGAACATTCGGATTCGCTAGGAACATATCCGCCCACCATACGAAAAGACTAAGCGGTCAGGCGACCGCTCTTCAAATTGTAGTATTCATTGACTTTCTTCTACGGCTCCTTGATACAGCACAACACAGCTGAGTGATCCCGTTTTATGGAGTGCAACGACCGCGTCGTTGCTGCGACAACATGGTTGTCGCACTCCAAAGGTTCGCAATATTTCACAGAGGGCATAAGTATCGAACAGACAAGAGTGTCTGTTCCGTATGTATCTTCATAGGAATTTGGGCGCAACCGAGCCGGTTACTTCGTCGGCTTCGCTCTTCGGACAAAAGATCGCAAACAAAATCGTAGGGGCCGACCTTTAGGTCGGCCCGATTCATTCCTTGTTCCTTTTCGCCTGACGGCGAAAAGATCGCGGAAATCTAAAAGGTGGAGGTCAGCTTTAGCTGGCCTCTTTTCCGGGGTCCCCGCGAATATGCAAAGCAGATTCGTGGGGTATAAATCCGGGGTCCCCGCGAAGGAGCACAGCTACTTCGTGGGGTGGTTTAGTTTTTCCTGCCAGGCAATAAGTTTTTGCAATGCCTCGATGGGTGAAAGGGAGTCAAGGTCAAGCTCGGTAAGTTCCTGGGCGATCTCGTCCTGAACCGCACCGGTAAAAAGCCGAAGCTGAACCTTCTTCTCGGTAAGAACATCGTCAATGTTTGGCGTTTTCCCCTGGTAGATTCGTTCCAAAAGAAACCGTGCGCGCTCAACCACCGCCTTCGGCAGGCCGGCCAGCTTTGCAACCTCGATCCCGTAGCTCTGGTCCGAAGGTTCATAGCGCAGTTTTCGCAGGAAAAGGACGCCGTCGGCTGTGCGTTTTACCGAGAAGCTCACGTTACGAAGCCCCGCAAAGTGCGAACTAAGCTCGGTCAGCTCGTGGTAGTGGGTGGCGAACATGGTCTTTGGGCGAAGCTCGGGCGAGTCGTGCAGGTACTCGATTACAGCCCAAGCGATGGCCATCCCGTCATACGTAGAGGTGCCCCGGCCTATCTCATCAAGGATCACCAGGCTTTTTGGCGTGGCCGAGCGCAGGATGTTTGCGGTCTCGGCCATCTCGGCAAGGAAGGTGGAGACGCCTCTCGACAGGTCGTCGGATGCGCCGATGCGGGTGAATATCTTGTCCACGAGACCGATTTTTGCTTTGCGTGCGGGCACGAACGAACCCATCTGCGCCATTATTACCGCAAGCGCCGTCTGCCGCAGATAGGTGGATTTGCCCGACATGTTGGGTCCGGTGACCAGAAGAACCATGTTATCTTTCCCATCCAGCCGCACGTCGTTAGGGATGAACCGCTCGGCCAGGAGCTTCTCTACAACCGGATGCCTTGAGCCTGTGATGCGGATCTCATCCGATTCGGTGACCTCTGGTCGGACATAGGTGTTTTCCAACGCCGCCTGAGCCAGGGACCGCAGCACGTCTACCTCGGCCATCACATCGGCCAGGGCCTTGAAGGAGCGTGAGCGCTCGGCAAGCCTGGCGCGGAACGCAAGAAACATCTCGTACTCTATGATCTTGGAACGCTCCTCGGCGGTCAAAATCTTCTGCTCAAGCTCCTTTAGTTCAGGGGTGAAGAAGCGTTCGGCTGAGACCAGGGTCTGCTTGCGGATGTAGTGGGATGGGACCTTTGATGCGAGGCTTCTTGGAATCTCGATGTAGTAGCCGAACACGCTGTTGTAGCCGACCTTGAGTTTATTGATACCTGTGGCTGATCGCTCTTTTAACTGAAGGGCGGCGATGTGTGAGCGCGCGTCCCGGGTAAGGCTGCGAAGCTCGTCAAGCTCGGCATTGACCCCCTTGCGGATGATTCCCCCTTCCAGCAGAACCACTGACGGATCATCGGTTATGGTACGTTCTATCTCTGCCGCCAACTCGTCGAAGTCTTCTATCCTTGAAGCAAGTTGCTTAAGAAGTCGTGATTGAGCCTTCCCCAGCTCCTTCTTGATCTCTGCCCCTAACCTCAACACAGCTCCCAACCTTCTTGTCTCCCTTGGATTCGCGCGCTGGGTGGCGATCTTTGCAACCAGCCGTTCAGGGTCGCCCGCCTCTTTGAGAAAACCCTCAAGATCATCGGACAGCTCCTTGTTTGTAAAGAGCTCTTCCACCGCATCCAGGCGACCCTCTATCTCTTTCCTGTTACGTAAAGGGAAGATGAGCCGGCGCCGCAGGAGCCTGGTGCCCGGAGGGGTCAGGGTATGATTCAGAACCGAGAAGAGGGTGCCTTCGGTTGATCGATCTCTCTGGCGTTCTGTAAGTTCCAGGTTGCGCTGGGTGAACTCGTCTACGACGAGATAGCGGCCGCTGTCGAATACACGCAAGCTCTCGATGTGCGGCAGAACGCTCTTCTTCTGTTCGGTGAGATATGAGAGCACCGCACCCGCGGCCCGTAACGCCAAAGCACGACCCGCCAGTCCCAATCCTTCCAGGGTAGCCACCTTGAAGTGGTCGAGCAGTTTTCCCGCAGCAATCTCTTCGTCGAAAAGATAGCCGGCCACAGGCTGAATCGCGGCATCAAATGAAACCGGACGCCATGATTCATCCTCTGAAAGCAAGAGCTCGCGCGGTGCGATCTTGGCAAGGTGCTCTTCAGCATCGGCGATTAGAGTCTGGCCGCAGGCGAACTCGCCGGTAGATACGTCGGCG
The DNA here is from genome assembly GCA_023128825.1 of Caldifarciminota bacterium. Taxonomy (GTDB): domain Bacteria; phylum Hydrothermota; class Tepidihabitantia; order B3-TA06; family B3-TA06; genus B3-TA06. The sequence continues at coordinate 17,918 of JAGMDF010000045.1, read as the reverse complement.
TAGGCTACGCCGGCATTCCGCTCCTCTTTAACCACCGCCGCCAGGTAGTTGCCCCTGGTTGCGTCAAGCATCTCCTCACTGGCGATGGTCCCAGGGGTGATGACCTCGGTAACGTCGCGTTTAAGGAGCTTCTTCTTTGGATCGGGCAGCTCTGTCTGTTCGCATATCGCCACCTTGAGCCCGGCCTTTACGAGCTTCGTTAAGTACTGCTCGTAGCTTTTTACCGGAACGCCAGCCAGAGGCACATCGCTCGAGGTCCCGTATCGTCTGGAAGTCAGTGCTATCCCCAGCACCCTTGCCGCGGTCCTGGCGTCATCGTAGAGCATCTCGTAGAAGTCGCCCATGCGGAAGAACAAAAGGGCATCGGGATAGCGTCTTTTGATTTGATGATACTGTTTGAGGAGCGGGGTAAGATCGGCCAACTGTTTCCTAACGTTTTATAACCATCGCGGCCTTGCCCTGGGACTTCAGGCTCTCCGCGTAAGCCGAGGCCTCCTGCTCGGTGGCAAACGACCCAAGCCAGACCCGGTAGTAGACCTTCCCGGCAATTACGGCCTGCCTTATCTCCCCTGATCGGCCCTTGGCTTGATAATCCGATAGCAGCTTCTCGGCACGCGATGAATCGGTAAAAGAACCAACCTGAACCGCATAGCCGCCCTGGGCGGCGGTAGTGGTAGTCTCCCCTCCAATTCCCTCAAGCTCCTTTGCGGCAAGCGAGGACCAGATGCTTCCGGCTCCCCTTGACCGGGCCTTTTGAAAATGAACCGCAGCCGTAGAGTTATCCCCCAGAATCGTGTAACATATACCAAGCCAGTAGCTGGTCTCGGCAAGCAAAGGGGTGGAAGGATAAAGCGAGAGAAGCTGCTTCAGCTTCGTGGTGGCCTGTTTGTAGAGTCCGAAGGCGTAATCTACGGACGCGGCTTCAAACAGGGCGCTGTCCGCGTATGCGCTGTTGGCGTGCCTGGCGACGACTCTCAGGTAGAGCTCGCGTGCGGTGACAGGGTCTTGCTCAAGCCGTGCGAGCCAGAGCGTGGCCCGTGCAACGCCTGCGTCGTTGGGACGCTCGCTAACGAACGCCGCAAAATGCCTGCGGCCGGCCTCGTACTCCCCGGCACGAGCAGCCGCCAAGCCGTCGTTAAGGCTTGCCCCTAAAAGAAACAGCAACCCGATCATGGCTCGCATACCGGAGAGCCGCAGTTGGTGCAGAACCAGGCGGTCGCCTCAAGCTCCTGCCCGCACTCCGGACAGATTGCAGGCATGAATACAAGCTCTTCTGCCAGCTTATCGAAAGATTCCTTCGCGGCTTCCCAGTTCCCCTGATCAAGCAGAAGCCTGGTGCGCTCGAGCAGAAGACCCACATCGCCCGGACATTTCACCAGAACCTCGTTGATCAACTCAATGGCCGTATCCGGCGCACCCTCCTTGGCCTTGAGCCTGGCAAGCCTGAGGCGAACCTCGTATTTATCCGGATAGCGCTTCAGCAGATCCTCATACAGAGGCAGAACCTTCTCGTAGGCACCAAGATCAAAGTAGACCTGCTCGGTAAGATCCAGCATACTCTCCCCATGCTCCGGATAAAGCTTGAGAAATTTGTCTATCAGTAGCCGCGCCTTGGCCTTCTGATTCGAATCCACGAGATGCTTGATCTGGACGATAGATACGTACGGATGATTCTTTGCCAGCTTCTGCGCCTGCTTGAAGGTATCCCGTGCCTTTTCATCCTCGCCTTTTTCCCACTGCAAACGCGCAAGCTCGGCATGCCATGCTGCCGCTTCCTTCCTGTCGGAGAAGAGTTTCTTATGCTGTTTGAGAATCTCTGCCGCCTCATCCGTGCGCTTGCGGCCCAGAAGCATGGCAAGCAGCCGGCGAAGGTGGGGAAGCTTATCCGAAGAAAGCCTTAAAAGCTCCTTCAGAAGACCGATGGACTTCTCCACGCGATCCAGCGCAAGGTAGTCTTCAACCAGCTCGTCATAGATAACAAGCTCCTCCGAGCGCTTCAGCGCGGGACGCACGGTAAGTGACTGGTGGATGTTGGCCGCCTTTTCGGCATCGCCCCTTTGACGAATGAGCCTGCCCAGACGTATGTAGGCGTCAACGTTGTCCGTGTCCTTCATTACCGTGTCGCGCAGACGTTTTATCGCCTCGATCTCGCGTCCGTCAAGGAGTGCGCGAAGCCCCTCCTGGTAATTGTTACCCGCGGGCTCGCTGCGACGCCTTGAAAGAACCACCGCCAGGATAACAATCCCGGCAATAATGACGACAACAAGGATTATCCAGAAGACGGTCATCTTTCCTCCTCTGCAGCCTCGGCTTCCCTGGCCAGGATCTCCGAAGCAAGTGGAAGATTCCGCAGCGCGTTGATCTCCTTGCGCATGGCTTCGATCTCCCTCTGCAATCGCCTGGTCCTCCCACGCAGTCTTATCTCCTCGGCAAGGGCGAATAGGACAATCGAAAACACCCCGAACCCGAAGCAGATTAAACCGAGAAGCGCAACCGAAACGCCCTGTATGGTATGTCCGAATATCTGAACGTCCGTCTGGATGGGGTAGTTGAACAGAGCAAAAAGCCCGGCCACCACAAAGACAACTACAACGATAATCCAAAGTACGACTTTCATGCCACCTCCTTTGCGAGGGGTTCGGCGATTATGCTGCGGCCTCGAAGGCCAACCAGCCTTGCCTGAAGCCTCTGGCCCAACCGGGCGGTGTGGTTCAAGATTACAGGTCTATAGTTCTTCAATTCCGCAAGCATCGCACCTTTGCCACGTGGGGCAGGTGCGGCAACAAAAACCTCCTCCTCGGTTCCTACAAGACCCTCTGCACGCCTTCGTGTCACCTCGTTTTGACGATCTATAAGTTCTGCAAGACGCCTCTTGCGTTCCGCGACGGGTACCTTTTCTGCCATATCCGCCGCCTTCGTACCCGGACGCTCCGAGTAGGCGAACATGTAAGCGAAGTCGAAGCCGATGCGCCTGACCGCATCCAAAGTAAGCTCGAAATCCTCCTCGCTCTCGCCAGGAAAACCCACCATCAGATCGGTGCTAAGGTAGACATCTGGAAACGCCGAACGCACCCATCCGATCTTTTCTTCGTATTCGGCAAGACCGTAACCTCGACGCATTTGCTTGAGCACCCGGTCCGATGCGGACTGAAGCGGCAGGTGAAAAAAATGCAGAAGCTGGGGTATATCGGCCATGCGCCGGATCATCTCACAGGAAAGATCGCGCGGGTGCGAGGTCAAAAATCCAAGACGATCGAGCCCCTCCAGCCGAGCCGCGCGCTCCAGCAACTCGATAAGTTTCATATCTCCGTGACGATAGGCCAGAACGTTCTGACCGAGAAGGAAGATCTCCTTTACGCCTTGATCGAGGAGATACCGCAGCTGTCTTTCAAGATCAGGGTAAGCGATGCTGCGTTCAGGCCCGCGTGCGTAAGGCACCACGCAGTAGGTGCAGAAGTTATTGCATCCGCGCATCACAGCCACAGATGCGCTGACCGAGTTCGTAGTCGCTGGAAGAAGGTCGCCGTAAGTCTCAAGGGATTCAGGATTGCCTTGACCTGATCCATCCCTGCCGAGCAAAAGATCCGGTATCCTGCGGTACTCATCGGGGCCAAGAACGAAATCGGCCGCGCCTTCCCGCACCAGCTCATTGCCCCTCAGCTTGCCCATGCATCCGGCCAGGATAACCTTCTTGCCCAGCCCGCGCATGGTTCGCGCAAAACCCCAAGCCCTATCCTCGGCGTGCTGGCGAACAGAGCAGGTAAGAAGAACAACCGCCTGAGCTTCTGAGGGTTCTGAGACCTCTCTGATACCTGCATCGGCAAGTAAACGGGACACCAGATGCGAGTCCGCCGCGTTCATCTGGCAGCCGTAAACCTTCAGAAAACAATCCATTATAAAGATTCTAACGAACCTTGCGCCATAGTCAACCCCCCCGTAACACCCGTACCCCTCCGGGGTATTCTCATAATTACCAGGAGCTTGCGCTCCTAATTCTAAGGAAATAACACCCGTAACATCCCCGTAACACACCCGGAGCAAGAGGCCGGGATTGACTGCCGGGGTTTGCGTCTATTACCGATCACGTCCCGGCTGATCGCTATGCGGCGGGGTACGGGGAAGTTAAAGCTCGTATCTGTTGCCGATCACGCATCCGCCCGACTCCGCAAGCCCCCTCAGAGAAGGTTCAATCAACGATTACCGGAATACCCCAGATGACGCTGGACCACTCATCTGATGGGTAAACAAAGCCAGCCAGCCTTATCCCTATTATGTAGAGTCGGGACTTGCCCTTGCTCGTGAACGCAACGCCTGCCCCGGATTCATAGGGTGACCAGTTGCCTTTGTCGTCTGCAAGGTAGATGAGCAGGGTGTTATTGCCGGAAACGAAAACATCCTCGACGCTCACGCTCTCTCCGGGGGAGACGTGGATGAGGTCATTGGTTTCAAAAAGTCCCCTCATACCATAAGCGCCTTCCTCGGCTGAGGATATAACGGTAAGGCCGCCTGCGGGATAGGCGAGGATGAGGCTGTCGAAAGAGGGAGCGGTGGCAACCTCAGGCGTTGATCCCGTGATCCCTCCTGAGTACTTGAGAGTCCTCCAGGCGGCGTCGCCACCCAGAGAGTCGAAGAATACGTCCCCGCGCGAAGAGTAGCGAAGCATCTTCAGGACGGTCGTATCCGCGGCCAGGGCGCTGTCGCTGCCGCGCTCGAACAAGGAATCCACCTTTAACTCGATACTGCCCTTTAAGGTGTCAACGACGTAGGTGGTGATAGTGGTATCTATCCCAAGGTCAAATTTGAAACCGTAGGAGGAATCGCTGATCGAGAAGGAGAACTCCGAAACCAGATAACGCACAGACGAGGTGTCCTGGCGAATCGCCTCCTGGATATCTTCCAAAAGAGCTACCGCCACTACCTCATCAGGTAGATGGCCTTTGGATGATAGGAAATCCTGCTCGGGTTCCAATAACTCCATTACATCGAGGCTGTCCTGGTAACTCCACAGCCATACCTCGGGCTCTTTATCCTTATCGCAAGCAAGGGGCAGCCATGCCAGCAACAAAAGGAGAACCAGAGCAGGGAGATATCTCTTCATGAGCGACTACCGAGGGTGAGGAGGGGGAGGAGGGTGAGGAGGGTGAGGAGGGGGAGAGCCCAAGGTTCTCCCCCTGACTTTGTTAATGTCTGAAGACAGCTAATGAACGACAACCACTCGACCTTTGGTGGTGCGGGCTGGCGTGACGAATGAGTAGAAGTAGACACCGGCAGGCACCGCTGATGCGTCCCAGGTAAGCGTGCGGGTGCCATCGAGCGTGCCTTCGAACAGGGTCTTGGCCAGTTTACCCGCGGCGTCGTAGATCTTAAGCGAGGCATGGGTGCCGGGTGCGCTTACGCTGAAGACAACGGAGCCCGCGACCGGGTGCTGGCCGAGGAGCTCGATCACAGGAGCTTCGACATAAGGGGCTTCCTCAACAGATGATGGTTCTGGTTGTGGCGTGGGCGCGGGGCCGCTACCTGCATAAATCTTCATAGCGGGATCGTTGCTGCCCAGGTACATCACCGGGTTGATGGTAACGACGTTCTGAGCAGGACCTGACATGACAACGGAGCCGGAGAATAGGTCGTGGATGTAGGTTACGTGAAGGATGCTGTCCGAACCTATCCAGGGGTAGGTTGAGTGATACTCTTCACTTTCGCAATAGCCAACTTGAGCACCAGGGCTGTGGGTGTTGGTGAGGTTGGTGGCGTAGGCAACCAGGCCATAACCATTTTCGTCGAAGTCGCCTTCAGTCCAATCTGCGACTCCACCCCACGTTGCACCGCCGTTAGTGGAGATTGCGGCATAGATGTCGGCGTTGATGGTCATGCCTGCGCTGAGGTCAAGCGAATCCCACTGGCCTGTCCAGGTGAAGACCATGTCGTCGCCCGAGCCTATAGCGGCAAGCTGGGGGTTCCAGCAGCCAAGACCCGGAGACCAATAGCCTGCACTTTGAGCGATTCCCCACAAGTAGAGGCCGTATAGATCCCAGACGGTGTCGCCTTCCTCGGTTAGAGGAACGAACTGGCTGTAGTGGCCGGAAGCAACGTTGAGCTCGTTGGTAACCTCACTCCAGTGCATCATCCTCAGGAAGTAAGGATAGTAGTAGGAAAACCAGAGTGTGTCGCTTCTGACTTCGTAGGAACGTGGTCCTTCGCCGAAGCCGATGTGAAGGTTGCCTGCCGCGTCGTAGGCGCAATCCAGATCACGGGACCAGGCGTAGAGATAGAATTCGTCCGTAGTATTCGGAGCCTCGTCCGGATAGTACCCATCGGTGATCCTAACCGGGCTACCCCAGCTCACACCGCTGTTCGTAGACTCGATGTAATTGATGTGACCGCTGGAAGCTATCTTATCCGGGTAACCCTGGACCGGAACGCCGGAAAGCCAGGCTACGGCAACCTTACTGCCGTCCTTGGATGTAGCGATGGCGGCGTCGCTGCCGGCGTTTTGCGCAAGAACCTGCCAGGGGGAGAAGGTCTGTCCTTGATCGGTGGAACGAGAGTAGTAGAGATAGTTAACGTTGTAGGGGTTACCCTCGCCAAAGACGTGAGCGGTCACGTGGATCACATCGTCCGCTCCCACAACGATGTGCGGCCAGATAGGCTGCTCGGGAACGGTAACAGGATCAACATCAACCGGTGAACTGAACGCACCCAACTTGGGTGCAGCGTCTACTACAACGGCCGAGATATTATCAGTAGTCGGCGTATGATGGAAAGCGATCACTGCACGGTCGTCGGAAAGAACACCCATAGTGGTGTAACCTGCACGGGGAACCCCGGAGGCCTTCACGCCGTCCGGCCAGTAGTCAGGGAAGCTCCCTGAAGCCTTTTCCCACACGTTGTAGTAGACGTCACGGGTGGCAAAGGTCTCGTCTTCCGAGTGCATCCAGCAGATCTGAGCATCTCCGCTGTTGTCAACCGCAATACGGTTGCCCATCGCACCGTTCTGCTGATAGTCGTACATGGTAACACCGCCCCGATCGCCTGCGACCAGAGGAGCGGCTGCTGGGCTGGACGAGATAGGGGTTATCGAACCATCCCTCAGGGGCAGGACAGGGTAGACATCGGGCTCCACCCCTGCCGGTATCGGGATAGGACCGTATGCCGCAAAGGCGGCCACCGCAAGGACCACCGTCAGTACCATGAGTTTTTTAAGCATTTATATCCTCCTTGGCTATATAGCCTGATTTACCTCGTGGCTTTTGCAGCCACGTTTTCCTAAAGCCAGGGATGCATTGCGCGAAAGCCTGCTACAGGAGGTCTCTTCCCGCAATGGGGCTCTTCATCCTAACTCCGCACACGCTTCTTCTTGAGAGTGCAGTTTTCACATCCAACTTAACCATCCGCCTGGCTCTCTGCAACGTATCCCTTATTATCGTTATTGCCGGCCATAAGGCCGTCTCAGCCTCAAGTTTATCCCTTCAATCCGATTACCATGCCTGAGCTTTACTCGTTCAGTCTGAAGTTGAAGGGTATGTTGACCCATACTCGCACCGGCTTGCCGCGCTGCTCGGCCGGAGAGAACGTCCAGCAGCGAGCCGCATTCATAGCGGCCTGATCAAGCTCATTGAAGCCGGATTTCTTGACAAGCCTTACGTCAATCACCTTGCCGTCGATGTCAACGAGAGCTTCAACTATAGCCTGTCCTTCCATCTCGGCTACTCGTGCCTTCTCAGGATATTTAGGCTTGGGCGAGTATAGAGGTTGTGGTTTCTTCTCAACCTTCCAGAAGGCCACAACCGGGATCTCGACCGATTCCTCGGGCCTGGTGTAGACCTCTGCGAACTCGGTTTCTGCCATCGTCGCGGCCTCTACCTCTTCCTCGGACTCCGCCTCAAGAGGTATGGCGGGCTTTTCTTCGGGAGGAGGTGCGATGAGATTCTCAACCTTCAGCTTGATATCCTCGGCGATGATCGTGCGCTTCTGGCTGGTCTGGTATGGCTTAACGTTCATACTTTTAGGCGCAAGCGCAAACAATGCGATGTTTATAAGCAAAGCGCCTATAATACCCCAACGCATGGAGATGGGATAGGATTGCTTCAAATCAGCTACGGGCTTCCTGGCCATCTTTACTCCTACAACTCCTCGAACTGGGTTGCGAAGGTCAACTTGAGCGCTTTGACCTCCTTCATCTTCTCGATAAGTTCACTAATCTGTCCGTAGCGAGCATTCTCGTCCACGCGCAGCAACACGATCAGGTCAGGCTTCTCGGAAAGTATATGAAGCAGCTTGTTGCCGAAGGCCTCTACAGGGGTTTCGGCAGGCATGAGCTTATCCTGAATCGAGATACGTCCCTCCCTGTCGATCCAAACGTTAACTGTATTGCGGCGCAGGCGGATCCTCTGGGTGGCCTCGGCCTTGGGCAGGACAAGATCGAGTCCCTTCTCGGTGCTGAAGACGGTCGTCACCATGAAGAAGAGGATGAGTAGAAACGCGATGTCAGACATCGAAGCGGTGGGAATAGCGGCTCCGCCCCGCGATCGCCTGGCCAGCTTCATTCACCGCCTCCTTCAGAGTATGGAACAAGACTGATACGTTTGGCATCCGCCATCTTAACCTCGTCCAGCACGTCAATCATAACCGAGTACGGCGCCAGGTGAGAAACCTTGATCGCAACGGAGATCGAGTCGTTGGTACGCTCCAGCGCCGCCTCGACCTCAGCTCTTATATCGGCAATCCTGTACTCGTGCAGGGTGCCGTCCTCTTCTTCCACAAGCACTTTTCCTGTGGGAGAAACCAGGATCTGCATGATGTTGCGGCTGGCGATCTTGACCTCTTCCCCCTTCTCGGGAAGAAGCATGATCAGACCCTTCTCGCGGGCGAAGATCGTAGCCGTCATGAAGAAGACGATCAAAAGGAAGGCGATGTCGGCCATCGATGCCGTAGGAATCTCCGCTTTGGCTTTCTTCCTTTTGACAAAAGAAATCATAACCCCTTCTTAACCCTTCAGGATCCCCTTCTCTAATAGATGATCAACAAGCGAGCTGGCCGCCTGCTCCATATCTCGAGAGTAACGGTCTATCATCGAGGTAAAAAGGGTGTGAAAAAGCACCATGGGTGCGGCGATAGCAAGACCGGTAGCGGTGGTTATAAGCGCCTCGGAGATACCACTGGCCACGATGGTAGGTTCAACCTCACCGGCCAACGCGACAGCCGCGAAGGCGCCGATCATGCCGGTAACGGTTCCAAGAAACCCAAGGATCGGAGCCAGGGTAGATGCCATGGCTATCCAGAGCATCCCGCGATCGAGAAAAGCCAGCTCTACAGCACCGGCGGCTGCAATACCTTCCTCAACAAACTCACGACCCATCTTGACCTTGGCCAGTCCGGCGCCAAGTATCTTGGCGACCGGCTGAGGCGTCGCATCGCAAAGCTCACGTCCGGCATCTACTCCACCTGAATCCACAGCATCGGTAAGTTGATCCATGAACTTCATGGGGTTCAGACGTGCCTTGATGAGAAGGGTTATAAACCGTTCTATGATAAAAGCCAGTCCGAGTAAGAAAACTGCAAGCAACGGCCACATCATGGCCTTGCCTTGTTGGAAGAGTTCGATCATCGAGCCTCCTTTGGATTGAGTATAGTCACCAGGCCAACGTTGTCAAGACTCAGCCGCCTTTTTTCGCGGCAACCCCGGTGTCCGGGAAAACACTCTACAAAAGACCCAGCATCTGTAAAAGAAACCGGGAAGGCCTTGTGGGCTGACGAAACCGGCGGGCGGGCACGGACACGTAAAGCTCGGCAAGCGAGCGCGTTATGGCCACGTAGCACAGACGCCTCTCCTCCTCAAGCGCCTCCGGGTCGGCAAGGCTGCGGGTAAGGGGAAAAAGACCCTCCGCTAAACCAACCAGGAAGATTACCTTGAACTCCAGTCCCTTGGCGGAGTGGATCGATAAGAGCTTGACCGCATCCCTCGACCACTGGGCAAGCTCCAGATCCTCCAGAAGTGCCAGGTGATCGAGGAACAAACCGAGTTCACCCTTGCGGAATCGTGCCGAGGCTTCCTTGAGTTCGTCGAGGGCTTCCGATGCTTGAGAAGAGGAAAACCTCTTGGCGGCGACCTTGCTGCCGGCGATGAACTCAAGCAGGTCAGAAGGACTAACATCATCGGCTCGCTTACCCCACTCGGCGATAGATGCGAAGAACCGCTCGATCGAACGGCGCGAACGGGTCTTGGCATCCGGCGAGAGCCTAAGGAGACCCTCCTCGACAATCAGAGGGTTCGTCTGTGGTTTCAGCGACAGGAGCCACTGCCAGGCCGGAATGGAGCCGGCAAACGAGCGTTCACGCAGTGATTTAAGAATATCCAACAAACAGCGCACCTCCTCGCGCTCGTAGAAAGGCTCTGAGCCGATCACGCTCGCAGGGATGCGCTCCGCGGCAAGCGCCTCCTCGAACGCCCGCGAGTAGGAGTTTACCCGGTAGAGCACGCCGAAATCGGAGGGCCTGTAGCCTTTTTCCTGAACAAGACTCTTGATGCGTTCGACAACGAAACGCGCCTCGTCCGCCACACCACTGGCCTTGTAGAACTCGAATCGCCCGGACTGTTTTGCAAGGGAAAGATGCGGAACCCCTGAGGAATACTCGGAGCCGGACATCAGGTTCCCTGCTATCTTAATGAGTTCGCTCCCAATCCTGAATGAGGCGTTGAGCTCGTGGCGCTCGATGGGTGCGAACACCTTTGCCGCGGCCTCTATCAACCTTGGGTCTGCACCGCGCCAGCCGTAGATGGACTGGGCCGCGTCGCCCGTAAGAAAAAGGCCGGTATCCGGACCGCATATCAAACGCAGCAGCCTGAACTGCAAAGGATGCAGATCCTGCAGCTCATCCGCTAATATGTGGAGGAACCTGGAACGCCATCTATCCCGAAGCTCGGCATCACGTTCAAGCAAACCGACGGTATTGATCAAAAGATCGTCGAAATCAACCGCGTCGGCATCTTTCTTGGCTTGTTCGTAGTCCTGCCAGAAATCGCGAATCTGCTTCTCTGAAGGTGTCCGAGCAGGATAATCCTCAAGGGTTTCGCCTTCGAGCCTGAGGTCGGCAAGGCTCCGGGCAAGGGCCCTCGCACGGTTCTTCCCCCATTTCTTTGCAAGGATATTAAGTATCTCCTCTGGACTCACCGTCTTGAACTCCGGGGCAAGGTCAAGCCTCCATCCTTCGATGCGCAGGAGGCGCCAGCCGAACGAGTGGACGGTCTCTATCCACACGTCGGGCAGGCTTCTGCAAAGCAGCCTCTCCAGCCGCGTCCGTATCTCCTCAGCCGCCCTGCGCGAGAAGGCAAGAAAGAGAAGCTTGTCCGGAGAGATATTTTGTCTCGTGAGATGACAGGCTCGTTGAACCAGCAAGGTGGTCTTCCCAGTCCCCGCCGCTCCCACCACCAGCAACCGGTTTTCGGCTGATTCAACGATATCGCGCTGCTCAGCGGTGAGTGTTACTCCCTCAACCGGCGCTTTCTTGGCGGATACGCCGGGAAGGACGATCCTGCGACCGCGGGTCTCCAGAGCACCTAGCACCTCTCCGGCGTCCTGCGGCCTGGCCTCGGCGTCCTTGGCCAAAAGAGAGAGGATGGTGTCGGTGATCGTTTTGGGGATTTCAGGCCGCAGGCGCGACGGATCGGTGGGTGCTTCATTCATGAGCTTCGTGCGGAGCTCCTCGTAGTTGGCTCCCTGAAAGGGAAGGACACCGGTAAGCATCTCGTAGAGGATAACGCCTGTACTGAAAAGATCGGATTGCGGCATGAACCTGCCTGACCACGCCTCCGGGGACATGTAGAAAGGTGTGCCAGCCACCGACGCGGCAAGCGAGCCTTTCTTAAGAAACCTGGCCAGACCGAAGTCCGCGACCTTCACCTCCCCATTCTCTGTAAGAAGTATGTTTTCAGGTTTGAGGTCGCGGTGGATAACACCCTTTGCATGTGCATAGTCCAGTGCGGAAAGCACCTGCCTTGCGATACGCAACGCCTCGGTGATGTCCACTCGTCCCTCTTGGAGCCTGTCTCGCAGGCTTTCCCCGTGCACGTACTCGGCAACCAGGACGAACTTCCCCTCCATCCGGTCCACCGAGTAGAAGCGAACGATGTTCGGGTGTGTGAGCCCGGCCAGGAGCCGCGCCTCGTCCTTGAGCATCTGGATGTCTGAAGCCCTCATGCGCGAGACCTTGAGCGCGAAATCCATGCCGAGGATCGTGTCGTGCGCTAAGTAAACGTCACCGAACTGGCCGCCGCCGAGCCAGCGCAGGATTCGGTACTTGCCAAGGGTCTGTCTGATCAATTTAGCACGGGAAGAACGAGGCCTGGAGTATCACGTCGTCAGTGACAAGGGCGCGGCCAACCAATCTTCGGTCCTCAAACCGCCAGTCCTGGCCAAGGGACACACCAGGGTAGCGTGAGGGTTCAAGGCTCGAGATTCTATCAAGAAACCTGTCCAGTTCCCTTCGGGAAGCTGGATTGCCCACCGAACGGCGTTCGAGCGCGTCAAGCGCGTATCCTTGAAGCAGCCGGGGGGTGAGCCTTTTGAAGAGATCTGCGTCGGATGCATACTCAAGACCGAGTATATCCTTGCCAGCGGCAACGATCATCCCCTGAGCACCTGCAAGTTCTTCTGCATCAAGCGCGTAGCGCGCGGTCTCATCTGCAAGGGTGGTTGCAAGATCGTGAAAGGAGGAGGTGGCTGAGGAGACCTTAAGCGAGGTGAGCTTGCGGGTGACCTCGTCCCAGATAAGTCGCTGGGGTGCGCGGAAGCTCTGTTTTGATTTGAGCGAGGAGTTCACCCCCCGGCAGATGATGGAGCGCAATCTGGGGTGGGTCGAGGTGAACGAACCCTCGAAGGAGCTTGAACCGCCCCAGCGGCCCTCCTCTATACACGCTACGGGTACAGGGACAGAGGTTCGAGCATCTATAAGAGCAGCGGTGGTCGTAACCCTTGCCTGCTGGGCGCCGAATATCTCCTCGCCGTCGAGCAGGAACAAAGGCTCATCTGCCTGGTTGTCGAGGATGATCTCCTCGACCGCAGGGGCCTCAAGCTCGCTGATATCCACCGTGCCGGCGTCCATGGCCTCGGCAAGGGTAACGACTTTCCTCGAACTGCCCCCGCCGTTTGATAGAGGGTAGATGGTCAGGTTGCGAACGAACAGAGGATCGTCCATCTTCAACTTTGCCAGGCTCTCAGAAAGAGTCACGGGCATTCTTACCTCCCTAAGGATTTTAGAGCTTCTTCGATTGCGGCTCCCATCTCGTAGGCGTCCGAGCCGGCCTCGTAGTAATGCGACCGCTTACGAAATATCTTAAAACCGGCTTTCTGGTACAAACGAATCGCGGCCGGATTGGTGGTGTGAACCTCAAGATAGCTCCACTCGCATCCGGCATCGCGGCCCTGTTTGAGTATCCCTGCAAGCAGCATCTTGCCGTATCCCTGTCTTCTTAACGCGGGCGCGACCGCCAGATTCACTACGTGAAGGATGGGTATCTCATCGCTTTCTATCCTGGCGGATACATAACCTTGAACAACGTCGTCAACATCAAGCACAAGACAGACGGCGTTTTCCAACCCGCATAACTCCTTGATCATCTGCTTCGACCACGGGGCTTTGAATGACTCCCGCTCTATCTCCGAGACCCTTCCAAGATCAACCGCCTTCATGGCTCTAAGATTTAGGCTTCTTTGCATCCGGCATTCGCAGGTAGAATGGTTCAAGATCGGCCGGATCGCAGGCATCTTCGCGCCGCTCGCATGCAAGCCGGGCAAGTGCCGAAGGGGTGGGAGCGATCTGAGGATTTTCAGGCATATGTAGGCGTTCCCCAAGGGAGGCTCTTAAAGACTCTTCGTATTTCAGACTTGCAGGACCGAAGACCCTCACAGGCTCTGTGTGCACAGGGCTTCCCGCAAGGGAAGCGATGAACGCTGGATCAACGATTACCGGTTCGCTGGCTCTCTTCGATCCCTTGTAGAGCGCGGTAAACACCTCGCTCTTGTACGCATCGAGCACCGGCAAACGAAACTCGGTCTCGTCTTCGACACACAGGCTCGCGTTGAGCACGTCGAGCGTCATAACGGGAACGATCTTCAAGGAATGAGCAAAAGCTATCCCTTTGGCAAAAAGCAGGCCGATGCGCAGGGCGGTGAACGAACCCGGGCCGATCGAGCAGGCAAGGAGCGAGAGATCGGTAAAATCCTTACCCGCTTCCCTCATGACTTCCTGGATCAACCCTGCAAGCACCTCGTTGTGCCTTGAGATGCTCTCAACACTGTGCTCGGCAAGGATTTTGCAGCCCCGGGCCAGCGCCGCGCCCGTCCAGCTGGAAGACGCCTCGATTGCCAAAAGCAGGTCGCTCACGCAAGCCTCTTCTGGATAGGGCCGCTGACGGTTATCCGGCGATGATTTTGGTTTTCCGGCGAGAAACATATCTCTAAAAAACTTACCCGTCCTGGCAGCCAGCCGGCGTGATCTGACCACTCGACAAGCATCACACCGTCTTCGCTGTAGATCTCCTCAAGGTGCAGGCCGTCTACGCCCTGCGGATCGAGCCGGTAGAGATCAACGTGTTTTATCTCGAAATCAGCGTGGTAGGTGCGAACCAGAACAAAGGAGGGGCTCTGCACCCTTTCTGCAACCCCAAGCCCCTCGATGATTCCCTGGATAAGGGTGGTCTTTCCTGAGCCCAGCTCCCCCTTGAAGGCAAGCACGTCCCCTGACCGGATACCCCGGGCTATGCGCCTGCCGAGGTTATAGGTCTCTGCAGGACTTTTGGTCTCAAGCTTGATCATCCCCCTCCCCTTTATTCAACCGGTACAGATGCAGGCATCCCTTGAGGGTAAGGTCGCGGTCCACGAGTTCTATGGCGTTTGCGAACGGGGCAAAGCGATCGGCCAGTCCGCCGGTGGCGATAAAGGTAAAGTCTATCTTCGTTTCCCTTCTGACCGCGGCCCGCACCGCCTCGATCAGCCCTACAGTCAGAAGATAGGAACCCGACTGCAGGCACTCCTCGGTTGAACGTCCAACGTAGCGGGAAGGCTTTTCAGGCTTGATCTCAAAAAGCTTCGGGGCTTTGGATATGAGATTATGCAGACTGGCTTCCAGGCCGGGCGCTATGATACCCCCAAGGTACTCACCCTTGCTCGTGACGAAATCTATTGTGGTCGCCGTACCGAAGTCCACTACAGCTACGTCCTTGCCGTAATCGAAGTAGGCACCAACCGCGTTGGCGATACGGTCGGCACCAAGATTGGAGAGGTTGCGGTAGAGGATGGTTATGCCTGTATTGACATAGGGTGTAACGACCAGAGGACTCCCCAGGTTGAACCGGCTGCGGAACATCTCAACGAACCGCCCGGTAAGCGCAGGCACCACCGAGCATATCACCGCGTCCCGAGGCTCCTGGATGCCTAAGGCTTTGAGTTCTATAAATATCTCATCCGGCGTGCGCTCGGGATGCGTGGTCAGACGCGCGGCCCAGGTCAGGCGGGTGCCCTCGGCGGTGGCTACCTTGGTGAACGAGTTGCCTACGTCAACCAGGACTATCATCTCGCCTCAAGAAGGTGCTGGGCAGGAACGGTGAAGAGCTCACCCCCAGCGCTCTGAACCAACGCCTCGCCTGATGGCCCAAGGTCAAGAAGACGGCCGGTGTATGTTCTGTTATCCCGGATAACCTTGACCGGCTGGTCGGCCTCCAGGAGAACCCGGCGAAGCGCGGGCTGAAAGAATCGAAATCCATGGTTGCTAAGCTCGTCCATCGCCTTAAGCATACCAGAAACTATGGAGATAAGCAAGACCTCAAGATCGAACTCCGCACCTGCGAGCATACGCAGCGAGACCGCAGAGGAGGCCAGGTCGCCTTCAAAACTTAGCTGGTTCACGTTCAATCCCACGCCTGCGCCCAGACGGGCGTCCCATCCTTCAACCATAACCCCGGCGAGCTTTTTTTCTTCCACGTAGAGATCGTTCGGCCACTTCATCTCGAGGGACAACACCTTTGAGGAAAGCCCTTTCCATAAAGCGTATGCAGATACGAGAGGCACCGCCCAGTCCTGTTCCGGTCTCTGGAGGACCAGGGTAAAGTAGAGTCCTCCCCTGTCCGATCGCCAGCACCTTCCCAATCTGCCCTTGCCTGCACTCTGCTCTGAAGCGCAAACGAGATAGGGCGGCTGGACACGCAGGGCACGAGCCGCGTCCTGGGTTGAGGTGACCTCCCCGTAACACTCTACATGTAAGCCCCCCAGGGCTTTACTAGTCCTCGCTGCGTCCATGCTCATCGAAAAAGGCCAAAGGCATATGTATGGAGACGTAGGTATGGTTGTGCGGATACTCGAACGTTCCCCTGGGGAAGTCGTCCATCTCGATTCCTTCCTTTATTGTAAACATAAAACCGGACCGGAACCGCATCTCGAGATTCAAAAGCAGCCTGGACTGGGTGAGGCTGCCGCTGTAAGGCTCGGTGATCAGTGTGTGGTTGTTGTAGATGTAGCGCCACGAGTGCTGATACCCGGCCTCGAAAACGACAGCAGGCCATGGATTCCAGCTCATCAGTGCCGTAAGGACGTGGTAGTCGCGGCGGTAGGATACCGAATCCATATCACGGTTCATCCTCCATATCTGATGGGTGCATGAAAGCTCAAGCCGCTCGGTAGGGGAGAATGATACGAAGGGCTTCAGGTAGCGGTCTATTAGCGTATCGGCCGTCAGGACCCCCCGAGCATGCCAGCGGGTCTCGGTGCGGTCGAGATGCCAGGCAAACCGCGTGCCTACCCATAGATCCTTGACGGGCTGCAGCTCGATCCTTCCCCACGCCGAGCTCCGGTCCCGATCTCGTTCCCACTCGTATAAGGCGCTGTCAGGCCAGCAAAGCCTCTGTTGAGAACGGGTGCCCAGCTCGGCATGAAGCCGCAGACGCATCCACCCAAGCTCGCCTCGGGCATCAACCTCGAACCTGTAAGGGATCTGCATGAAGGAGTCGTTCTTAGGGCCGGCAGGGGTATACATGAGACTTACGTTGTGATCGAAACCCTGAGCTATCGCGTAAACGGCCACCCAGTCGGTAAAATCCCTGCGCCATGCAAGACCTATACCCGCCTCGTCCTCCTTCTTGAAATACGAAGGAACCGCCACCAGGTGCAGATAGAGATCGCGCGCTACACGCATCGTTGGCTCGAACCGGTGCTGGGTTATGGAAGTCTCGTAGTCTCGAAGCATGAAAAAACGATAACGCAAACTGAAAGGACCGGCTAAAGTGGCCTCCGCCCTGGCTTCGTAGATCTGGTACCAATGTCTCATGTCGTGGCACCCTTGAGATGTCCTGAATCCAAAGGGTGAGGTCTCGTATGCCTTCTCCCAGTATCGCGAGAACGCCGCTATGTCCATGTCCATCCCGTAGTAGGTGGATTCGTCCTCAGGCTGGACGAACGCCAGAATCCCAAGCAGGATAACGCTCATAAGAGGACTTTAGCCGCAGGGATTAAAATGTCAAGTCCAGTGAACCGATCGCCTCTCCCGGTCGTCAGCATATCTATCTCACTGGAAGGCGACCTGCTGTCTTGACCGCGAAAGAGGGTTTATCGTCGGGTTGTCTGATGAATCCTTCAGAAGTTATGCTTAGATTTACTTGTACTATGCAGCCAACTGCGTCTCATGTTGGCCTTCGTCTAGTTTAAGTTGTCTGATATTACACAACCTTTGATAGGGCGTCAAGTACCCTATACCTCCATGCCGACGAAGATGGTTATAGCCATAAAGCATATTCTCGGCATGGACTAGGTAGTCGTCCCACAAGATAAACCTCCTTTGTCCATACGTACCGCATCCATATCTTCCAGAACGCCTCAGCCTTGCCGTTGGTCTGCGGACGACGGGGACGGGTGTAACGATTTTGAGGAACGTCG
>JAGMDF010000044.1 GCA_023128825.1 Caldifarciminota bacterium | reverse complement strand
CTTTTGACCAGCTTTTGACCAGCTTAATTGTGACGAGTTCGATGTAAACCTGACGAGTTTGCGCGGCGTGATTGCGGCGGCCAGGACGATTAGCTTGTTGTAGATGACTGGAAAACCTTGTTGCGCGAGCACCTATGCCCGCAGAATGGCGTCAGGCTTGGATATAAGAATGCAGACGACGCGGAAGTAACTGCCGCCTATGCAATCAAGGCTCTTGACTTTAGAACTTCTTTCCTTATAATTAGCGGCTATGGGCGCATTGTTGATTTTTACAGTTTTGGTCGGAACCCCCACCGATTGGGACGCGGCAAGGACGATGGTTTCAGAGATGTTTGCAGATCTTAAGGGGCTTGAGGGTATCGAAAGTGTAGTCCTTTACGACGCCAGATACTCTTCCGACGATGCTGGATACCTCGTGCGTACGCAGCTTGCCGAGACTCTAAAAAAACGCGGCATAGAAGTTTACCTTTCCGCACCCCTCGGCGCCGAGCCTCAAGTGGAGTTGCGCTACCTTGTAAACCAACTGCGTGTGGTTCATAAACGCAGCTACCGCAAGCTGCTCCTGGGACGCAGGATAATCGAGCGATGGGTACAGGCAGACGTGGAGATAACCTTGATGAAGGATAACAGGATTATTTCACAACAGCGTTTTGTTGACGAACAGAAAAGCGTGTTCCCGGAAAGCGAACTGGACCTGGTGCGTTCCCCGTTAACCCAGGAGTACTACACCTCATCGTCGGCAGGCAGCCTGTGGGAACCGCTGCTGGTAACCGCAATAGTGGGAACGCTCATCTATATCTTTTACGCCCCGAGCAGTAAATGAACTACCGGGATACCATCCATCTACCAAGCACGGGGTTTCCGATGCGGGCAAGGCTGCCGGAACGCGAGCCGGAAATCTTAAAATTCTGGCAGGAAGCTCGTGTCTATAAACGTATGATCGACGCCCGGAAATCCGGCGAGACCTATATCCTTCATGACGGCCCGCCCTACTCCAACGGGAATATCCACATGGGGTTGGCTCTCAACAAAGTCGTCAAGGACTTTGTAATCAAATACCGTTCCATGAACGGCTACTTTGCACCCTACGTACCCGGGTGGGACAACCACGGGATGCCCATCGAAAACAACGTTCTGGATGAGTTCCGCAAAGGGGGTATCGAGATTGATCGCCTGGCGGTTCGCAAGCGCTGCCGGGAGTATGCGAAGAGGTTTGTAGATATTCAACGCGAGGAGTTCAAGCGCCTGGGTGTGTTGGGTGAATGGGACAACGCCTATCTCACCATGTCTCATCTGTACGAGTCCGAAATCCTGCGAATATTCGCCAAGCTGGTCAAGCGAGGCTACATATACAGGGATCTGCGCCCCATCCACTGGTGCACTACCTGTCAGACCGCCCTGGCCGACGCAGAGATCGAGTACAAAGACAAGATCTCCCACTCCGTCTGGATGCGGTTTCCCTTACTTGAAGACCCTGACGAGATCTTCGCAGCCGACAAGAAGGATTCCTACGCTCTCGTATGGACCACCACACCATGGACCATCCCTGCTAACCTGGCGGTTACCGTCAGACCGGATTTCGAATACTACGTGGTCAAAAAAGGATCGGAACGATACCTGATAGCCAAGGCGCTTTTCCGAGAGACCGCCAAGGAGTTGGGTTGGAAGGAAGAAGAGATCAAGATTGTGAAACGAGTCCGGGGCGACGAACTGGCCAATCTCGTTTTCAGACATCCGATCTTCGATCGCCCCTCGCCGGTATTGGAGGGTGATTTCGTTACCGCGGATCAGGGAACCGGCATCGTGCACACCGCTCCCGGACACGGGGAAGACGATTTCCGTATCGGCAAGCAATACGGGCTTAGGATCCTTTCTCCGGTGGACGAGGAGGGATACTTCACCAGCCAGGCAGGGGAACGCTTTGCAGGACTGGATCTACAGCGGGGCAACGAAGAGGTGCTGGCGGCACTTACAGAGGCCGGGAACCTTCTGAAACAGGACGTGCTTGAGCACCAGTATCCTTACTGCTGGCGATGCCATTCACCATTGATCTTCCGTACAACTCTGCAGTGGTTCATGAACGTGGATCACGAGGGACACCGTGAGAAGGCCCTGGCCGAGATCGAGAAGGTGAAGTGGGTACCGTCCGAATCCTATGAGCGCATCAAGGCGGCGATCCAGACTCGTCCTGACTGGTGCCTCTCGCGACAGCGGTTCTGGGGTGTTGGCCTTCCGGCTTTCTACTGCAACGACTGCGGCGAGGCGATACTTGACGCCGATCTTGTAAACCGCACAGCTGATCTGGTGAAAGAACATTCCGCGGACTTCTGGTTCCAGCCGGATGTAATGAAGCACTACCAGGACGTGGCCTGTCCCAAGTGCGGAAGCAAGGACCTGAGGCCGGAAGAGGATATCCTTGACGTATGGTTTGATTCATCCTGTTCCTCGCTGATCGTCTGCCGTAACTGGGAAGGACTGCGCTGGCCGGTCGACCTTTTCCTGGAGGGACCGGATCAGCACCGCGGATGGTTCAACGTCTCGCTCATGACTGGTCTCGGTGCGGAGGATACGACTCCTTACTCAACCGTGGTCACCAACGGGTGGGTGGTGGATCACGAAGGGAAGGCGATGCACAAGTCGCTGGGGAACTACATCTCTACCAAAGACATCGTGGATCATTACGGGGCAGACGTCCTGAGACTTTGGGTGGCCTCTTCGGAGTTTACCCGCGACGTAAGGGTAAGCCAGGAGATACTTGACCGTGTAATCGACGCCTACCGAAAGATCCGCAACACCCTGCGCTTCCTGCTTGGAAATCTTGCAGACTTCGACTCCGAGCACCGGATCGAGGTTGAAAAACTCCCTCCATTGGAGCGATACATCCTGCACGAGCTGCAGAAACTGATTGCAAAAGTAAGGGATGGCTTTGACAACTTCGCTTACCACCATGCCTTTCAAGCGATATACAACTTCTGCAGTGTGACGTTGTCAAGTTTCTACCTTGACGTGCTCAAGGACACGCTGTACACAAGGGCTAAAAACTCCGAGCGCAGAAGAGCCGCCCAGACGGTGATGGCCGAAGCGTTGGATAAACTTATACGTGTGCTCGCTCCATTGGCCAGCTTTACTGCGGAGGAGACCTACCGGTCCTCTCCCCTTGAAAAAACCGAAGAGAGTGTTTTCCTGCTCGACTTCCCCAAGGTAAATCCCGAACTTGAGGATCGCGAGCTCGCCTACGAGTTCTCCCAGCTCCTGACTGTACGCGACGAGGTCCTCAAAGCTCTGGAATCCGAACGCAGCGCCGGGAATCTCCAAGCGTCAATAGACGCAAGGGTGAACCTCGCGGCCAAAAACGAGGCTTTGGCCAATCTGCTTCGCAAGTACGAACCACAACTTGCGGAGCTATTCATAGTTTCACAGGTCGATCTCGTGACCTGGGACGAGACGCCGGAAGCAAGCAGGAAGGACTCGCTGGCGATAGCAGTCCGGAAGCCCAAAGGGGAAAAATGCGTGCGCTGCTGGCTGTGGTCTGAAAGTGTGGGAGGCCATCAGGACCACCCGGAGATCTGCGACAAATGCTATGAGGCCATAACCGATGACCAAACGTGACAGGCAAAGATATGCGCGCAGACTCCTTGAAGAGAAACTGCGCCTGCTGCGAGAGATAGGTGTCAAGGAAGAGGAACTCGCCGAGTTGGCCCGCGAAGCGTCAGGCGACCTTTCAAGTTTCACCTTTCATATGGCCGATCAGTCCGGTGAAACCTATCGGAGAGAGCTTAAGGCAAGTTTGACTTCAGAACAGACACGCACCCTGCGGGCCATAGACGAGGCACTCAAGCGCATCCACGACGGCACATTCGGAATATGCACACGCTGCGGGGCCAAGATTCAAAAGGAAAGACTGGCCTACGTATCCTATGCAAAGCACTGCATCAATTGTCAGCGCTCGCTAGAAGGCTCCTGAACTCCTTATCCAAACCCTCCAGCAGGGCCCTGTATCCCCTGACCTTTAAGGTCACGCTCTCGGGTTCTTCAATCCGTTCCAGCACATCGCCTGCTTCGTAGAAACGGTGCTCCCACTCGGGATATGAGTGGGGGATCCTGACCTCCAGCTCCACTAGAATCCCTGCGACGAGTTCCCTTATACGTCTGCGCAGACCCTCCAGACCCTGGGAGTGAAGGGCCGATACAAGAATCGCCTCTTCGTATCGTCGGGACAGCTTTTCCGCTACCGCCTCGTCGAACAAAAGGTCGCTCTTGTTAAGCACAAGCACCCTTGGGATTTGATCTGCACCCAACTCGACAAGATGGCGCTCAACAACTCCTATCTTTTGATCGAGATGCCGATCACTCGCATCAGCCACGTGAAGCACAACATCGGCCTCGGATATCTCCTGCAGCGTTGCCCGGAAACTTGCAACGAGCTGGGTAGGCAAGTTCTTGATGAAACCCACCGTATCGGTAAGGAGCATGGGGATGTTTTCTTCAAGTTCAACCACACGGGTTGTAGAATCAAGGGTGGAAAAGAGGTGGGATGAGACCGTGGTGTGTTCTGCGGCCAGTGCGTTGAGAAGGGTCGATTTCCCGGCGTTGGTATAACCTGCCATGGTAACGGTTAAAAGCCTCTTGCGTCGCTTTCGCTGTGTGTCCCGCTCGCGTTCGATGTGATCGAGTTCCTTCTTCAAACGGCTGATCCGCTCCTGGATGCGGCGTCTGTCCACCTCCAGCTTGGTTTCTCCAGGTCCGCGCGTGCCGATTCCCACGGCACGGCCGCCGAGCGCGCCTGAACGACCTCCCAGACGCGAAAGCTCGCGTCCCCAGCCTGTAAGCTTGGTATACCGGTACTCAAGCTGGGCAAGCTCAACCTGGGTCTTGGCCTCACCACTGCGCGCATGAAGAGCGAAGATGTCGAGTATCAACGCTGTTCGGTCTATAGCGCGGCGATTGAGTTCCTCGGCAATGAATCGCAACTGGGTAGGGGTAAGGGGGTTATCGAAGATCACGAGGTCAATATCGAGCTGACTTGCGACCGCCTTAAGGTAGGCAAGCTTCCCGCGTCCCACGAAGCTGCGGGGATCAGGCTTTTGCCGGATCTGGAGTATCTTTTCTACAACCTCTCCACCGGCGGTCTCGGCCAGAGCGGCGAGCTCGGCAAGGCTGTCCACCACGTCCCAGCGCGAGCGGTTATCCGGAGCAACCGCTACCAGAAGTACGCGTTCAGGCCTTGGCTTTTCTTGTGAGGACATGGATAAACCGCCTCGCAGCCGTGAATGCAGTGCCCGCAAGAAGGCCTCGTATAACCCAATTCATGTGGGCCGGGATTGCAATCAAGGCCACCCCTATAATGAAAACCCGCGTGGCCCTGTCAAATGCCCCAACCGAACAGTCGATGCCCACCCCTTCGGCGCGCGCGCGGATGTAGCTTATAGAGTAAGAGACGAAAAGAAGGGCAAACAGCAAGGCACAGTCGAGTTTGCCGAAACCGAAGAAAAGAAAGATCCCAAGGAAGATAATGAACTCCGAGACCCGATCAAGCACCGAATCAAGAAATGCTCCCTTGGGTGAGGTCTTTCCAAGGGCGCGCGCCACCTCGCCGTCCACGGTATCCCAGGCAGCGGCAAAAAGGATAACCCCACCTGCGGCACGCATCAAGCCCCACCCGTCCCCGTTCGACCAGCCCCTGTACATGAGTATAAAAGCCACGCCGGTGAACAGAATCCCGGCTGCAGATATAACCGCAGGAGGCATCTGGAGCCTGACAAATGCCTTAACCAGCGGCGAGAGAAGCCACCGGAAGCCTGTATAAATCTTACTTCGTGTTTCCCGATACCAGGACAACGAACTCTCCTTTCAAGGGGATTTCTTTTAATGTCTCGGGAAGATTCTCAAGATCGGTGCGCACCACCTGCTCAAAGCGCTTGGTAAGCTCGCGCGCAAGCACAACCTTGCGCTCAGGACCGAGGACCTCGAGGAAATCACGAGCTATTTTGGGTAAACGAAGTGCGGTCTCATAAAGAATAACGGTGCCCCGCTCCTCGGCAAAGGAACGAATCTGGGTCTTGCGTCTTCCCGATTTCTTCGAGAGGAATCCAACGAACAGGAACCGGTCGGTGGGGAGGCCGGAAGCGACCAAAGCGGCAAGGATAGCGGATGGGCCTGGTATGGGAACAACATTGATCCCCTGTTTGACGGCCTCACGCACCAGGTAGAAGCCTGGATCTGATATAGCCGGGGTGCCGGCGTCGGATACCAGTGCAATGCTTTCTCCGTTCGAGAGTTTTGCCAGAAGGGAAGGGGTTCGCGCTTCCTTGTTTACGTCGTTATAAGAGATAAGGGGTTTGTGGATATCGTAGTGTGCAAGCAAACCCCTGGTACGACGGGTATCCTCGCATACAATGAGATCGACCACCTTCAAGGTCTCAAGCGCCCGCAGTGTTATATCGGCCATGTTGCCTATCGGTGTGCTCACTACGTATAGACTGCCTCGCTGGATCAAAAGATCTGTTCTTTGATATGGTCAAAAAGCTTCAGGTTATTGAGCGCGAACCTGTAGTCCTGAAGAGCCTTACGGAAGACGGTGATGTGTCTGCCGCCGGAGATGGTGGAAAGCGAATCCGCCAGCAGGTTGAAGAAGGCGGCAAAACCTTTAACCAGGCTGTCTGGATCCACCTTGGGTTCGCCCGTGAGCCTGGCATCATCTGTGATCTCCAAGCCCTCGAAGAAGGTATACTCCCTGGCAACACCTTTAAGCGAGATCTCTGCTATCTTCTTCACGATGTTGCGTCCCAGGATCGCCGCGAACTCCTCAAGCAGACGGTTTGCAGAGGTCGTCAAAAGTTCAACCTGAGCGGATGTTGCGTATGCCGCCTCCTCAGGCACCTCGCGAATGATCTTTATGGAAAGCTCCGAATCACCTTCCTTCAGGTACTTTAAGAGGTCATCGGGACTTCGCCCGCCCGGAGCCAGATATACGATGGAAACCTCACCTTCCTTAACAAGAACGTAGGACTTCTCGTTGCGACGAGTTATCACCAGTATGCCTGAAAAGTTCTGCACCGACAGGTCACGCAGGAGATTCAGCGCAGGCGTGCTGCGAGCATTCACCTCCCGAATAACGTTTTCATCACGCAGGCCGACAGTCATCATCGCCAAAAGCTGATCGTCAGCAAACGCAACGTTAACAAGCGAGGAGTCGGTGTGTTTGATCTTGTTCTCTACGTCCTTGAGGGAGAGCTCTTTGTTGGGGACGTTGTTGGCCACACGCACAATATTTGCAAGCTCCCCCTGGCGAACGAGCATGATATCGAAGGAATCCGGGTAGTCTATGATAACGTAATAGGAACGCTTGAAGGCCCGGTGCTTCTTGGCAAAGTGCAGCAGCTCATCGAGATCGACGAACTCGGCACGCAGCGAAAAAAGAACCAGCTTCTCCCTTGGAAACCTCATGTCTCTTCGCTATCAAATACCAACTTACCCTCCTCAAGTCTCACGTGATACGAACGTCGTCCCTCTCCCTCTATAAGTATCCTGGCCAGAGGGTTGGCAACAAGCCGCTCAACAGCTCTCTTCAGGGGCCGCGCCCCGAATCTTGGATCAAATCCTTCGCGTATCAAAAGCTCCTTTACCTCGTCTGAGAAACTGACCTCTATCCCTTTATCCAGCACTCTCTCCTTAAGATGCCCGAGCTGCAACTCCACAATAGAACCCATATGTTCCAGCGTAAGCGGCTTGAACACCACTATCTCGTCAATACGGTTCAGGAACTCGGGCCTGAAGCTCGCTCTCAGGTGATGATCGAGTGCTTGCCTGGCAAGCTCGCCGCCGCTGTCAAGTATCTCCTGTGAAGCGATGTTTGAGGTCATGATAATCACGGTATTGGCAAAGTCAACCGTCCGACCCTGGCCGTCGGTAAGACGTCCGTCGTCCAGAAGCTGAAGAAGAATATTAAACACGACAGGATGCGCCTTCTCAACCTCGTCGAGAAGTATAACCTGGTAGGGTCTTCGGCGCACCGCCTCGGTAAGCTGACCGCCTTCCTCGTACCCCACATAGCCCGGAGGCGCACCCACCAGCCGGGCCACGGTGTGCTTCTCCGAGTACTCGCTCATGTCTATCCGCAGGAGAGCCGCCTCGTCGTCGAACAGGAACCAGGCAAGGCTGCGGGCAAGTTCGGTCTTGCCCACGCCGGTAGGTCCGAGGAAGAGAAAGGAACCGATAGGCCGATTCGGGTCCGAAAGCCCTGATCGTCCCCTGCGGATCGCGTCCGCAACCGCACGAACCGCCTCGTCCTGATCAATAAGCCGCTCGTGGATGCGCTCTTCCATCATTAAAAGCTTTTCGGCCTCTCCCTTGAGCATGTTTGCAACCGGTATCCCTGTCCAGCGCGAGATGATTTCTGCAATATGTTGAGCTTCGAGCGTCCGG
Organism: Caldifarciminota bacterium; assembly: GCA_023128825.1. Lineage (GTDB taxonomy): Bacteria > Hydrothermota > Tepidihabitantia > B3-TA06 > B3-TA06 > B3-TA06. Next base: position 1,543 of record JAGMDF010000044.1, on the reverse strand, counting down.
CCTATCCCCTTATCCTTGAGGTAAGCGTTGCGTTCTTTAACGTAGTCTGCCTGGATACGATCAGCCTCCTCCTTTAGCCGTGCCGCACGCGCGTAATCCTGCATCTTGACCGCCTCCTGTCCCTCACGAGTAAGCTCTGCCAGACGCTGCCCCTTCTGGCGGATCTCAGGCGGCAAGGAGTAGATATCCAGCTTGAGGTGAGCCGCCGCTTCGTCGAGCACGTCGATCGCCTTATCCGGAAGATGTCTTCCGGCAATGTAGCGTGCCGAGAGTCTGGCCGCCGCTTCGATGGCATCATCTGCGATTTTCACCCCGTGATGCGCCTCGTAGCGATCGCGGAGCCTTGCAAGTATCTGGATCGTTTCCTCGATCGTAGGTTCATCCACGTATACAGGCTGGAACCGGCGCTCCAAAGCCCCATCCTTCTCGATGTGCTCGCGGTACTCCTTGAGCGTGGTGGCGCCCACGCATTGTATTTCGCCCCGTGACAGGGCGGGCTTGAGAAGGTTGGAGGCGTCAAGCGCGCCCTCCGCAGCACCCGCGCCGACTATGGTATGCATCTCGTCTATGAACAGGATAACGTTACCGCGATTCTCTTTGAGCTCCGCAAGAACCGCCTTCAGGCGCTCCTCGAACTCGCCGCGGAACTTGGTGCCGGCAACAAGCTGACCCATGTCGAGTGCAAGAACCTTCGTGTCGCGCAGCGTCTCCGGGACGTCTCCGGCCACTATCTGCTGGGCAAGCCCTTCAACTATCGCGGTCTTACCCACACCCGCCTCACCTATGAGCGCAGGGTTGTTCTTGGTGCGGCGTGATAGAATCTCTATAACGCGGCGGATCTCGTCGTCGCGGCCGATCACCGGATCAAGCTTGCCCTCCTTTGCAAGTTGCGTGAGATCGCGAGTGTACTTCTTGAGTGACTGGTAGTGGCTTTCCGCGTCAGGTGAGGTAACACGCTGCGTGCCTCTTATCTTCTGCAGAGCCTGGTAGACCTTGTCGGTCGTAACGCCGAAATCTCGTAGCAGGCGGGCCGCCAAACCCTCACGTTCCTCAATCAGGGCAAGGAAGAGATGCTCGGTGCCTATATAGGTGTCCTTGAGACGACCGGCCTCCTGTGACGCCCGATCCAGCACACGTTTAAGACGCGGAGCAAGGTATATCTGCTCTGTCCCGCCGCCTGCGCCTGCGACTTTAGGCAGGCGATCAAGCTCGCGCTCCAGACGCTCGGTAAGATGCTCAGCCGCGATTCCCATCTCCGATAGGATCTGCGGCACAAGCCCCTGCTGTTGCGTGAGCAGCCCGAAGAGCAGGTGGTGCGCGTCAAACTCGGTGTGCTGGAAGCGAGTTAAAGACTCCTGAGCCAGCCCCAGCGCTTCCTGCGCCCTCTGGGTAAAACGGTCTAATCTCATAACAACTAATAGTTTAGCACACTTGTGGGGATTTGTCAATACAAAAGAACCCTTCCTCCCAGGGATTGATGAGGCTTTTCCGGGTCAAAAAAGGTGTACAAAAGCTACCCAAAAGCTGGTCAAAAGCTACCCAA
>JAGMDF010000043.1 GCA_023128825.1 Caldifarciminota bacterium | reverse complement strand
TGGGGGTTCGAATCCCTCCAGGCCTGCTTGAACCAAGCGAGGAATAGGTGTTTGCTAAGATTAGAGATTTTTTCAAAGGCGTAGTGAGTGAGATGAAGCGCGTTTCGTGGACGTCGCGCAAGGAGCTTATAGCCTCTACTACCGCTGTTCTTATCCTGAGCCTCATAATGACCTTGTTCATTTGGGGAGTAGATTCGGTATTCAAAACACTTCTGGCGCTTATTTTGAAGGTATTCGTATGAAGTTTTTTGTCGTTCACACCTACACCGGGCACGAAGCCAAGGTTAAGAAGTTGCTTTCAAAGCTTATCGAGCGCAGTGAGTTGGCGGATAAGTTCGGGCGGATAATAGTGCCCGTGGAACGGGTGTGGCGCGTCAAGAAAGGCAAAAAGAGTGTGGAGGAGAGACGTCTCTTTCCAGGACACATCCTTGTCGAGCTGGAACCTGGTGAGGAGACGTTTAAGCTGATCAGCTCTACTCCTGGAGTGGTGAGACTCCTGGGGACCAAAAAGAGTCCTTCTGCTCTGTCAGAAGAAGAGACTGTGGCCGTTCTGGAGGAGATGAACAAGGGGCAGGAGAAGATGACTGCAGAGGTGCCGTTCTCCACCGGCGAGAGCGTCAAGATCACCTCAGGCCCTTTTGCCGGTTTTATAGGGACCGTGGATGAGATCAACCCGGAGCGAGGGAAGGTGCGGGTGTTTGTAACGATTTTCGGGCGCTCGACGCCCATAGAACTTGATATTATCGAAGTGCAAACGATTTAACAGACGAAGGAGTAAGAAAGTGGCCAAGGTTAAAGGTAAACCGGTTATTGGACAGATCAAGCTGCACATCCCGGCAGGTCAGGCGACCCCTGCTCCTCCGGTAGGCCCTGCTCTGAGCCAGTGGCAGCTTAACATCCCGGATTTCTGCAAGCAGTTCAACGCTGCTACCTCCAAGCTCTCTCAGGGATTAACCACGCCGGTGGTTATCACCGTCTACAAGAATAAAACCTTCTCCTTCGTAACCAAGAGCCCTCCTGCGTCAGTCCTTTTGAAGCAGGCATGCAAGATAGCCAAGGGATCGAGCACACCCAATACCGTGAAGGTGGCTTCCATCAAAAGGAAGCAGCTTCTTGAGATCGTCCGTAAGAAGAAAACCGATCTCAATGCCGCATCCGATGATGCCGCCGTGAGGATTATCGAAGGAACCGCCCGATCCATGGGCATCACGGTGGAGGATTGATGCAGCACGGCAAACGATATCGAGATATTGCTACAAAGGTAGATGCGACCCGCTACTATCCGTTGGATGAGGCCCTGCCCTTGCTTAAGGAGACGGTGAGCGCCAAGTTCGATGAGACCGTGGATATAGGTGTCAAGCTGGGTGTTGATCCGCGCAAGGCTGATCAGATGGTGCGCGGTACGGTTTCTTTGCCCAAGGGAACCGGCAGGGAAGTTAAGGTGCTGGTTTTCACCAAGGGCGAGAAGGAGCAAGAGGCAAAAGAGGCAGGCGCAGATTACGTCGGCCTCGATGACCTTGTAGGGAAGGTTCAGGGTGGCTGGTTCGACTTTGATGTGGCGGTAGCTACGCCGGACACGATGTCTGTGGTAGGAAGGTTGGGTAAGCTTTTGGGTCCCAGAGGTCTTATGCCTTCGCCCAAGGCCGGAACCGTAACCGTTGACGTCGCTCAGGCGGTGAAGCAGATTAAAGCCGGACGGGTGCAGTTCCGCACCGACCGTACGGGTAACGTTCACGGAGTGCTGGGAAAGGTCAGTTTTTCGGCCGAGGATATTCGGGCCAACCTTCTTGTGTTCATAGCCGAGCTTAATCGGCTGCGCCCCAAGACCTTCAAAGGACAGTACATCCGCTCGATCTATGTATCCGCCACGATGGGACCGTCCATAAAGCTTGATCCTAAAGAAATTGCGGAACTTGCGCGCAAAGAGGAGCTGTAATGATCAAGGCGGGGAAGAAGAAGCTGGTGACCGAACTCGTCCGGGAGTTTGCCAAGGCAGATAACTACTACTTTGCCGATTTTACCGGGATCAATGCCAACGATGTAACCCACCTGCGTAGCGAGCTGCGCGCTGAGAACGCCCGGATGAAGGTGGTTAAGAACCGCTTGCTGGTACGTGTTCTATCAGAGCTCGATGTAGAGATCCCTGATCCAGCGGTTCTGCTTGGCTCTACCGCGGTGCTTTATTCACTGGACGACGAGTTGGTTCCGGCACGCAAGATCTCGGAGTTCGCCAGAAAGGATGTTCCCATAAGATTCAAGGGAGCGTTTCTTGAAGGACGTTTCCTTACGGTTGAGGAGGTAGAGCGTCTGGCCAGGATTCCATCACATGCGGAGTTGCTTTCGCAGCTCGTCGGTTTATTTGAAGGAACAAAGAGTGCGCTGGTCAATGTTTTGCAGGCCAAGCTGCATGAGTTAGTAGGAGTTTTGAGTTCGCTCAGAGCGCAAAAGGAGGTACAATGAGCGAAGAAGCCGCCAAGGCTACGGAGACAAAAGAGACTCAAGAGCCTAAAGAAGCCAGGAAAGCAGAAGCTAAAAAGGCCAAGGAAACCGCCACTGCGGTTGCCGAAAAGAAAGAAGAGAAGAAGGTAAAGAAGACCACGGCTAAGTCCGGCACAGCCAAGCTGGATAAGCTTGTCGATGAAATCGGTTCTCTTACCGTTCTCGAACTTTCAGAACTGGTGGATACCTTGAAGGAGAGGTTTTCAATCCAGGCGGTTGCCGTTTCTTCTGCCGCTGCTGCTGGTCCCCCTGCCGAGGCTCCTGTCGAGAAGAGCGAGTTTGATATTGTAATCACCGATGTCGGCGGACAGAAGCTGCAGGTTCTCAAAGAGGTGCGTAGCGTCACCAGCCTTGGACTCAAGGAAGCCAAGGAGCTTATCGACAATCTGCCTGGAACCGTCAAGGAAGCCGCCGGCAAAGATGAAGCCGAGGAGATCAAGAAAAAACTGGAGTCGGTTGGAGCCAAGGTAGAGCTGAAGTAGATTGATGAAGTTCAAGGACTTCTCGAAGCTTCCGAAATACGGAACGGCCGAGGCGATTGAAAACATCCAGGTGGGCTCCTTTGAGGAGTGTCTGCAGACTGACGTTCCGTCCGAGAAGCGTAAATCCACAGGCCTGGAAGCCGCTTTCGGCGAGGCCTTTCCCGTAGAGGATATTCACAGTCATCTTAGGCTTGAATATCTGGGGTATGAAGTAGGGCCTTTGCTTTATACGTCTGAGGAGGCGATAGAACGCGGCGCTACCTACTCCAGGCCTGTAAACGGTTTCTTCAGGTTGACCCGGTTCTTTGAACCCGAAGAAAAGGGGGCCGAGCCCCGCATAAAGGATGTAATCGAACAGAAGGTCTACATCTGTGACGTTCCCTACATCACCTCGGGCGGCAGCTTTATCATCCACGGGGTGGAGCGCGTGGTTATCAGCCAGTTGCAACGCTCACCTGGTATCTACTTCTCATTTATGAAGGGCGCCTACTCCACGCTGATTGTTCCCGAACGCGGCGCCTGGTTTCAGATAGACGTGGGAACCAATAACGTTCTCACCGCGGTGTTTGAGCGAAGGCGCAAGGTGCCCCTCTTTACGTTCCTCAGGGCTTTGGGTTACATCCCCGAGGATATGGTGAATGAGTTCGTTCGCACGCGCGAGACAGCTCCCAAAAAGGGAGTTGTTTTGGCCGCCACGGTCAAGACCTCGAATGGTGTGACACTGGCCGACCTTGGCGACGAACTCAACACCGAACTCTGTGATTTTCTTGCCGAACGTGGGGTCACCAAGGTCAAGGTCTTCGATGAGGACCGCTACGGTGTGCGGGTGCTTATCGATTCGATCCGTGCCGACAAGTCCACATCGGAAGACGACGCCTTGCGGAGGATCTACTACAAGCTGCGTTCGGTGATGCCCTCAACGATCGACCTGGCCAAACGACTTGTCTTCGGGATGCTTTTCGATTACCGTCGATTCAGCCTGGGCAGGGTCGGCAGACACAAGCTTAACGCGAAACTCGGGTTTAAGAGAAGGAATGATCTGATCCTGCGCAAGGACGAGATGCTTGCCATATCAAAGAGACTTATCGAGTTCGCCGAGCGCCGCTACCCCTCCGATGATATGGATCACCTCTCCAACCGTCGGGTTAAGGGTATAGGAGAGCAGCTCTACAACGTCTTCCGACAATCGCTCCTGCAACTTGGGCAGAACGCCAAGGAGCGCGCAAGCTTCATCGACGAGGAAAAGGCTACACCGCTTGAACTCCTCAACTCTCCGGTCGTCTCCAACAGCGTTACGCGTTTCTTTACCACCGGTGCCGTATCCCAGTTCATGGAACAGGTCAATCCGTTGGCGGAGCTTACCCATAAGCGTCGTCTGACAGCACTCGGTCCTGGCGGGCTCACCAAGGATACAGCGGGTTTCGAGGTGCGCGACGTTCACTACTCCCACTTCGGCCGCATATGTCCTATCGAGACACCGGAAGGACAGAACATCGGTCTCATCACCTCACTTGCCTACTACGCCAAGATCGACCCCTACGGCTTCATAAAGACCCCTTACGTAAAGGTGGAGAACGGTCGTGTAACCGGTAAGATTGATTACCTGAACGCCGAAGCCGAAGAGGAGTTTGCCATCGCACCCTCTGATGAGCTTGAGCTTGACTCCGAGGGCCGCATCAAGGGCAAGAAGGTCTCTGCGCGTTATCGTAGTGAGGTGGTGATGGTTCCGTCCGAAAAGGTGGATTACGTAACCTTTTCTCCCAAACAGATATTCGCACCTTCTACCTCTCTTATTCCATTCCTTGAGCATGACGACGGCGACCGGGCACTCATGGGTTCAAATATGCAGCGTCAGGCCGTACCCCTTATTCAGTCAGAGGTTCCTTACGTTATGACAGGTATAGAGGAGACCGTTGCCCGAAAGGCGAAGTCGGTTGTTGTGGCGGATGCGCCCGGACGGGTGGCCTATGTGGATGCCAAGAGGATTCTTCTTGAGACGAAGGACGGTATCCAGGAGTACCGGTTACGTAACTTCCAGAAATCCAATCAGTATACCTGCATTCACTACCGGCCGAGCGTTAAACCTGGCGAGCGTGTAAAGCGCGGTCAGGCTCTGGCCGACGGTCCCTCAACCTGTCAGGGGCATCTTGCACTGGGACGCAACATTCTTGTTGCTTTTATGCCTCTGTGGGGTTACAACTACGAGGACGCAATCGTTCTCTCAGAGCGTATTCTGGTGGATGATGAGTTTACCTCGATCCAGGTTCTTGAATATGAGATTGAAGCCAGAGAGACAAGACTCGGTCCGGAGGAGATTACGAGAGATATACCCGGAGCCGCCGAGTCCGACCTGGTTGATCTTGACGAGTTCGGTGTCGTTCGCATCGGGGCGGAGGTCAAGCCCGACGATATCCTTGCGGGTCGCATCACACCTCGCGGTGATACGGAACTTACCCCTGAGGAACGCCTTCTTCGTGCGATCTTCGGGGAGAAGGCGACAAACGTCCGCGATACCTCTCTGCGCGTGGAACCAGGGGTCTTCGGTACGGTGATAGGATGCAGGATCCTTACACGCAACACCCAGGATCCCTTAGCACGTCGCGTAATCGAGGAACGCCGTAAGGGTGTTGAGAAGCGCTTCGAGGACCGTCGTGAACTCTTGATTGCTCAACGCGATACGGAACTGCGCCGCCTGCTTTCCGGCCAGAAGCTTGCTGCTTCCGTTATTGATAAACGCGGCAAGGAAGTGCTTGCCAAGGGTCAGCTTCTCACCGATTCCTTTCTTGAGGCTCTGCCTTTTGACAAGCTGAAGCTTGCAAAGATTGAGCTTACGAATAAGGGAAGGACAGAAAAGCTCTCCGGGTTGCTTGAGCGAACAGCCAAGGCGCTTGTCAAGCTGGAAGATGAGCTGCGTACCCAGCTTGAGAGTACCTCAAGAGGCGACGATTTGCCGCACGGGGTGATTAAATCGCTAAAGATCTATATAGCCCAGAAGCGCGACCTCTCGGTGGGCGACAAGCTTTCAGGTCGCCACGGGAACAAGGGTGTTGTATCCAAGATACTTCCGGTCGAGGATATGCCTTACCTATCAGATGGCACACCGATTGACATGGTTCTTAACACACTGGGTGTACCCTCACGTATGAACATCGGACAGATTCTTGAGACGATCCTTGGATACGCCGCTCGCCGATTGGGTTACAAGGCTATCTGTCCGATCTTTGAGGGCGCCACGACTGAAGAGATCAAAGAAGAACTTCGTGAAGCTGGTCTGCCTCTTTCCGGCAAGGTGAAGCTTCGCGACGGACGCACCGGCGAGGAGTTCGATGGAGAGGTTACCGTAGGGTACATGTATATGATGAAGCTCATTCATATGGTTGACGACAAGATCCATGCCCGTTCGACCGGAACCTACTCTCTGATTACCCAGCAGCCTCTGGGTGGAAAGGCTCAGTTCGGCGGCCAGCGCTTCGGAGAGATGGAGGTCTGGGCGCTTGAGGCCTACGGTGCTGCTCACACCCTTCAGGAGATGTTAACCATCAAGTCGGATGACGTGGAAGGGCGCAACGCCTTGTATGAGGCGCTCATCAAGGGGAAGAACCCTCCGCCTCCGCAGATGCCCGCAAGCTTTAACGTGCTTGTAAAGGAGCTTCGGGGGCTTGGGCTTAATCTGGTTCCCCTAAAGGAGAAAAAGGATGCCTCCTGATAGAGTTGAAGGTTGGGATTTTGATGCTCTCAGGATTCAAATAGCCTCGCCTGATGACGTACGCAGCTGGTCTATGGGTGAAGTTACCAAGGCAGAGACCATCAACTACCGGACGCAGAAGCCTGAGCGTGACGGGTTGTTCTGTGAGCGTATCTTCGGTCCTGTCAAGGACTATGAGTGCAGCTGCGGCAAGTACAAGAAGGTTCGCTACAAGGGGATAGTCTGTGACCGCTGCGGCGTTGAGATTACAACCTCGGCGGTACGCCGGGAACGCATGGGACACATCGAGCTGGCAATCCCTGTTGTTCATCCTCTCTTCTACAAGGTTCCTCCTTCCAAGATAGGCAAACTTCTCGATCTATCCGCCGGACAGATTGAGAGTATCATCAACTACGAAGCCTACGTTGTGCTTGAGACAGGTTCGGCACCCTACAAGAAGCTTTCCCTTATCTATGACGAGGACGAGTATCACGAGGCGATATCGAAATACGAGGGGCTTAAGGCCGGGATGGGTGCAGAGTCGCTTTTGGAACTTTTAAGGGAGATAGACCTTGATGACCTTTCGGCTGAGCTTAAGTCGCGAATCAAGCACGAGGTATCCAAACGTCGGGTGTTGCTTGATCGCCTCAGGATCGTAGAGGCGTTCCGCAAGTCTGAGAACCGCGTGGAGTGGATGATTCTTGAGGTTATACCGGTTATCCCGCCCGACCTGCGTCCCCTTGTGGCCCTTGAGGGTGGTCGCTATGCGACCTCGGATATCAACGATCTTTATAAACGTGTCGTCGTCCGTAACAACCGGCTGAAGCATCTGATGTCCATCAAGACCCCGGATATCATCCTCAAGAACGAGAAGCGGATGCTTCAGGAGGCTCTAAACGCGCTGTTCGATAACGAGCACCTTGCTCGTCCGGTCAGGGGACGCGGCAACCGTCCGCTTAAATCCCTGTCCGAGACCCTTAGAGGTAAGCAGGGACGCTTCCGCCGCAACCTTTTGGGCAAACGAGTCGACTACTCCGGTCGTTCGGTGATCGTAGTAGATCCGCATCTTAAGCTTCACGAATGCTCCCTTCCCAAGGAGATGGCCAAGGAGCTCTTCAAACCGGTAGTCCTGCAGCGCCTGGAAGCGTGTAAGGTTGCTCAGTCCGATCGCAGTGCCAAGGAGCTCTTCCGTATGGGAGCGCCTGAGATGTGGGAGGTACTGGAGGAAATCGTTAAATCGCACCCCGTGCTCCTCAACCGAGCACCTACCCTGCACCGTCTCTCGGTAGAAGCCTTCTATCCCCGGCTGTGGGAGAACCGTGCTATCGGTATCCATCCTCTGGTCTGCCCACCATTCAACGCGGACTTTGACGGCGACACCATGTCTGTTCACGTGCCCTTCACGCCCGAGGCGATCCTTGAAAGCTCGGTGCTCCTCCTGGCATCGAACAACGTCCTCTCGCCCGCGAACGGGAGACCTTTGATGGTGCCCGGCCAGGACATGGTGCTTGGGATCTACTACATCACCAAGCGATATTCTGGCAAGGCGAGAGATCAAAGACTTCTGTACGACGACTTCCAGGAACTGCACGTGGCCTATGACAACCACGATCTGGGGTTGTTTGACGAGATTGACTGGGTGCATAACGGCAAGAAGATACACACCACGATGGGGAGGGTTTTCCTCAACGAGATTCTTCCCCCCGAACTGCGTTTTGTCAACGAGGTGCTCAACAGCAAGAAAACAGTCAACCTGATAGCCCGTTGCTTCAAGCGATTCGGTTTCAAGCGCACCGCAGAGCTTCTGGATTCGCTCAAGGAATTGGGATTTTACTATGCTACTCGATCCGGTGCCTCTATAGGGATTGACGATCTGGTTGAGCCGCACACCAAGCAAAAGATCATCGAACAGGGTATGAAGGAGGCCAAGCGGTATTACGACGCATACGAGAAGGGTGTCATTACCGAGCGGGAGAGGTACAACAATGTAGTGAACATGTGGGTTAACGTATCGAGGGAGCTTTTGGATTACATGATGAGCGATCTTGCGTTGGATCAGGACGGATTCAACCCTCTCTTCATGCTTATTGATTCAGGTGCTCGTGGTTCCAAGGATCAGGCCAAGCAGCTTGCTGCGATGCGCGGACTTATGTCACGTCCTTCTCGTCGCTTGACCGGTGAGGAGGTAATTGAGCGTCCTATCGTTAGTTCTTTCAAGAACGGTCTTACGGTTCTCGAGTACTTCCTCTCTACACACGGTGCGCGTAAGGGCCTGACTGACACCGCTCTCAAAACCGCGGAGGCCGGTTACCTTACCCGTCGCCTTGTTGACGTCGCCCAGGATGTCATCGTTTCCATTGATGATTGTGGGACGATTCTGGGTGAAAAGGTTGGCGCACTGCGTGAAGGCGGAAAGGTGATGGAGGCGCTTTCTGAGCGTATCATCGGCCGCATAGCACTGCAGAGCGTTCAGAATCCTATCACTGGTGAGGTGATAGTCTACGCCGGCGAAGAGATCACCGAAGAGAAGGCAGCCGAGATAGAACAGGTAGGTATAGAGAAGGTGCGTGTCCGGTCGGTACTGACGTGTGAAGCCGCCAGCGGAACATGCGCTCAGTGCTACGGCCGTAATCTGGCGACCGGCAGGATGGTGGAGATAGGCGAAGCGGTTGGAATCATGGGTGCCCAGTCCATTGGCGAACCTGGCACCCAGCTTACCCTTCGTACCTTCCACTACGGCGGTGTTGCACAGCGCGCGGCAGAAGAGACGAGTATGGAGGCCAAATTCGACGGTAAGGTAAAGTCCGGCAAGCTGGAAACGGTCGAGCGCTCCGATGGTGCAACGATTGTAATTGGCGAGGGCGGTACGATTGAACTCACTTCAGAAAAACGCAAGGTCACCTTTATTGTTCCGAAGGGTTCTCTGCTTCGGGTCAAGGAAGGCGAGGAGGTCAGCGAAGGAACCGTGCTCTTCGAATGGGAGCCCTACGTGATCTCAATTATCTCGCATAACCCTGGCAAGGTTCGCTTTGTGGATATCACCCCCGGGGTTACCCTGCGCGAGGATGTGATCGGCACCTCTGAACGCAAACAGATGATTATCGTCGAGGACAGAGAGAAACGTCGTCACCCTCAGCTTGAGATCCGTGATGCTAAGGATAAGATGTTGGAACGCTATGAGCTGCCGGCAGGTGCATATCTACTTGTTGAAGACGGTGCCAAGATGGGCGCAGGAGAGATACTCGCCAAGTTCCAGCGGGCGATCGGCAAGACTACCGATATCACCGGAGGTCTGCCTCGAGTCTCAGAGCTTTTCGAAGCCAAGCATCCTAAGAACCCAGCGATTATTGCAGATATCGACGGGACGGTTCATATAGATCCGCCGGATGAGGGTGTGCGCCGGTTGCGTATCGTATCCGAGTCAGGGACCGAGAAGGAGTACAAGGTTCCTTACGCCAAGTATCTTCTTGTTGAAGATACAGGCTACGTGAAGGCGGGTGAGAAGCTCTGTGAGGGTAACATAGATCCTCACGACATCCTGCGCGTTAAGGGACGCATGGCTGTGATGGAGTATCTGACCAACGAGATTCAGGAGGTTTACCGCATGCAGGGGGTGAGGATTAACGACAAGCATATAGCACTTATCGTACGGCAGATGCTTAGCAAGGTAAAGATAGACGATCCAGGAGACTCCACATTCGTGGAGGGAGAGATCATCGAGAAACAGCGTATCCAGGAGGCGAATGATAAGCTTCGGGCTGAGGGGACTGCTCCCGCGACCTTCCATCCCATCCTCCTGGGTATCACCAGAGCCTCACTCACTACTGACAGCTTCTTTGCAGCCGCTTCATTCCAGGAAACCACCAGGATTCTCTCGATGGCTGCTGTGGAGGGCAAGGTAGATCACCTTACAGGGCTTAAGGAAAACGTGATCGTGGGCAAGCTGATCCCGGCTGGAACCGGGTTCCCTCGCTTTGCCCTTAAAAGCGGAGAAGAAGAAGAAATCATAAAGCAAGAAGAGATGCCAAAAACGGAGGCCGGATAGAGATGCCAACAGTTAATCAGCTGATTCGTTACGGCCGTAAGATGCCTAAGAGGAGATCCTCGACAGCCGCGCTTGCTGGCAATCCTCAGAAACGGGGTGTTTGCACGCGTGTCTACACCACCACTCCGAAGAAGCCGAACTCGGCTCTCAGAAAGGTGTGTAAGGTGCGTTTAACAAACGGCTACGAGGTGATTGCCTACATCCCGGGCGAAGGGCATAACCTTCAGGAACACTCGGTTGTTTTAATCCAGGGCGGTCGTGTTAAAGATCTGCCTGGTGTGCGTTACCGTGTGATTCGAGGGGTGTTGGATACCGCAGGCGTCGAAGGTCGAAAACAAGCTCGCTCACTGTATGGGGTGAAGCGCCCCAAAAAGGCTTAAGGAGGTTCCGTGGGCAGAAGACATAGAGCCTCGGTGCGTGAGATCCAGCCGGACCCGCATTACAACTCAACCCTTGTTGCCAAGTTCATCAACAACCTTATGTGGGCTGGCAAGAAAACGGTGGCGCAGAAGATCTTCTACGAAGCGCTGGAGATTATAGAGCGCAAGATGAAGGAAGACGCCTATACGGTTTTTGAACGCGCGTTTAACAACGTCAGGCCAGTGCTTGAGGTGAGGCCACGTCGTGTAGGTGGTTCCACCTACCAGGTTCCGATGGAGGTAAGGTTTAAGCGCCGCCAATCCTTGGCTATCAAGTGGATCATCCGCGCGGCTCGCTCAAGAAGTGAGTATCGTATGTCTGAAAGGTTGGCTAACGAGCTCTTGGATGCCGTCCGGAATCAGGGTGCAGCATGCAAGAAGAAGGAGGAGACCCATAAGATGGCCGAGGCAAACCGTGCGTTCGCACACTTCCGATGGTAGAGACTGGAGCAGGAATGAACCAAGAAACCCATAAATGGTGGCTGGTGGATGCCCGTGACAAGGTTCTGGGTCGTCTGGCAACGCGTATAGCCACGACCTTGATGGGCAAGAGCAAGCCGACCTACACGCCGCATGTGGATGCAGGCGACTTTGTCGTGGTCCTGAACGCCGATAAGGTTCGTCTAACAGGTAAGAAGGCCGAGAATAAGGTCTACTATCATCATACCTTCTACCCGGGCGGCTTGAAGGAGATCCCGTTCAAGATGATGCGTAAGCGTCACCCCGAGCGTGTGCTGTTCCTGGCGGTAAAAAACATGCTGCCAAAGAATAAGCTTCGCGCTCGCAGGCTGAAGAGGCTCAAGATCTATGCATCGGCTTTGCACCCGCACCATGCGCAGAAGCCTGAGATGCTTGAGATTGGAGGTCGCTGATGGCAGCCGAGCATGCCGTCGGAACCCGCAAGCGTGCGACCGCTAAGATCTGGCTTACCCCAGGGGAAGGTAAATTTACGGTCAACGGCAAAGGGCTTGATGAGTACCTTAAACGCAAGGATTTGTTCCTTGCGGCCATTCGCCCGCTTGAAGTAACGAAGGCCCTCAAGAGATTTGACGTTCGCGTTCAGGTAAAAGGCGGGGGAACCTCTGCTCAGGCAGGCGCTATCAGTTTGGGGGTGGCGCGTGCGCTTGCCAAACATGAGCCGGATCTTCAGAAGGCCTTGAAGGATGCCAGTCTTCTTACGAGAGACCCCAGAGAGCACGAGCGTATGAAGTATGGCTTAGCTAAACGCAGAAAGAGTTTCCAATGGACAAAGCGATGAGTAAAGAGCAGGATAGTGCCGTGGGCGTCCCGGTTGCGTCTTTTGATCTCAAGAGTTTGCTTGAGGCCGGTGTGCATTTTGGTCACCGAGCCAGGCGGTGGAACCCGAAGTTCGAGCGCTTCGCCTACGGGAAGCGCAATGGCATTCACATCATAGACATCCGTCAGACCATTGAGCGTTTGCGGCTCGCTTACGAGGCGGTCGGCTCGATACTTGAGACCGGCGGCGATGCTATCTTCGTGGGAACCAAGCAGCAGGCACGCGAGATAATAACCGAAGAAGCCGAACGCTGCGGCAGTTACTTCGTGGTTGACCGTTGGGTTGGCGGGCTTCTCACCAACTTTGGAAACATCTCCCAGCGTGTCCAGCGTTACGCAGAGCTTGACTCGATTATAACAGGCGAGCAGTTCAAGGGTCTTCCGGAAAAAGAACAGGTGCGACTCATGCGGCTTCACCGCAAGATGAGCAAGCTTTACCGGGGTGTCAAGAACATGGATTCCATACCCGGGTTGATGTTCGTTGTCGATCCGGTGAAAGAGGCCACCGCGGTAGCCGAAGCCAAAAGACTCAATATACCGGTTATCGCATTAATTGATACAAACGGGGATCCGGATTCGGTGGACTACCCAATCCCCGGCAACGACGACGCCATGCGTTCGATCAAGCTTGTGACCTCGGTCGTTGCAGATGCGGTTATGCGTATCAAGAAGGCTTTTGAGACCGACCTTGGAGAAGAAAGAGAGGATAAATCGTGAGCGAACTGGATGCGATTAGGGAACTGCGGGCGCGGACCGGCGCCGGAGTACTTGATTGCAAAAAGGCGATTGCTGAATCCGGAGGTGATATCCAGAAGGCAATAGATGTACTTCGCAAGAGGGGTATCGCCAAGGCCGAGTCCAAGGCCGGACGTGAAGCAAAAGAAGGGATTATTGAAGCCTACATCCATCCAGGCGCGAAACTCGGGGTTTTGCTTGAACTCAACTGTGAAACGGATTTCGTGGCCCGCAACCAGGAGTTCAAGAACCTCGCCCATGACGTAGCCATGCACATAGCCGCCTCTGATCCTGTTGCGGTCTCGCGCGGGGACGTTCCTGAAGAGGTTCTACAAAGGGAGCGCGAGATATACACCGAGCAGGCCAGGGCTTCGGGTAAGCCGGAACACGTCGTAGAAAAGGTCGTTGCGGGCCGTCTTGACAAATACTACAAGGAGAACTGTCTTCTCGAACAGCCGTTTGTCAAAGACCCGGATAAGACAGTTAAGGATGTTGTTACCGAGGCGATCGCCCGCCTGGGTGAAAACATCTTCGTTCAGAGGTTTCAGCGGTTTAAAGTTGGAGAAGAGTAATCAATCGGTTCGAGCGGTTTGAGGTTGGAGAAGAGCGATAATCGATCGGTTTAAGTGTTTTGAATTGGCGAGAAGTAATAACCAATCAGGTTGAGTGGTTTGAAGTTGGAAAAGATTAAGGGACAATTCATTAACGAGAAAGATGAAGGCCTCCTCCTCAAGTTGAGTGGGGAGGTTTTCTCTCACCTCGAGGTCCTTGATGGGATAGTGGGTGAGATAGCGGATCTTATCAGCAAGGTGCGGTTTGCGGTTCTTGTGGGCGGCGGGAACCATGTCCGCGGTGCGGGGTCGGGACGCAGCGGCGAGGATCGCGTCTTTACCGATCGCATGGGTATGATCGGAACCCTTCTTAATGGTTTGCGTCTTGAGAGCATGCTGCACGATGCCGGGATTTATGCCGTTCACATGAGTGCTGTGCCGATAGCATGGGTCAGGCGTTACGATCCCGTAGGAGCACGGGATACGTTCTGCGACCGTAAACTGCTCATCCTCAGCGGTGGAGTCGGTTTGCCTTACTTCTCCACCGATACCGCGGCTGTGCTGCGTGCGATTGAAATCGGCGCAAAAAGGGTGCTTAAGGGAACAAAGGTGAAGGGGGTCTACTCCGATGATCCGGAAAGGAATCCGGATGCTTGTTTCTTTGAAGAACTCAGCTACGCAGAGGTGCTCGCGCAGAATCTGGCGGTTATGGATCAGACCGCCTTCTCACTTGCGCGCGAGTACGATCTTATAATTCAGGTTTTCGATGTATTCTCCCCGGGAAACATTGGCCGCCTCGTTCGCGGCCAGCGGGTGGGAACAGTAGTCAAACGAGGAGTTGGCGCATGAAGGAGATCCTTAAAGACAGTGAAGTAAAGATGAAGAAGACCGTCGAGCTCCTGGCAGGAGAATTTACACGTATCCGCACCTCGCGTGCCAACCCTGCCTTGCTCGAGGGAATAAAAGTCGACTACTACGGGGTGCCCACACCCTTGAAGCGGATCGCATCCATCGGCGTGCCCGATCCGCGTAGTCTGGTTATCCAGCCGTGGGACAAGAATGCGCTTTCAGACATCGAGAAGGCGATACAGGCCTCGGACCTGGGCCTGAACCCGAACGTCGAGGCCAATCTTATCCGTATCTCCATACCACCTCTTACCGACGAACGGCGCATGGATCTGGTGAAACTTGTCTCTCGTCTTACCGAGGAGAGCAAGGTAGCGGTGCGTAACATCCGCAGGGAGGCGATTGAGCAGTTTAAGAAAAAGGAGAAGGAGAAAGAGATCAGCGAAGACGAGATGTACAGAGGCCAGAAAGACGTCCAGGAGCTTACCGATCGCTACATCGAGGAGCTGGACGGACTCTTCGCCAAGAAGGAGAAGGAGATCCTCGAGCAGTAAGAGGTGAGTGTTTCTATTTCCAAGGATAGCCTGCCTCGTCACGTAGCTGTAATCATGGACGGCAACGGCCGCTGGGCGCGGCGCAGGATGCTCTCTCGGATTGTAGGTCACCGCGAAGGGGTCAAGCGCGTTCGTGAGATCGTCAGGTCCTGCGGTGAACTTGGCATCTCATACCTCACACTATACACCTTCTCAGCCGAGAACTGGAATCGCCCCAAAGCCGAAGTTAACGAGCTTATGAAGATGCTCGAGCGGTTTCTGCGCGGCGAGATCGAGGAGCTTAACAAAAATAACGTTCGGTTCGAGGCCATCGGTCGTATCGAAGGATTGCCCGAAAAGGTTCAGGATGGGGTTCGCACGATGCGCGATCGGCTTTCCCAAAATACAGGTCTTGTGCTTGTTCTTGCTCTCAACTACGGCGGGCGTCAGGAGATCGCGGATATGGCTAAAAGGGCGGCCCAGGCGGCAGCGGAGGGGAAGTTGGATGTCGATTCCATCAACGAGGAGACCTTGGGGTCCTTCCAGTACCTGCCTGAACTACCAGATCCCGACCTTTTGATCAGAACCGGCGTAGAGAAACGCATCTCAAACTTCCTCCTGTGGCAGTCGGCATACACCGAGCTTTACTTTACCGACGTGCTCTGGCCTGACTTCAAGCGAGAAGAGCTTGAGGCAGCTCTTGTCGATTACGCCGCCCGGGAGCGCCGCTTTGGCCGCGTTAAAGAGTAAGCTCTTCAAAGGGCGGTGGCTGGTATGGGTGCTTCTTATCCCCCTGACTCTTGCGGCTATGGCCGCGCCTCTGTGGGGGGCGGCAATCTACGCCCTTCTCTGGATACTGGCCGCAGCCTTCGAGTTCCTTAGGCTATACATAAAGCCCTTCCGAGTTTACCATCTTCTTTTTCTTATTGCCCCTACACTAATCTGGGCGTGTACACTTTTCCTAACTCCTTTTTCGCTTACGAGCCATCTTTTTGTAGCATTTGTAATTCAGGTATTACTCTGGCTCCTCTTTTTTCCCTCCAAGCTGACGCTTATACTGCCTCTATTGATTTTGCCCCTGTATCTCGGCTTCATACCTGCGCACTTTGTTTTACTTAAACAGGAGGTCGTAAAGCAAGGTCTCGGTTACGCCTGGCTTGCGTTTCCGTTTGTAATGACCTGGGTTAACGACACAGCCGCCTTTCTCCTGGGTTCGCTTCTGGGGCGAACCCCTCTATGCGCGAAACTTTCTCCGAAGAAAACCGTTGAAGGGTTTCTTTGCGGGTTGGCGATAACCGCAGGAGCCGGGCTTGGATATTCAGCGTTGTTTTTGCCCGATCGGCCGTTATGGTGGGGTGTGGTGTTTGCAGTCGCAGTGGCCCTGATCGGTGTTCTTGGCGACTTGTTTGAATCCGCAATCAAGCGTGAACGCGGGGTCAAGCACTCTTCAGGAATACTTGGCGCGCACGGCGGGTTCCTCGATCGCATAGACAGCCTCATGTTCGGGGTGGCGATTTACTACTACCTTCTCCTTTTAATCAGGGGTTCATGAGAATAAAGCACTCATTCCGGCTGGCGGCGATCGTCCTTTTGGGGATTCTCGGGTGTCAGACCAAGGAGCGCACGGTTGAAGGATCGGTCCAGTCTCATTTCAGCGCTCAGGATGGAATCGAGTGGGTTATCGAACGCGAGATCGATGCGGCCGCTAAGCGAATCGACGTCGCGGTCTACACCTTTACCTCCCGGCCGCTCGCCCAGGCTTTAGACGATGCTCGTGAGCGTGGGGTGAGGGTACGCGTGATCCTCGATCCTTCCAACGCCTCAGGCAGCTACAGCAAGGCGGCTTACCTTATTAATAATGGTGTGGATGTCAGGGTTGAGCGAGGAGTTGGGTTGATGCATCACAAGTTTGCGCTGATCGACGATTCTGTTTTGATCACAGGGTCGTTTAACTGGACAGCCTCTGCCGAGGCGGAGAACGACGAGAATATCCTCGTTCTTAAAGGATTCCCTGCAACATACAGGGCGTATTTACGTGAGTTCGAGCGTATCTGGCGGGATGCAAAGGTTTGGGAAGAAGGAGAAGGCGAGATCGTCGAGCTTTCTGCAACTGATACACGGGCGCTAAAGAAGAGTGCGGGGGAGAAGGTTGCAGTCATCGGTAAGGTTCTGCGGGTGGGCTGCTCGGAGCGTTCGAACACCTACTTCCTTAATTTTTCAGAAGGCAAGAATGGCTTGACCTGCGTTATCTTTTCCTCGGCTGTCGAGAAGTTCAAGCGGCTTGATATAGACATCACTTCCTACGAGGGTGCGCAAGTCGAAGTATTCGGGGAACTTATAGATCATCCCGAGTACGGTCTTGAGATAATAATCGAGGAGCCGTCCCAGATACGCGTCTTATCATCCAGGGAAAACCTCTTATAACTCGTCAGGTTTGAGTGCTGCTCGTCACAATAAGGTGGTCAAAAGCTGGTCAAAAGCTACCCAAAAGGTGGACAAATTTACGGGGTCCCCGCGGCGACGCGTTAGCGGCGTCGTGGGGTAAAAAAGCTGGTCAAAAGCTACCCAAA
>JAGMDF010000042.1 GCA_023128825.1 Caldifarciminota bacterium | reverse complement strand
AACAAGGTAGCCGTACGGGAACGTGCGGCTGGATCACCTCCTTTCTACGGAATAAGTATGCGACAAGCTCACCAGGGCAACTGGACGGAATTCCCTGCCCCCTTCCCTGTATGGAAGGGGGCTTTTTTATGTGCTCCTTTTCGCCATAGGCGAAAAGGTCGCAGTCCCCTCTCCCTCTGGGACGAAGTGCCCCCGTCGGGTAGAGGGTTAGGGGTGAGGGAATTATTATCGTCATTGCGAGTGCCAGAGGGAAGTTGAAGTGGGGTCGGGCCGACCTTAAGGTGGACCCGCTAATAATATTCGGGCCGGTCTAAAGACCGGCCCCTACGTTGAGAGCGAGACTTTTTGGTGTTCTTTCAGAATTCCCATGACAAGGGGCTTAAGACCCTTGTCTGCGATCTTTTGTGCGGAGCACAAAAGGAGCATAAGAGCAGCCGCCCGTACCCGTAACACCCGTAACACCCGCAACACACTGGCAGATTACAACACCGGTCGGGCCCCACATTGTGCGGAGGTATCAAGACTCACCTATGGGCTTCCACGCTGCCATCTACAACGCCGCTGGTCAGAAGGTTGACGAAGTACACTCAACCCAGCCGGGCGGCACGGTCTCGTGGGGCGAGGGATTCTTGCCCGGCGTTTACTTCATAGTGCCTGAAACTCAGGGAGTGGTTCGGGTGCAGAAGGTTGTGCTGATTCGTTGATCCCCCCTAAATCCCCCCTTAAAAAGGGGGGCACGCTGAGACCGGCCCCTACTTTCTCTTTGTTTAGCCCAAAACTTGACAACCCCAATTCTCTGAGTAGACTATCCGCTTACTGCGGGGTGGAGCAGTCTGGAAGCTCGTGAGGCTCATAACCTCAAGGTCGCTGGTTCAAATCCAGCCCCCGCTATGAAGGCCCCGCAAGGGGCCTTTTCTATAGACCACAACATCTCCTGGTGCCCTTTACAATGTGCTAATACCGACTATTATTGTAGCAAAATCGAGGAGAGACGATGAAAAATCTGCCCAGGATTCTTTTTGCGATCCTTTTGGGATTGATTCCTCTTATGGGTATCGCAGATACCTACACCGACCTTGAGGAGCGCGTGGTCGAGCACGAACTCCCCAACGGGATGCGCTTTCTGATCTTTGAACGTCACGATGCACCGCTCGTGAGTATGGTGATAATGGTCAAGGCAGGGGCTGTTAACGAGGTCACCAACAAGACCGGCCTTGCCCACTTCCTTGAACATCTGGCATTCAAAGGCACCCAGACGATCGGTACCACCAATTACAAAGCCGAGCGCAAAGTCCTTAAAGAACTCGATGCCGCATTCCAGGTTTATCATACAGCTAAACAGAAAGGAGCCGACTCTGCAACCGTGGCCGCACTTTATGCAGAGTTCAAACAGAAACAGGAACAGGCTTCTGGCTATGTAGTACAGGGCGAGTTTTCAGAGATCTACGAACGCAACGGAGGCTCCGGTCTCAACGCTTCTACTTCCTGCGATTACACAAACTACTACCTCACCCTTCCCTCGAACCGGTTCGAGCTGTGGTGTGCAATGGAATCGGATCGTCTGGCCAATTCGGTGTTTCGTGAGTTTTATTCCGAACGCGACGTTATACTTGAGGAACGTCGTATGTGGATTGACAACAATCCGTATGGCCTTCTGTACGAGGAGCTCCAAAGCATCGCCTACAAGGCCCATCCCTACGGCCACCCGGTTCTCGGACATCTAAGCGACATTGCCAACCTTTCCCGCCAGGACGTTCGCGCATTCTACGAAACCTACTACGTTCCCCAGCACATGAGTGTGGCCATCGTGGGTGACGTGGACGCAGACGAGGTGATAATACTTATCGACGCCTACTTCGGAAGGATACCTTCTAAGCCTGATCCGCCCGAGCTGATCACCACCGAACCTGGCCAGCCGGGTATAAGACGTGTTCTGATGAAGAAAGGGAAAAGCCCTCGCCTGTATATGTTGTTCCACACCGTACCTGGAGGACACCCGGATGAGCTCACCCTGGATCTTTTGTCCATCGTGCTTATCAGCGGTCATAGCTCTCGCTTGTATCGTTCCTTAGTGGAGGAGGACAAAATAGCTTCCAATTTATACTTCGTCAGGGGGAACCACAGCTACGGCGGCTACATGCGCCTCGTAGGCTTCCCCATGGAGGGTGTGAGTGCGGCCCAGCTTGAAGAGGCCGTACTTGAGGAACTTGCAGCACTTGAAGAAAACCCCATCACTCAAGAAGAACTCGATGCAGCACGGGTCCGCTGGAAGGTATGGTTCTACTATCGCTTCTCTTCCAATAGTTCACTGGCTTTCTACCTTAGCTGGTACGACCGATGCAAGGGTGGATGGTGTGAGCTGTTCGACGGGGTAGAAGAAGTAGAGAAGGTCACTTGCCAGGATTTAATGGATGCAGCCGAACGCTATCTGGATCCGGATAAAAGAACGGTTGCCCTAATGGAGGTTGAAGATGAGTAGAAAGATTGCACTCCTTTTGTTTTTACTGCCCCTTACCTGGGGTATAGCTAAAATAAAAGACCCCCGCACCATGGAATTCCCTGCACGGCTGGATTTCACGCCCCATCAGGTGGACCGGTTCTCACTGTCCAACGGTATCCAGGTTTTCTTTGTTGAGGATCACGAGCTGCCTGTGACCGGCATCACCTTCCTTATCGATGCAGGGAAGAACCGTGTCCCTGCCGATCACGCCGGTCTTGCTGATATACTCGTCGATGTGATTGCCAAGGGCGGAAGCAACCAGGTCCCAAAAGATATCCTCCAAGACAGCCTTGATAGATTCGGCGCCTCATTTACAGGCTCGGCCGGGACCGAGGAGGCCACCTTTAACCTCCACCTTCTTTCAGAACACGTCCCCGCCCTCCTGCCCTTGGTAGTGGGTGCAATACGCGATCCTGCACTTCCTCAAAATCAATTAGAGGTTAACAAAAGACAATACCTTACCTCCTACCAGGGACGTAACGATGACCCCAGGTCTGTGGCTCCCCGTGTATTCTACAAGCTTATCTACGGCGATGAGAGTCCTGAAGCACGTGAAGTAACACCGGTCTGCTTAGAAAACATTACAACTGAGAAACTCAAAAAGTTCCACCAGGCCACCTACCGGCCTTGCCACATCATGATCGGGGTTGAGGGTGATTTTGATCCTAAAGCAATGCTCAATCTCCTGGAGCGCTGCATGGGGGGATGGCAGGAACCTGAGGCAGAACCGCCGGATGAGGCTCCCTTATACACCGATCATACCTCTCCTGGGGTTTACCTTGTGCACTGGCCAGGCTCGGTGCAATCGAGTATCCGCATAGGCCATAAGGGTCTGCTGCGGGACGATCCGGACTACGCCGCGTCGCGTTTATTCTGTGAGGTCTACGGCGGCGGCTGGTACGCGCGGCTGCGTAAAGAAATACGTGTGGAACGCGGGCTTGCCTATGTGGCTTCAGGCTCCATCTCTACCAACTTCGAGGAACCCGGCGTGTTTCGCGGTGTGTGTTTGACCAAGTCGGAAACCACCTTAGAGGCCGCCAAGCTGATGTTGGAGATAATCTCGGACCTCAAAACCGAGGGGATAACCCAACGTGAGCTTGAGCTTGCGCGCTCAAGCTGGCTTGCATCGTTCCCAGCCTACTACGCAGAGCCGGATCAGGTGCTCAGTGATCGCATGGAGTACGCCGCCCACGATTACCCCATTGATTTCTGGGACAGGCTGCCAGACAAGATTGAACCACTTACGCGCGAGGATGTTAACAGCTTCGCGGCGGAGTTCATCAAACCTCGTGATCTCATCATCGTTATCCTCGGCGACAGTACCGCTTTTGACGGCTCCCTATCCGAACTCGGCGAGGTGCAGATCATAGACCCCGAAGTCTATTGATGCACATCTAGAGATATTCCCTTACCTTTACCGCTCCTTTGGAGCGGCGTCCTCATCCCGAAAAGAGAGGAGAACCCTCCGTCATTGCGAGCGGCTGACACGCAAGTGACGACCTTTGGTGGAGTAAAGCCGTGAAGCAATCTCTGCGATCTTTTGAGCGTAGCTCAAAAGGAGGATTTGAGAAGGTGGGGGGGGATGCAGGAGGCTGCATTTGTTTGTAAGGTATGTTATCGTTATGGAAGAAGGTCTTTATTTAGAAGACCACTCGGTATTGAAATCGGTTACTGCTGTATCTAATCTCGCTAAAAGTTCTTCGACAAAAAGAAATACAAGTTCCGCGTTTTGTTTCGCATCTTTCGCGTCGGTTAATGTATAAGTTTTGCCAGGGTAGCCACTTATTCCTGGATATCGTGAGGCTACCGCATGTTCATCCAGTCCTCTGCTTGCTTCGTCAAGCTCTCTGGGTACCAGAGGCAAGGGTAAAATCCTTAATAGATCATTCGTAGAATGTCCCCATAATTCTTTTGGAGTTCGTCTTAAGAAATTGCCTAACCCCTTTAGTGTTTTTTCGGCGCCTTGCTCGCATAAATAACATGACCACTCATAATATTGGTTA
This sequence comes from Caldifarciminota bacterium, assembly GCA_023128825.1. GTDB lineage: Bacteria > Hydrothermota > Tepidihabitantia > B3-TA06 > B3-TA06 > B3-TA06. Next base: position 10,048 of record JAGMDF010000042.1, on the reverse strand, counting down.
GTGATTGCAATGTCCGCCAAAGCTAAGTCACGCTTTGCCTGATTCAACCAATCCCAAGTTCTAGAAGGACTGACTTTAACTGCTGATGCCTGCTTTTTCGACAAATTCAATACCTCTTGACGTTATATGATAAAACTTTTCGTAAGGAGGAGGCATGGAATCAATTAGCTTTTCTTCTATTAACAAGTTGCAAATATCTCGAGTTCGTTTCTTATCAAGCCCAATACTCTGCGCAAGTAGCCTGAGACTCATTGGAGTCGGGGGATCTTTTGTGTTGAAGAAATTGTAATATGATTCATAAAGGACTTTTAGGATCATGTCCTTTTGTGCGTCAATTTCGTGGCCAACTCTTCTTCCTAAGACTGTTTCTAGATATCCCATAGGTTGATTATAGGCTCGTGTATTAGTTTGTCAAGCTAGCTCACTTCATCGGTATCTTCACACCTTTCTCCTTAGCTACCTTCTTCGCTATCTCGTAACCCGCATCTGCGTGCCTTGCAATGCCGATGCCCGGGTCGTTGGTCAGCACGCGCTCTATCCTTTTGGCCATCTCCGCAGTGCCGTCGGCAACGGTTACCTGGCCCGCATGTATCGAAAGCCCGATGCCGACCCCGCCGCCGTGGTGCACCGATACCCACGAGGCGCCCGACGCGGTGTTCAGCAACGCATTAAGTATAGGCCAGTCGGCGATGGCGTCCGAGCCGTCCAGCATGTCCTCGGTCTCCCGGTTGGGCGACGCCACCGAACCTGCATCCAGATGGTCGCGGCCCATCACCACAGGCGCTTGCACCTTGCCGGACTTCACCATCTTGTTTATCTCAAGCCCGAAGCGGTCGCGCTCGCCGTAGCCCAGCCAGCAGATGCGGCACGGCAGACCCTGGAACGGCACCTTTTCGCGCGCCTTGCGAATCCAGCGGTGAAGCATCTCATCCTCAGGGAACAGCTTCAGTACCCGCTCGTCGGTTGCGTAAATGTCGGATTTCTCACCGGAAAGCGCGGCCCAGCGGAACGGGCCCTTGCCACGGCAGAACAGCGGCCTGATGTAAAGCGGCACGAACCCCTTGATGTCGAACGCGTTGGCGACGCCCGCTTTCTTGGCCTGTCCTCGGATATTATTCCCGTAGTCGAACGCAACCGCGCCGGCCTTTTGCATCGCAAGCATGGCTTCCATATGTCTTGCCATGGATTCGAAGCTTGCTTTGATATAGCCCTTGGGATCGCGCTTGCGGAGCGCCAGCGCCTGCTTGAGCGTCATCTTGCCGGGCACGTAGCCATTGAGTTCGTCATGCGCCGAGGTCTGGTCGGTGACTATATCGGGGATGATTCCCCGCTTTACAAGTTGCGGATGCACGTCGGATGCGTTACCAACCAGTCCCACAGACAGCCCTTCTCCCTTGCGTTTGGCCTCATCGCACCACTTCAGAGCCTCGTCCAATTTCGTAGTCATCTTATCGCAGAAGCCTTGCTTGACCCTGCGCTCGATGCGGGCAGGGTCGATCTCGACGTCGAGGCAGCAGCCTTCGTTCATGGTCACGGATAGGGGCTGTGCGCCGGACATGCCGCCCATACCCGCGGTCAGCGTGAGTCTGCCTTTGAGTGATCCCGCAAAGTGTTGTCTGGCAAGCTCGGCCAGCGTTTCGTACGTGCCCTGGATGATGCCCTGGGTGCCGATGTATATCCACGAGCCGGCGGTCATCTGACCGTACATGATCAGCCCCAGCGCTTCCAGCCGGCGGAACTCGTCCCAGTTGGCCCAGGCAGGCACCAGCAGCGAGTTCGCTATAAGTACCCGTGGCGCATAGGGATGCGTGCGGAAGATGCCCACCGGTTTTCCCGACTGAACCAGTAGGGTTTCATCGTTTTCCAACTGCTTGAGCGAGCGGACGATCTCCGCAAACGCAGGCCAGTTGCGGGCTGCGCGGCCGGTGCCGCCGTAAACGATTAAATTTTTCGGGTCCTCGGCCACGTCCGGGTCAAGGTTGTTGTGAAGCATCCTCAGCGCCGCCTCCTGGTGCCAGCCCTTGCAGTGTAACTTGTTGCCCCTTGGCGACTTAAGCGGCTTGTACTTGAACTCTTTTGCCATAATTTCCTCCGTAGATTTACGTGTTTTGACGAATACTACTCACATATGACGCGCAGGTCAAGGGGAAATAAGCTGGACAAAAGGTGGTCAAAAGCTACCCAAAAGCTGGACAAAGTTCCGGGGTCCCCGGACGGATGCGGAGCAGACGTCTGGGGTAAAAAAAGCTGGACAAAAGCGCGACTGCGTCGCAATTTCAAATATCAAATATCAAAATGCAAAATGAAACAGCTAACGGCTTCCACAAAGGGAGAAGTGAAGGTCAAGTTGTTGCTTGACACCGAGTGGAACTTTTGGCATAATAGAGCTGGTGGTTACTAAATTTAAGGAGACCAAGTTGGCCCTTCCGTGCAAGCATGAAGATAGGGTGACAAAGCAGGTCCGGCCAACGGTAGACTTACTTAAGAATATGGATCAATGGCATCCCAATGTATTAAAGCAGCATGGTATTGAGCCTGTTGATTATCATGGTGGATTAGTTTTTCGTTCAGCAGTTGAAAGTATCCGTGGAACTTACATTGCGTCACAAACTACGGGACGTCAAGCTTTGGTGAAAGACGTTTTAGACAATATGAAACAGAAATCGCTGATTTCGAATTACGAACAGAGAAGTAGCAGACAAAGATATGACTTTGAGGTAGAAATCCAAGCTGCTCCTCAGTACTTTTGCGCTATTGAAGTTAAAGGTGGTGAGGGGAATAGTATTAATATTTCAGATCGCCCTCTTTGGGCACAAGAGTTTGCAGTATGGTCTCATCTTGATGGAGCGGTAGTTAATCAACCTGCACACGGTGCACATTCAGTGATTAATAGAATCACTAACGAAATGGTTAAACGAGAAAAACAAGTAGATATTCTGTTTTTCAAAGATCTCCTATGTGGTACACGCGCCCGACCCTGTCCTAAATATCAAGGCCAAGAAGATACCGTAGGTTTGAATACCGCCCCTGATGTGTTTCTGTTCCCTCAACAAATACCTACTCTTCAAGATCCTAAGCCTCCTGTGCATACTCTGAATACACTGCGTTTGCCTGGCTTGATTTTGGATTTATTTGGAATAGCGCCCCAAGCAAGAAGCGCTCATGTTTGGGAAGTAGAAGTAGAGGTAATGCAACACAAAAGCAATATGATTAAAAGAGAGGTCCGAATTAAGCACCAAGGGAAAATAGTAGATAGTAGCATTTCAAGACCCTGGACGCCTTAGGGGAAATTGTGCTATCAGAACAACAACAAAAACAAATTTTTGAAGATGCTAGGGTGATAACACATCTTGATTCCAAATTCTGGACAGGGTCATATAACGATAAGGAAAGCACATTACAACAACTATCACCATATGTTGGGAAAATGAAGTCTGGCATGGCAAAAGCCCTTATTCATCTTTACTCCGAACCAGGCGATATTGTATTAGATCCCTTTTCTGGTTCGGGCGTAGTTCCGTTAGAGGCTGTGTTAGCGGGACGGGTTGCTTGGGCTAACGATTTGAGCCCTTATGCCTATGTTCTAACAAAGGGTAAACTAGAGACACCAGCTGATGAGCAAGTTGCACTGGAAAATGCTCATGCAATAATTGAAGAAGTTGAGAAACAGGCAAGGTCAGTAAATTTAGATATGATTCCAAAGTGGGTGAAGGAGTTTTATCACCCTGATACATTGAAGGAGATTATTGTTGCTTTCCGACTTTTAAAAGAACAAGAAGATTATTTCTTGATGTCGTGTTTGTTAGGTATCCTGCACCACGTTCGACCGGGTTTTTTATCATACCCTGCAAGTCATCTAGTTCCATATCTACGTACTTCAAAGTACCCTCCAGACGTTTTCCCTAAGATGTACGATTACAGAGACTTACGATCGAGATTTCTGGCTAAAATTAAGCGTGCTTATCGTCGAACAAAGTTTCCTTTATTTTGGAACGAGAGGGAATATCAAGTCTGGCAAGTAAACGCCACGGATTTGCCAATAGAGAATGAAAAGGTTGATGCAATAATTTCCAGTCCTCCTTACTTTGGTGCGTTGGATTATGCGCGTGATAACCGGTTGAGGTTATGGTTCTTAGGTTCAGAAGACTGGAAGGAATTGGATAGAAAATTAACGGCTAATAACAAAGTATACTTGCCTCAAATGTCACTATGTATTAAGGAGATGGGAAGAGTTTTGAAAAAGGGCGGATACTGCGCTCTAGTCCTTGGTGATGTGGAAAGGGATGGTAAGACACGTCGCACCGCAGAGATTTTAGCTGATATCGCAGTCAATCTACCCGACGATAGGTTTAAACTAGAGACGATTTACGACGATAAGGTTCCAGATGAGCGCCGTTCGCGTAGAAGAACCCGAACAACAAAATATGAACGCATCTTAGTGATGAAGAAGTTATAACCCAATCACCTTGACTTCCTTCCTTAATTAAGTGCTCCTTTTTGCCTGGGTCAAAAAGATCGCAGACCCTCACCCCTAACCCCTCTCCCAAGGAGAGAGGGAAGGGGCAGGGACTATTCCCCCGCGGTTATTCTTCGATTTCTTTCGCTTCTCGTTTGTATTTTGTAAGGAGGTCGTTAAGTTCGGAAAGTGGGTCGTCCTTATCCTTCACCTCCTCCTTCTGTTCCTTCCCTTTCCCCTCATCCTTACCGGACGCCAGTCTGTACTGGTGAGTGTAGCCACGCCCCTGTTTCTCGGCTTTTAGACGCACTACTACGCCCATGTCGCAGAGTTTTGCAAGCGCGCGGCGGATGGTCTTGACCGAGATCTTTTCTTTCGTTTCCTTACGTATGTCTTTTATCGTTAAAACGTCCCAGTTGTACTCGAATGAATCCAGCACGAGCCTTTGCGAGGATGTTAGTACCTGGCGGCACTGGTCAGGTGATAGAGCTGTCATAGCTAAGTTTAGCGGTGTTTGTGACGAATGGAATAGAAGACTGACGAATGCTAAATGCTCCTTTTGTGCTGCGCACAAAAGATCGCAGGGACCCCCCTCCCCTTTAATCCCCCTTTAGTTCCCCCTTCAGTAAGGGGGACACCCATCACCCTCCCTTTAATTCCCTACCCTATGGGGTGCAGTAAAATTGGCACCCCAAGGGGCACGCTGTCCCGTTGAGGGCGGGAGAAGGAACCGTACGTCTGCGATCTTTTTGCGCTTCGCGCAAAAAGAAGCATTAATGTCCATGGTCAATACATAATTACCAGGTAGTAGTGGGTTGAGTTCCTCGAAGAGGACGACATGAACATGTTCATTGCAAATTGAAAAGTGTCTGTTCTACACTTGACGGTCTCAACTCCTTGCTACCCTGGCAACCATCTGACCTCTCTACCCCTTGACAAATGGCCTGTGGTGCGTTTAATTAATATCAAGGAGGAGATTATGAAGTGTGTGGCTAAGATAACGCTGCTCGCAGTGGGGTTTATCGCTTTGCTGCCAGGGTGCGGGAAGAGGGAAGCAAAGAAGGATACGTGGAAGGAGTTCACCTCAAAAGAAGGCGGCTTTTCAGTTCTCATGCCGAAGCAACCTGTCAAGCGAAAACAAACCGCTCCCTCTGATGCCGGGCCGATTAACGTCTACATGTTCACCGTCAACATGGGCGTTGTGGACTACGGGGTCATGTACCACGATATCCAGGGCAAGGTGACTGATCCTGAGAGTTCTTTGGATGCGGCGCGCGACGGGGCGGTAAAATCGGCGCGAGGCGTGCTGATGACCGAGAAGGAAATCTCGCTTGACGGAAATCCCGGAAGGGAGATTCGGATCAAGGCACGCGACAACATTATCTACACAGCGAGGATTTATTTAGTGAGACAGCGGTTTTATCAGACGATGGTGACGGTACCCGAAGGGGTGGACGTTACCAGGGCCGCCAGGAGGTTTATGGATTCGTTCAAGTTGATGTAGTTACCCCGCAAGGTTGCTACGTAACCCTGCGTGGACCCCTACGCCGCCCCCTGCGAACTTTTCTCCGTAGGAGAAAAGGAGCATTTAGATCCCCCTCCCCTCTATCCCCTTCCGCAAGGGGAGGGGAAGTTGATGTTGTGGCCTCGTCCTCACCATCCTCCCCCTTGATGGGGGAGGGTAAAGGTGGGGGTGATCACTATTTTCACCCTCCCTTCTATTCCCTCCCGTCAAGGGAGGGATAGTAAGTTGTTGTATCCCTCCCCCTTAATCCCCCTCCACAAAGGGAGGGGGAATGAGCACCCCACGACCTTACTTCGTAAGCTCGCGGGGACCCCGGGTTTGACAAACCGGTTTTCATCCTTAATATCCATATAAACATATGAGTAGGAGGCGTCGTGAAGCGTATTTTTAAGTGGAGCCTGCTAGCCTTGGCGCTGATGTCTGTGGGATGTACTCAAAAGTGGGAGGAGTACCGCTGGGAGGATTGGGGCTGTTCGGTGCTTCTTCCCCAGCCTTCAACTGTTTACTTGCCTGTTTTAGGAAAGGGAACGACAGGATATCTTGACGCAGGTGAATTCACTTTGAACACGCCAAAGGGGCAGGTGGTTATTGGCAAGTGTGGATATATTTCAAACATGCGTAATACGTGGAGGTGTATAGTTGGAAGCGGTGAGCTTATAACCTCCGAAGGAAAAACTGTTTCTGCAGAAGAGATAATGGACTATTTCTATAAGTTCGCAACGGATTTAACTGAGTCAATAGGAGGTAAAGGGGTTGAGGTTGTTTATAAAAAAAATATCTCAGTTGAGAGTATGGAAGGTATCGAGTACCAACTTAAGCATACAGGAACTTACGTAAAGAGGAACGGCAGGGAAAAGAAATATAAGTATACTGAAACAGCAAGAGTGCTTGTATCCGATTCTCGTTTTTACCAACTTGAAATATCTAGTGATGGTAGAATACCCCCCAGAAATAAGATAGATAAGTTCTTCAACTCCTTTCATTTGATTCCGTGCACCGGGGAGCCTGGATCGCAGAAAACTCACCCCCCCGACAGGTACGAAGACGTAGTAGCCGAACCTGATAGCTCGGATGTACCAATCGTTGACTACTACAAGATTGAGAAGAAGCCGCAGGTTGTCAATCAGCACACTCCGGTTTATCCGGCTAAGGCCCAAAATGAAGGGCACGAGGGTACTGTATTTGTGAACGCCCTGGTTGGTCCTTATGGACACGTTATTGATGTTGAGATTTTACAGAGTTCAGGATGGGAAGAACTTGATAACGCGGCGCTCGAAGCTGCACGTCACTGGACTTTCACGCCCGGCGAGCAGCGCGGCAAGCCGGTCAAGGTTTGGGTCAGAATACCGTTTCACTTCAAGTTGTAAGGGGGAAAGATGGTATGGTAGGTCCATTTCCCACCCTCAGCCCCTTACCCGACCGCCCCAGACACCAGACGGTGGTGCAGGCGGTGGGATTGACAGGGCACACGTCCCAAAGGGAAGAGGGAGTTAGTGCTCCTTTTCTCGCAGAGCGATAAAAGATCGCAGGGAAGTTCAATCCCCCTTTAGTTCCTACTTGAAGAAGGGGAACAATGTAAAAAATACCTCCCCCTTGATGGTGGAGGGTAGGGTGGGGGTAATCACTATTTTCACCCTCCCTTCTATTCCCTCCCGTCAAGGGAGGGATAATAGGCTTTATGGTAATCCCCCTTTAGTTCCCACTTGAAGAAGGGGAACAATGTAAAAAATACCTCCCCCTTGATGGTGGAGGGTAGGGTGGGAGTGATCACTATTTTCACCCTCCCTTTTGTCAGCCGGGGGCTGTCCCGTCAAGGGAGGGATAATAGGCTTTATGGTAATCCCCCTTTAGTTCCTCATTCAGTAAGGGAGATACAGGGGGGCTATGGAGTGCGATCCCTTGACATCCACAGACAACACGAGATAATCAGGTTATGTTGAAAGATCCGACACGCGCAGGGATTTGGGATAAGGTCTTCACCCCACGACTTTGCTTCGCAAACTCGCGGGGACCCCGAAATAAATGCTCCTTTTCTCGCAGAGCGAGAAAAGATCGCAGGAAAGCTCAATCCTCCTCGTCGCTCGAGGGGAGCGCCGTCCCCCTTAGTAAGGGGGACACAGGGGGATCCCGAATATTTACCCCACTCGTCTACTTCGTAGCCGTGCAAGGACCCCAGGATATAGTAGTTAGGGTGAAAGCAGAGTCGAGGTTTCCAAGATGAGATACGATCCTACCAAACCGGAGATATGGGATAAAGTCTGGGCGCAGAGGATGGACCTGGACGTGTACCCGCCGGTGACCGACATCGCATCGGAGATTTCAAAGGTCGTGCCGGATGTCCGGGGCATGAAGATTATCGAGATAGGGGCGGGAACCGGCAGAACATCTATTGAACTCGCCAGACGTGGTGCTTACGTGACCGTGCTCGACATCTCTCCCCAAAGCCTTGAGCTTGCAAAGCGGTTTGCATCACATGCCGGGCCCAGGACTCAAAAGCGGCTGCACTATATCCTTGCCGACGGGCTTAAACCGCCTCTTGAGCCGGAAAGCTTCGACCTTCTGTTCCACCAGGGGCTATTGGAACACTTCCGTAACCCGTTTCCTTTGCTCCGTGCAAACTACCGTTTGCTCAAGCCGGGCGGGCTGATAGTCGTGGACGTGCCCCAGACCTTCCACGTCTACACCATACTCAAACACATCCAGATGCTCTTGGGTAAATGGTTCGCGGGCTGGGAGCGGCAGTTCACGCAAGCATCGCTCGCCCGATTGCTCCGCAGCGTTGGTTTCGAACCCATCCACGCATACGGCGACTGGGCCCGGCCTTCCATGTTCTACCGGGCGTTACGAATCATCCTAAAGAAAGCGAGGATCAGGCTGCCCATGTACCCGGAAATCTCGGTGGACTCGGTCTTCTCACGGTTATGCGAGCGTCTGCGCCGCAAGAGGCTGTTTCACTGGACAGTATTGTCCTTTGGGATTATTGCCCGGAAGATTTAACCTTCCTTCCCTTCTGCGATATTTTGGCCCCAGGCCAAAATGAGCACCTCATCTTGACATAGGACAGTTTTACAAGTATCCTTCCCGTTATGCGAGAGCTTAGCGTCAACGTGGATCACGTGGCCACCCTGCGTCAGGCGCGGCAAGCGAGCTTCCCCGACCCGGTGGAGTTTGCGTTGGAAGCCGAGGCAGGCGGCGCCGACGGCATCACCTGTCACCTGCGTTCCGATCGCCGACACATCAAGGATTCAGACGTGCGTGGTCTAAAGGACGCCATCTCAGGGGAACTTAACGTGGAGATGGCCGCCACAGACGAGATGACGCGGGTAGCCCTCGAGATCAAACCGCATCAGGTAAGCCTGGTTCCCGAACGTCCAGAAGAGGTTACCACCCAGGGCGGGCTTGATCTGGCAGCACGATTTGAAGACGTCAGGCCCTTTGCAGACAGACTCATCGCAGCAGGCATCCGGCTCTCGGTTTTCATCGAGGCCGCCGAGGAGATGATTCGTTTGGCCTCAAAGCTCGGGGCAAAGAGGGTCGAGTTCAACACCGATCATTACGCACGGGCGTATCTCAGCGGCCCTGGTAGTTATATTGAATTCATCGAGTCTTTCCGTAAGATGGCAGGGTTCGCCGACTCACTGGGTATTGAAGCGCACGTCGGGCACGCGCTTGACTACGATAACGTCGCTCCCTTGATGGAGATAGAAGAGATAAAAGGCACCTCGATCGGGTTTGCTGTCGTTGCGCGGGCGCTTAAGGTAGGGATGAGGCAGGCGGTTCGTGAGATGGCAATGCTCATGGGAAAGCAAGTTTGATGAGAGAAGAATCCGGCAAATCCCTTAAGGAGGTTTGATGAAGCGAAGCCTGTGGATCAAATTCGGGTTTTTTCTTGCGGCTGTAGGTGTTATAGTTTATGCTCTTTATCCAACACTGCGGCTATGGACTGATTCCAATATGGATGAAGAAGAACGCACGATTCTTAAAGCCAAGAAGGGGCCTCTGCTGAGTTTAGGTCTTGATCTTGTAGGCGGGATGCACCTTGTTTTGGAGGCGGATACCTCGGGCAG
>JAGMDF010000041.1 GCA_023128825.1 Caldifarciminota bacterium | reverse complement strand
GAGCCTAACATACAGCGTGTTGGAAGGAACCGCATGCAGGTTCAGCTTCCCGGGATCGCAGACAGAGAAAGAGCGCTTGAGGTGATAGGCAAGACAGGATTACTTGAGTTCAGGCTGCTTGCGAGCCCTGAAGCTACCATGAAGATATTTTCCGACATAGATGCTCATCTTTCAGGTGACTCGCTTGGCGGCGCAAGGCCGTTCAGCGGGTATCTCGTTCCGGCTGGAAGCGACGCTGCGGTGGAGAAGCTCAATTATCGGGGCCTCAAGAAGCTTGTCGAGGAGACTCGTTCGGTGGTGCCTCGGGACGCTGAGATTCTCTTCGGCCCTGAGGAGGAGGCTGAGGGGCGCACCATTCGCAAGGTCTACGTAGTAAAGAAGAAGGCCGAGATCACCGGTGCCGACATCAAGGACGCAAAAGCCATGCTCTACCAGGGCAACGATCTCAACTACCGGGAAACCTGGATGACGCAGATGGATCTTCAGCGTAGCGGTCAGGCCCGCTTTGCCAACGTCACAGGAAACAATGTAGGCGAGCGTTTAGCGATCGTATTCGATAACCTGGTGAAATCGGCTCCGGTAATAAAAGAACGCATCCCACCTGGTTCGGCTGCCACGATTACGAGTAAAGACAAGGTCGGGAACGAGATGAGTGATCTGGCCATATTAATCCGCCACGGCGCCCTGCCGGTTCCCCTGCGTATAGTGCAAGAGCGTACTGTAAGCCCGACTCTGGGGCGCGACTCAATACGCGCAGGCGTTATAGCCATCCTTATCGGTCTGGCCGCAGTTGTTCTATTCATGCTGATCTACTACATAGGCTCAGGGCTGGTAGCGGTGGCGGCTCTTATCTTCAACCTGTTCGGGCTGATTGCTATACTTGCCCTTATTAGAGCCACGCTTACCTTGCCCGGCCTCGCAGGGATCGCCCTTACCATCGGTATGGCGGTGGACGCGAACGTCTTGATCTATGAACGAATACGAGATGAGTTGAGGGCCGGCAAGTTCCCGCGTTCGGCCGTTGAGACGGGTTACGGTAAGGCCTGGAAGATAATCATCGACGCCAACATCACGACGATAATAGCGGCTGTCGTTCTTGCCGTTTTCAACTCCGGGCCGGTGCGCGGATTCGCCATCACACTCATCGTTGGATTGATTATAAACATGATTACCGCGGTCTACTTCTCCAGGGGCCTATTCGATCTATACCTGTTCAGACGCCCTGACCGTAAGCTCTACATCTAGGAGAGACGATGTTCGAGATACTTAAAGAAACACGCATCCCATTCAGCCGGCTTCGTTACATCGGTTTCATCGCCTCCGGCGTGCTTATCGTGCTCACCGTTATTCTATTGCTCGTAAACGGCGGGCCTAACTACGGGATTGATTTCGAGGGTGGATCGAAGATAGGCCTTTCTTTCTCTGAACCTATCACCACTGAGGAATTGCGGTCTGTGCTTGCGGACATTGGAGAAACCAACGTCAAGATCTTTCGTATCCAGGATGTGAGCACAGGCTCTTCGTCTTTTCAGATCCAGGTCCCGCCGAAGACCATGCTGATAGAGGAAGAGGAACAAAAAAGCTTCAGTCAGCGGTTGATCGATAACCTCGAGACCAAGTACCCTGGCCTTGAGGTGACGCTTACCGGCGAGGAGACGGTATCGGCCGCCTTCGGCAAGGAACTCCAGTGGGACGCTATTCTTGCCCTGCTTCTGGGAATGGCTCTGATTCTCATCTACATCTGGATCAGGATTGACTTCCGGTTCGGTGTCGGTACGGTCGTGGCAACCTTCCACGACGTACTGATCGCCTTGGGGATTATCACACTCCTGGGTATACGCATCGACATTACCGTGATCGCCGCTTTCCTTACCATCATCGGTTACTCGGTGAACGACTCGATCGTTATCTCCAAGCGTATCCAGGAGCTTATAAAGACCCGTCGCGGCGCGACGCTTACCGAGAACATTGACGCGGGCATCAACATCACCCTTTCCCGTACCATCGTTACCTCGATCACCACGTTGTTTGTGTCGGTGGCTGTAGTGATCTTTGCATCGGGCACCGCTATCTTCCCGTTCGCAATGACCATGACCATAGGCATCATCATCGGAACCTACTCCTCATCGTTCATCGTAGCCCCAATAGTGGTTGAGTTGGAACGGGTTTTGCCCTCCCACAAGCGCCGAACCTGAACAGGATGGCGTCAGTTTGATGGGTGACGTGGGAACCGGTTTGCATTGATGTATGGACACTTCTAAACCCTCGCTTTTAGTGCGGCTTGGCCTGTCGGTCTTTGGGACAGGTTATATACCAATGGGAGGAGGCACGGCGGCCTCCGTAGTGGCGCTTTTCCCTGCGTGGTTCCTAGCGCCTTATCCCCTGATCCTGGCGGCTGTCATTACGATCCTTTTCGCGTTAGGTGTGTGGGGCAGTTTTTACGCGGAGGAGCGTCGCGGCTGGACGCACGATGATCCCAGGGTGACCCTTGACGAGTTCTGCGGCATGCTTGTTGCCTTACTCTGGCTGCGGCTTCCTTCCTCTCCCTTGGGCTCGATCCTCGTCTTTGCTTCGGCGTTCATCATCTTTCGCCTTTTGGATGTGCTCAAGCCGCCTCCTCTGCGCTTTATCGAGCGCTTGCCCGGCGGCTGGGGGGTGTTCCTCGACGATCTGGCCGCAGGGCTGGTGACCAACGGCCTTGTCCGGTTAATCCTTCTCATACCTCTACCTTTACTCCATCATGCCTGAGCAGAAGGTCGAGCTGGTCGTCATCGGCGATGAGCTCCTTGCCGGAGCACTCAAAGACGCGAACGCGAGCTGGCTGGCCGATCGTTTACTTTCGATAGGGATCAGTGTGCTGCGGGTCACGTTTGCGTCTGATGACTTCAAGGAGCTCAAGGAAATACTCGATCAAGCGCTTGCGCGCACAGGTTTCGTCATCTCCTGCGGCGGGCTCGGCCCGACCGCTGACGACTGCACCCGCGCGGTCGCCGCCGATCTTTTCGATCGTGAACTCTACACCAACAAACGTCTACTCAATCTCCTTGCCGAACGCTGCAAAAAGCTTGGCCGCAGGTTCGATCGTATTGCCAGGACTCAGGCTCAAGTGCCCAGGGGTGCAGCGCTCCTTGCCAATCCGGCAGGCGCGGCACCGGGCATCGTACTCAAAGACGAAAGTCGAACACTCATCCTCCTGCCAGGTGTTCCGGGCCAGATGCAGGCGATCACCCAGACCGCACTGATTGAATATCTCAAAGAAAACTTCACTCTCAGTGTTTCTCATATCCTTCTTTTAAGGACGGTCGGTGCCGTAGAGACCGAGCTTGCCCAGCGCATCAGGCCGGTGCTGGCTCGCTTCCCGGACCTCAAGGTAGCATATCTTCCCAAGAGTGGCGGGGTTGATCTGCGGATCCAGGCTCCTTCTGAAAGAAAGAAATCGCAGGCACTTAAGGAGTTCAGCCGCATACTTGAAGATGACCTCTACACTGTCGGTCGGGAAGACCTGTCTCTGGTCGTGGGCAGGATGCTTTTGAATCGCGGCCAGAGCGTGGCGGTTGCCGAAAGCTGCACAGGCGGGATGCTTGCCGCAAGATTGGTGGACGTTGCAGGAAGCTCCCGCTACTTCCTTGGCGGGGTGGTGAGCTACTCCAATCGTGCCAAACAGGAACTCCTGGGTGTTGCATCCGGGGTTCTCGAACTCCACGGTGCGGTGAGTTCACAAGTGGCCAAGGCGATGGCCGAAGGGGTTCGCGAGCGCCTCAACTCGACCTGCGGGATAGGGATAACAGGCATCGCGGGTCCTGGCGGCGCCACGAGAACCAAGCCTGTGGGGCTGGTCTATATTGCCTTGGCCTCCCAGGATTCGGTTCGGATCAAACGCTTCGTTTTTCCAGGCGATCGTTCCTCGATCCGCCAGCGAAGCGTTATAGCTGCGCTTGATTTGCTTCGTCGCAATTTGATGTAGGGGCGACGCAGGGCCTGCCCCTTGAGATGCTTGGCATCTCATAGGGTATGCCGTGCCCCTACATTCTTGACATCCGCAGGCGCAGGATTATACTCCCTGAGATGAGGGTCTTCTTTGGCATAGGGTTGCCCCTAGACATCCGCGAACAGGTTAATGTTTTTTTAGAAACTTTGATGACTCGGCTTCCCCGGATGAAGTGGGTCGAAGAGAAGAACCTGCACGTTACCTTAAGATTCCTCGGCGAGGTTGAGGAGGCCAGGATACCTGTCGTTACCGGAGCGGCGCGCGAGACTGCATCAGGTCTGGAGGGATTCCGGACGGTGCTTGGATCACTTGGAGCCTTCCCTAATCTAAGACGTGCGCGGGTGCTGTGGTGGGGGCTTTCTGAGGGGGCTGAAGAATCCGGCCAGCTATTTGACCGGCTTGAGGAACGTCTGGTTGCCCAGGGGATCGAAGCGGAGAAAAGGCGATACCATCCTCATCTCACGCTCGCCCGATTACGCTATCCGGCATCGCTCCCACTTGAATCCTTTTCCCCACCCTCAGGACTCTCCTTCACCGCGTCAAGCTTCACGCTTTATCAAAGCACCTTGACTCCGCAGGGGCCGACATATAAGATCGTAGAGGAGTTCAAGCTTGGCTGATAAGCCGCCGCCCCAGGCTCCATCCTCAGTCTTCAAAAGGATTCTGCGAATAGCTATCTTCGCGGCGGCACTCTATGCGTTCCTTTTGAGCATCGAGATGATCTCCGGCTCACTTAAGCTTCTTGGAATGCCCTTTGCCGAAGCGCTTATAAAGATGACCAGCAATCCGGTAATGGGTCTGTTTATAGGTATACTCGTCACCACCCTGATCCAGAGTTCTTCGGCCACCACCTCTCTTGTGGTGAGTTTCGTCGCGGCCCAAACGATCACCGGAGCGCCCCTGCTTCCTGTAGAACACGCCATACCAATCATCATGGGCGCAAATATCGGCACTACCGTTACCAATACCATGGTATCGCTTTTCCACATCTCAAGAAAGGATGAGTTCATCCGCGCCTTTCCTGCCGCTACCCTGCACGACATGTTCAACATCCTCTCCGTGATTGTGTTTTTTACCATTGAGGTTTTTTTCCATCCCATCGGCTACGTTTCCAGTAAACTGGCGCAGTGGTTTGCCGGTGTGGGAGGATTCAAGGTGGCGAGTCCCCTGGCGTTCGTGGTCAAACCGGTGGCCAGGGCAATCATCCACCTCCTGGGTTCTAAGTTCTATTTCACCCTGCCAGTTGCGGCGGTTCTCTTGTTCGGCGGACTCAAATTCATGGTGGACGGGATGCGCAAGCTTGTGGGCTCCAAGACCGAGGTGTTTATAGATCGCTATCTCTTCGGCGGTCCGGTGCGGGCGTTTCTGGTCGGGCTTACCATAACCGCGGTAATCCAGTCGTCTTCGGTAACCACATCCTTTGCCGTGCCACTTGCCGGAGCAGGTCTTATCACCCTTCAGCAGCTGTTTCCCTACGTGCTGGGCGCGAACATCGGTACCACCGTCACCGCTATCCTTGCGGCGCTGGTTACGGGTTCGCCTCTCGCCATTCAGGTGGCGTTCGCCCACCTTTTGTTCAATATCTTCGGGACCGCTTTTTGGTATCCCTTGAAGATAGTTCCGCTTTCACTGGCGCGCTTGTTGGGAAAGATCGTGTCCAAGCGGCGCTGGTTTGCGCTTGTCTACTTAGCGGTTGTATTCGTGATCATCCCTGTGGGGCTGATCTTACTGCTTAGGAGGTAGTTATGTATCGAGATCTTTTAAATATCTGGAAGGGGTCCGGGTTGTTGAGGTTGTGCGTTGACGATCTCTTAAAGATGTTCGACATCAGCGAGATGATGTTCAGTGCCGGCTGGGAGATGATTACCGGGTCAGGCAAGGTGGAGGGTCTTTACAGGATAGACCGCCAGCTGAACGAGCTGCAGATTGCCATCAGGCGTCGGATACTCGAACATCTTGCGATAAATCCGGCGCAGGACATCAACGCATCGTTCGTTCTCGCAATACTCGTGATTGACCTTGAGCGTATCGGTGACTATGCGAAGAACCTGGATGAGATAGCCAAGCACTACCCCGAGCCTATCTCGGGCGGCGCCTTTGACGCCCTGCACCCCATGGCCGAACGAGTCAAGGAGATGTTTACCCAGACCAAGATCGCGATCACCGAGAGCGATGAGGAACTGGCTCGCAGGGTGATGGCAGATCAGGCCGACCTTGCCATGCAGGCCGATAGACTGATGGATCGACTCATCGAGAGCAAAGACGTCTCGGTTAAGGAAGGGATTGTGGCTGCGTTGCTTTCCCGCTACATAAAACGGGTCAGCGCGCATCTCAAGAACGTCGCCTCGAGCGTGGTAAATCCCTATCACAGGATAGGCTACCGTCCGAACGAGAAAGAAGACTAGCTCAATTAGCCACAAGGGACTTGACAAGTGCTGAATTTTGATTAAAATTAGAGTAGAGATCGATAGGAATGGAGATGAAAGCTTTGGTGAGAGGAAATAAGCGACGAATGAAATTCCCGTAACACACCTCCCTTCCCTCACCCCCTCCCCTGGAGAGTGCATCCCTGCCTCTCCAGGGGTTCTTTTAGTGCCCCAAGCGAACGCAACGCGTTCGCTTGGGGACCCCGATAAAGATGCTCCTTTTCTGCTTCGCAGAAAAGATCGCAAGGGAAGGGCAAATATGTTTGACACCGGCCTTGATTATTCCTATAATTACACCATGCGAGTAGGGTTCGGTTTCGACTCCCATCCCTTTGCAAAGGGCAAGCCACTGATCATCGGCGGGGTAAAGATACACTACGAGCAAGGTCTTTCAGGCCATTCTGACGCCGATGTCCTTTTGCACGCGATAGCCGACGCGCTACTCGGCGCGGCAGGACTTCCAAGCATCGGAGAAATCTTTCCTGACACCGATTCGGCATACAAAAACGCCGACAGCGCCGCGCTCCTTGAGAGAGTGGTGACTTTGGTACGCGAACAAGGTTACGGTATCGTTAATCTTGACTGCACCGTGCTTGCCGAGGAGCCGAAACTCGTTCCTTATCGTGATGCGATGCGCGCACGCATCGCTGAGATCCTGGATATTCCCACAACCTGCATCGCAATTAAGCCAAAGAGGGGAGAGGGCATGGGGTTCGTTGGCCGCAAAGAAGGCATTGCGGCCATCGCCGTCGTCCTGATTGAATAGCGAATATCATGCTCGCCCGGGATTTGTGGAAAAGAACCTCCCAGTACCCCTATATCTCTTGACAATGTTGGATGTGGGGGACAGCGGTTAGTCGCCGCTCATCCTCAAAGCGCAAGGCCTTTGCTAATCATCCGATCCATCGTAATTTGCAAACTCCGCATCCCACTCCTCCCCAGGCGGTGCTTCTGATTTCGCACCCTTCTTCAGGCGGAACGATGGATAGGGTTCATCCTCGAATCTTAAGCAGCACAGAAGGCGTCCGCACATGCCTGAGATCTTCTCTGGATTTACGTAGAGATTCTGTCTTCTTGCGGTGCGCAGGCTTATCGGGCGCAGTTCTGTCAGGAACGTGCTGCAGCAAAGAGGCCTTCCGCATGGGCCCAGCCCGCCGATTAGCCTTGCATGATCGCGTATTCCTATCTGCTTTATCACTATCCTGCATCCAAGCAATGTGCCTATCTCCTTGTGCAGCTTGCGGAAGTCCAGGCGCCGTTCCGAAAGGAAGTAAAATGCGATCTTGTTGCGGTCAATCCATGCGTGAACGTCCACTACCTTCATGGGCAGTTCGTGTTTTGCGACAAGCCCCATGAAGGAAGCAAGCGCCTCTTGTTCCCACTCCCTGGTTTCTTTACTTTTGGCCAGATCTTCCGGGGCGGCCTTTCTGATGGCTATGGCCTTGGCATGAGGATCATCGGTTGATCCCCTTACGTAGCCTATGTCTTCACAGCCCTTGAATCGCAAGACCACGTACTCCCCGCTCTTGATCTCAAGACCTACAGCGGCCGTTGCCACAACCCTCATAAGTGGATGACATTCCACCAGGTGGTACTTGTCACTCATTACTGCCAGCCTGGAGAAAGGAAACCTGGAGGATAAACAAGCTCATACTCACTGAAGCCCAGCCTCTCTTCGAATATGAACTGCATCCCCAGAAGGTTGTAGGTCCAAACGATGTAGGGGTATCTGTCAGGTTCGAATGGATGGTCTTCGATCTCGTCCGGGGGGCCGAATCTCATGTATATCCTGGCACGGTCCGAGAGATAGCCCTTATCCCCGTAGCCGAAGTTGCGCTCGCAGTATGAGATCTTTTCAAAGTAGGACTCAAGCTCCTCGTTGTATTCTGTTTGCGGGGTGGGGTCTTTCAGGTGCCAGAAGCTGTCCCATGTTGCTTGTCTTGCTTCAGGCGGCACCGACTTCATTCGCTCTCGCTCGTCGAAGGTGGTTACGTACATAAGTTTATCAACCAGCTCCTCGTATCGGCCAGGATCGAAGCGAAACGGATTGCGCAGGATGAACAGGGCCTTGCGTTCGTCTACGGCCTTCTTTCCTTGAAATGCCTTCACCGAAAGCTGGTGGTCTCCGCTTGAGAAATCCTCAAGCGTGATACCCCACGAGGTTTGGGTATCGGGTTGGGTTCGGGTTTCATTGTAGTCCGGGGCACCGGGGCGGGTAATCTCAAGACGAAGGGAGTCGAGGCCATCTTCATACACCGGCACGCTAACCAGCATGGTGTCGCGGCTGTCGAAGGGGCGCTCAAGCATACGGCTGCCCTTCGAGTCGGTAATCCGCAGGCTTCCCAGCGCACGATGGAATATCTCGACATCGAACTCCTTCTTGATCCGTCTTGTCGCACCCAGGGCGGCTACGCTCAGATTGGCCTTGTAGCGTCCTTCAGGTAAGGCCACCTCCAGGGTTTCTGCAACAGTGTTAGCCTTCGAGTTTACAGCGTTCGGGGTGGTGACGATCACCTCTCCGAAGTGCTCATCCCCGTAGATATTCTTCCGGCGGTCCATAAGTTGAAGGATGACGTGGTAGCGTGCGGTGTAGACCGAATCCTGCTTTATAAACTGCAGGCTGGTATGTGGGATAGAGAGGTATGCGGTGACATAGAACCCCTCGGCGCGTTCGCCCTGCTCGATCACGTGAGAGAAGCTGTATTCAGCCGTCCCGGTCTGTGAGAGCAGCGCCAGAGACAGTAAAAGATGCATCAGTTATATCTTAGCGGTTCCGAGGTATATGTCAAGGAGAACAGGGCTAGGACATTACAAAATGCAAAGTGCAAATTGGGTAGGAGGAAAGCAGGCCCTCTTCATGGTATTGACAAAACCTAGACTTTAATTATACTTTGCCTAAAACTGTCCTTCTAATGAGGAGGCTAGTATGGATAAAAAGATCGCAAGGATATGCTGGAATACTGAGGGGTGGAGATATCCTTCAGGCCCGGATGGAAAAATACAAGCTAAAGGGTATCAAGGGAAAGTTCCTCACGAAGCAGAATATGGGTATGGGCATGAGGAGTGGTTGTTTGATAGGTTTCGTATCAAGGGTGGGTATCATTATGCTTTCTTACAACCATTAAATCACAAGTGTCACATTGGGAAAACCTACGATGTTTACTTATATACGAGAACTAAGAGATCAAAATACTACGTTGGGCGGATAAAAAAGGCATATTCTATTGATGAGGAGGAAGCCCAGGAAGCGTACAGTTATTATAAACAACAAGGGTGGTTGAAAGAGATGCGGGAAGAATTAAAAGAAAAAGGTGCTGACTCAAAGTATTTTTTTCAAACTCGCCCACCGAGAGAATCTTTTAATGTGAAATTCAAGTTTGAAGATGTTATAGAACTCGAAGAGCCACAAATAATTTCCCCTGAGGATAAAAGTATAAAATCGCAAAGATACCTATTCCAGCCTGCGGGTAAGAATTTCCAAGGCTTTCAGTTGGATGAAGATGAATTGAAACTGAAAAATATTGCACTGCGTGAACGTTCAGGTTCTTCAGCGACCACTTACGAACTTTATCATGACAAAATGCAGAATGACATAGGGCAATTACTCAATCAGTCCGAAAAGTATACGAATGTTAAAATGGAAGAAAACAGGGTGGATATAAAGGCAATGACCCACGACGGGAAGTGGCATTTCTTTGAAATTAAGACTGACAGACCCTGCAGATTAAGTATAAGAGCTGCATTGGGACAAATAATGGAGTACTCGTACTGGCCTGATGTAGTAAAGGCTGAAAGGCTTATAATTGTCTCTGATTCAAAGGCTGGTTTAAAAGCAAGGAGATATCTCGAACATATTAGAAACAAGTTTGGGCTTCCTATTTACTACAGATATTTTGATGCTGCATCGAATACATTATCAGAAGAAATTTAGTTAAAGAAAAGGGCTAAGCTTTGCTCGGCCTCTCAATTTGCACTTTGCAATTTGACTTTTGCAATGTTGCTGAACGCTAAAAGCGTTCAGCAATTGACTTTCCCTGCATGAACAGCAGCAGGTAATCCCTGCCGCCGGCCTTGGAGTCGGTGCCCGACATGTTGAACCCGCCGAACGGCTGTACGTCTACCAAAGCGCCGGTGCACTTGCGGTTCACATACATGTTTCCCACGTGGAACAGCCGCTTTGCCTTGGCGATCTTTTCCCGGTTCTGAGTAAACACCGATCCGGTCAGACCGTATTCCGTCGAGTTCACTATCCGCAGACCGTCGTCAAAGTCCTTGCAGGGAATCAAGGCCAGCACCGGAGCAAAGATCTCCTCCTGAGCCAGGCGGGCGTCCCATGCAACGTCTCCGAACACGGTCGGTTCGAGGAAGAAGCCCGAGCCCTCGATTGCATTCCCGCCGGTCAAGAGCTTACCTTCGGTCTTGCCGATCTCGATGTATGCCAGCGTGTTCTTTAAGGCCTTCTCGTTGATTACCGGGCCCATCCAGTTGGAGTGCTCCTTTGTCGGGCCGACCGTAATCTTTTCCACCCTGGGGATCAGCTTGGCAACGAACTCGTCGTAGACCTTCTCGTCAATAATCACACGTGAGCAGGCCGAGCACTTCTGGCCTTGAAATCCATACGTGGCCACGGCCACGCCTTCCACTGCCGCGTCTATGTCTGCTTCTTCGTCAACCAAAATGCAGTCCTTACCGCCCATCTCGGTCACCACCCGCTTGATCCATATCTGGCCTTTCTGTCTCCTGGCTGCGTTCTCGATGATTCTGAGTCCTACCTCTTTGGAACCGGTAAAGCTGATGAACCGGGTCTTTGGATGCTTCACCAGATACTCGCCTGCAATCGCGCCCGGCCCGGAAAGGTAGTTTAAGACCCCGTCGGGCAGACCGGCCTCGCGCATGATCTCGGTAAAGAGCCATCCGATGTAAGGTGAGTCGGACGAGGGTTTCAGCACTATGGTGTTGCCAGTGACGATCGCCGCCGAGCTCATGCCTACGAGTATCGCCCAGGGGAAGTTCCAGGGCGGGATGATGATGCCAACGCCCAATGGAATGTATCTAAGCTCATTATTCTCATTCGGAAAAGGTGTTACGGGCTGGTTTGGGCCAAGGCGCAGCATCTCGCGGCCGTAGAACTCTAAAAAGTCAATGCCCTCGGCGGTGTCGGCGTCGGCCTCGAGCCAGTTCTTGCCTTCCTCGCAGATCATTCCCGCGTTGATTTCATACCGGCGTCTGCGCGCGATTGCGGCGGCCTTAAACAGAATGTTGGCGCGCTCGCGAAAGTCAAAGAACCGCCACTCTTCGAACGCCTCCAAAGCGGCCTGAAGCGCCTCTCCGGCCAGCTTCTCGTCCGCCTTCTGGAAAAGGCCGATCACCTTGTCCTTATCTGCGGGGTTGATGGACGCAAAGGTCTCGGAAGCTTGCACCTCTTTACCGCCGATGTAGGCGGGATAGGTCTTGCCGTAGTTTTTCTCAAGCGTGGCGATGGCGTCAAGCTGCGCTTTCTTGTTGCACTCGCAGGAAAAATTCTTGTATGGCTCGTTTTTGAACGGAAGAACCAT
>JAGMDF010000040.1 GCA_023128825.1 Caldifarciminota bacterium | reverse complement strand
GATGTCAACTAATATACCTTCTTAGACAAGGGGCTTAAGCCCCTTGTCTACTCCCCCTCCCTTGTGGAGGGGGGTAGGGGGCGGGTGTCATCGCGAGCATCCGAAGGATGCGAAGCTCGTAGGGGCCGACCTTAAGGTCGGCCCGCGTATTATTCTCATTGTGCATCAGGAAAGCAAAAACAGATATCTTTAAAAGGGAAGTAATCGCCGGTGTTCTTAACTTTCATTGGCCTTCCATTGTAAGTTTTCTTACATTGAGTGTTGCAAAGAGGTTGGGGGGTAGTATTTCTTATCAGACAACATTCGACTTCCTTGGCAAATTTCTCGGTAACTTTTTCTAATGAGCAATCTGATAAATAACCGACCATTACAACCAACGTTGTCTTAGGGTTAGCTTCGAGATATGATTTAATACATGGATAAGAGTCGTGATCCTGTTCCAATCTAGTTGCGACTGACTGCTTGAAAGCTATGCCGATATATAATAATCTAAGATTTATCCATTCATCACCACTTTTGGTCGCACCTAACAGGGCATAGTACCCTGTTAGTTCCTCACGGAGGTTTGAAGCTGCTTCCCAAGTAAAAACACCATCAACCCAGTTAATGATCGCATAATCCATTTTTGTTCTTCCGTTCCGACTAATCCTGATCACGAAACCAATAATAACTTTTTTCTTTTAAAAGTCAAGCACGTAGGGGCCGACCTTGAGGTCGGCCCGCTGATAATATTCGGGCCGGTTTAATACCCGACAGAGACACGCTGAAACCGGCCCCTACGTTTTCGTACCAAAATCCCCTCCCCTGGTGGGAGGGGTCGGCGACGAAGTCGGCGGGGGAAGGGGAATTATATGCTCCTTTTTACCTAGCGGTAAAAAGATCGCTGAGATTGCTTCGTTCACTTCGTTCGCTCGCAATGACAATTATTCCTCCCCTCCACAAAGGTACTTGGAGAGCGGACTCTCTAGTCCGCTTATCGATCCCCCTAGCCCCCTACCCTATGGGGTGCAGTAAAGTTGACACCTCAAGGGGCACGCTGTCCACAACGGGAGGGAAAAACCCTCAAAAACGCCCAAAATCGTCCCATTTTTGTCCATCTTTTGTCCAACTTTTGTCCATCTTTTGTCCAGCTTTTTTGCGACGAGTTGTACTCAAACCTGACGATTTAAGGGAGGACGGCGTTCAGGTCAAACCGTGACAGGCCGGCGTCGGTGGCGATCCAAAGATAGTTGCCGTCCACCAAGAGCGCGGTGACGTTATCCGATAACAACCCCTCCCTGGTAGTCAAGGAGATTTGAAGGTAGGTCTCCGGGTTGTAAATTACCAACCCGCCTGCTCCGCCCAAAACGATCAGGCTGTCGCGGCCCGCAACCGCGTTCTGAGGCACAGGGATAAATCCAGGCGAGGTGAAATATTCCCAACCTTCACCTGTCTGCTTTACCAACAGCCTGCCTGTCCAGAAGTAGCGGGCATGATTTCCCCTGACGATTGCCAGCACGTCGTCCCTGTAAAGCTTTGAGCGCTCGTCCTTTAAGGGCTGGGGTTCGCCAGTTGGGATAACGGTAAGAAAGACCCCATCATCCGTTGCGACAAACAAAGAATCCTTGTGGAAGTCTACGTCGTATATCCACGCTTGGGTTCTGATCTCCGATAGAACCTTTTTATCAACGTTAAAGACATCCGCTTCGCGCCTCTCAAGCAGGAACAGGTTCCCTTCGATCAGCCTCGCTTTCTCATAATTGGTTCGGCGCAGTTTGTCCATGATTCCCGCGCCCCAGGAAGGGGTTTCATTGGTTGTCGTTCCCCAGCGGGCAAAGGGATGGTAGAGCATCTTTTCCTGCTTCAGCACAAGCTGGTCCACCCCGTTTTTGCCGAACGCGTAAATCGAGCTGTCTGCGGCGAACAGGGAGTGAACTTCGTTGGCGCGCGGACCCTGATACTCGCCGAGTTCGCGCCAGCTAAGGCGGTCAAAGACAAGATAACCGTATCCATAAACAGATACGTACGCCTTGTTGCGGTGGGTAAAGACCGCAGAGTAGGGTATCTGGTACATTCGTTCGTCAAGGAACACCCAGGGGGCAAGGAAGGGGTAGTCCTTGCGGATGTTTTGCGGGTCATATGAGCCGACCCAGACCGTGGTTGAGTCAGGTGCAACGTCCGCCTGCCGTTCTGATCGTTTATGCACCGCCTGAACGGACGAGCCATGATCGAGAAAGATATACTCGCCGCTGATGCCAAGACGCCTGATCGAGGACGTGGCGGTAAGGAATATCTTCCTTGCAAGCCCACCTGAGCTATTGAACGCGTAAAGCTCGCCCTTTGCGGATACCACCCAGAGACGTGCGAGGTCGGTATCGAAGATGGCAAAGGCTATATCCCCAGGCAGTACCTCAG
>JAGMDF010000004.1 GCA_023128825.1 Caldifarciminota bacterium | reverse complement strand
CTCTCAGACCGTATCGGCGCGGAACAAAGCCGAGGAGAAGAACTGCGTTTTATTGGCCAGAGCCGAATACTGGGTGTCAAGGGAGAGATTCTGGCTTCACTCGAGAAGGAGGAGGCGCTGATAACGGCAGAGATTGATCCTTCACTTGCCGGAGACAAACATGTTACCCCCCGCAACCATCTGTTCCATGACCGTCGGCCGGATTGCTATCGTTTGGGATAGGATTCGTTCGCCGGACGTTCAAACATCCCGGTCTGGAAACCTGAAAGCCCCACTTGACAAAGCAGGTATACTTCGATATAGTGAGTCCTTAAAAGTGGAGGATAGATGCTCGGACTAGAAGGGAAACTGCGGGGTATCCTATCAAGGCTCAACCAGGCTGCCCCTGAGATTCAGGCCTCCGCGGTCGTGAGTATGGACGGCTTAATGCTCGCCTCGGCCATGCCTCCGAACACCCACGACGACGACGTAGCCGCCATAGCCGCCACCCTTCTGGGGCTTGGCGACAAGACTGTCCAGGAGTTCCAGCACGGGAGGCTTCAACAGGTCTACGTGAAAGGCGATAGGGGATATACCATCATAACCAACACCGGTCAGGATAACGTACTGGTGGTGGTAACAGACGAAAACGTCAAGCTGGGCATCATCTTCCTTCACATCAAGCTGGCGGCTAAGGAGATCACTCATACGTTCCTGCACCTTCTCGATGCATCGGATCGATCCGCGTCGCCGCCTACATACCCCCCGCAACACCCGTAACACCCCGCAACACCCCGGATATCCCTTAGCCCTTCAGGGAACCCCCAGCCTATTTTTTAGAGCTGGTGATGGCGGCCTCACTTATATCTACAGCAAACGATCCTGCTTTACTCAACAGCACCTGGCCGAATCGGCTGCAGGCTTCCTTCACGAGGTTGGCTAAAAGCAGATATCCGTGAGGTTTGCCGTTAAACTCCCCACGCGTGTGAGATGGATGCTGCTGGGGCAAAACAAACCTTTCGGGGTGAGGCATCATGCCCATAACCTGGCCGGTGGAGTCGGTGATCGCTGCAATGTGATCATCCGACCCGTTTGGGTTCTCAGGATATTTAGGTGAGCCGCCGTCCCCACCGCAGTAGCGAAGAAGCACCCGACCTTCAGCTTGCAAACGACGCAGCACCTTCTTGTCACGGGCAAGAAAGCGCCCCTCGGCGTGTGCCACAGGCAGGGTGATGATCTTGGATAAACCCCGTGTCCAGAAGCTCTTTCCCTCAGGTTTAAGATGTACCCAGCGATCCTCGAACCTCAGTGATTTGTTCCCTTCCAGGGTGACTGAAGGCTTCTCGAACGGTTTTTCAAAACTCGGTAGCAGTCCGCTTTTAACAAGTACCTGAAACCCGTTGCAGATGCCTAAGATAAACTTTCCTTCCGCAAGAAACCTCAATATTTCATCACCTATGGTATGGCGCAGATCGGCGGCAAAAAGCGAGCCCGCCCCCACGTAATCCCCGTAGGTGAATCCACCTGGAAGAACCAGGATCTGATATTCCTGCAGCCTCTCAGGATGTCGCGAGAGCATCCGCAACGTCTCCTCTTCGGCTTCGCATCCCAGATTACGAAACGCGAACAGCGTCTCCGCATCGCAGTTCGTGCCGGGTCCTGCAAGGACAAGAACCTTGAGTGAGGATGCCTCCACTCGTGAGTCTACCTAACCGGAGTTGTTTGTCAACACTACCTTCACCCTTTAACGGGTGGGTGATGAACAATTGCCCAAAAGTCCTCCAACATACAGATAATTTGACAACCGGCGACCCTTCCGTATAATCCGCGGTATGAGAAGCGTTGACCTGACCAGGAAACCACTGAGCCATAACGGCTATTGGTTTGTGCTGTCCCTTAGCTGTGCGCTGGTAAATATTACCATCGCTGGGGCGGGTCAGGTCGAGGCTCCTTTGTAGAAAAGCAGAGGAGATTTTGCTGGAGAAGGCTGGACTGGAGGTTGAGGCCATCTACGGCGATTATGAGCGGTCTGAATTCAGGCACGATGGGGAAATGCTATTCGTCGCCAGGAAAGCCTAACCATTTTAAGCCCCTCCAAAAAGCTACGAAGTAGCTTTGAGGGTGTAAGGTGAGATGTTATTTATTGCCAGGAAACCATAGCGACATCTTCATTTGCGATCTTTTGCCCGGTAGGGCAAAAGGAGCATTAACTGGGGGTAAGTTGTCGGGAGGGGACCTATTCCCGCAATCCCACGTCACCCTGCGGCCACCTCCCGACCTTTTATCTTAGCTAAACTTGATAATCTGTCAAGGTTATCTTGTAGATTGTCCAGCAGATCGTTACCAGGGGTGGGAGGCGTTGAAAGAAGTATTGCAATGAAAAGGCATCGTACACCCTGCACGGATACTCCGTCCCCGCGCGGGGACCCCGGGACAGCGAGTACTTCTACATCCCTATGTGGAAACATGGTCGAGGATGGCTCAGAGCGGTTTACTCGGGGTCCCCAATCGAGTGCGAAGCAATCGGTTGGGGTAAAAAAGCGGCGGACGGGACTTGAACCCGCAACCAACGGCTTGGAAGGCCGTTACTCTACCATTGAGTTACCACCGCATGTGCACAAGGCGTCTTGTGTAGGAAAGTATAGAGGTCATGTGGGGAATGTCAAGCCGAGGCAGTCTGTGCGCCAAGAGATGGTTATGAGTGTTTCAGATTTGTTATGCCGACATAGATTTGTACGCATCCCCTCCCCCTTTATCCCCCTACCCTATGGGGTGCAGTAAAATTGGCACCCCAAGGGGCACGCTGTCCACCAGGGAGGGGAAACGGCATTCAGTAAAGCTTGTCTCCAGGCAAAAGGGGCTACAATTGCCTCGATGATGATTTCTTTCTCTTCCCCGTGGTCCTCCTCGATGCCCCCTCTCACTGGGTAACGATGTGTTGATCATGGAAAAGGCTGGCGAAAGATAATTGACAACCCCTCCCCTGGCGTATAATTAGCCGGTATGAAGGAATTGACCTCCTCCCTCCAAAACCGCTCTGCTCCGCCACCGGGCGGACGCCGCAACCTTATTCTTCTGGGGCTTGTGAGCTTCTTCACCGATCTATCCACCGAGATGATCTACTTCCTGATACCGGGATTCATCATCAGCCTGGGAGGCAACAAATCCCTGGTCGGTTTGATTGAGGGGATAGCGGAAGCTACCGCCGCGCTGGGAAAGGCCGCTTTCGGCTGGCTCTCCGACCGGCTCAGGCACCGCAAGTGGTTCGTTCTCGCAGGGTACGGTGTATCGGCGGTGTCCAAACCGTTCCTGGGGTTAGCCGGTCACTGGGGCGAGGTACTGGCACTGCGCTTTGCCGAGCGCATGGGCAAGGGGCTTCGCACCCCGGCGCGGGACGCACTTTTAGCTCAGTCCATCTCTAAAAAGCGCCGCGGGCTTGGGTTCGGATTCCACCGGGCCATGGACAGCCTGGGTGCGGCTTCGGGGCCGCTTCTCGGAATGCTTATCTTCTACCTTTCCCGCGAAAACGTGAGGCTGGTGTTTCTTGTGTCCGTCGTCCCTGCCCTGGTCGGCTTCTCCTTGATCTTCTTCGTGCGCGAGGTCAGGACACTTAAGGCCTCAATCGTCGAGGTGAAGCGCCAAGGAGGATTGAGCAAGGGATTCATCTGGTTCACGGTGGCCATCGTTATCTTCACCCTGGGGAACTCTTCCAACGCCTTCCTTATTCTCCGGGCCAGTGATGCAAGCATCACCAAGCTGATGATTCCCATTCTCTGGTCTCTATACTATCTGGTGAGCGCGCTGACCAGTCCACTTTTCGGCGCGCTCTCCGACCGCATCGGGCGGCGCACCGTCATCTTTATCTCCTTTCTTGTGTACGCCGCGATATACTTCCTGTTCGGAAGGTTCGCCAGTCCTCTGGCCATGTGGCTGTTGTTTGCCGGATACGGGGTGTATCTTGGGTTGTCCAAAGGGGTGTTCCGGGCGTTCATCGCCGACATGGTGCAGCCTGAGCGCCGCGCCACCGCCTACGGTATATTCGAGACCGCGATCGGGCTGGCGCTTCTGCCCGCCAGTCTCTTGTTCGGGTTCCTGTGGGATACGTTCTCGGCCCGCCTGGCGTTCTCGGTCGGAGCGGGATTGGCGTTGGTGGCGGCCGTGGTCTTCCTTCTGACACAGACTGCCCGAAGAAGAGTTAGCTAGAGATGGCTTACAGATATGTTTCATTTCGTTTGACAAATCAAATAAGGTATTGCAAGTTAGAATGACCAATGGGTGGACGAAATCTTTTTGCTGAAGGGTTTCCCACAGGACTTGACAAGTTGGAACTTGAGACTATAATTGTTATGAAGCTCACTAAGGGTTTCAAAAGAGATTGGTTTGAGCCCCCAATTAGGGGGCTCAATTTTTCAGAGTGAGTCTCCATGAGTAATAATTACCTGAAGACAGTCATTTTTATTGATGGAGAAAATCTCTATTATAACCTTAGGTCCTTTGAGTTCCAATGCGAGGGTTACGACAAACCCTTTCACCTTGAACCTCAGCATGTAGACTGGAAAAAGTTCTTCGATGTTCTAATAGACAAACTTAATGAAGACAATCAAAATAGACACTTTCTTCATCGAATCTACTGGTATGTAGTGGAAAGTGTCTCTTCTTGGAGGGAGCCATCACCCCGGAAATTAAAACAGGCTATTGAGACGTGCAAAGAGTTAGGAAAGCTAACCTCTTTGAGTGCCGAAAAAAGCGAAGAAGAGGAAATCCGGTATCTTGCGAAACAGTGGTATACTCAGATGGACGAAGCCATTCGCAGAAAACGACAAGAGCTACATTCCGAGCTCCAAAAACACACGGATTTTCTACAATTCCGTTACATTGGTCGACTGGCTTTGGACCCATTCAAAGTTTCTAAATTTATACCTGCATCTTCCCCTTCGAATCCTTCAAATCATCACTTTTATAGGGGAACAATCTTTGGTGAAAAAGGCGTTGATGTAGGATTAGCAGTAGATATGGTAAGCTACGCTTCAAACTACGATGCAGCGGTTCTTGTTAGCGGAGATGCCGATTTTGTACCTGCGGTTTTTGAAGTAAAACGATGTCTTCGGTGGGCCTATCAATTTTCTCTTGCTAAGGGTGTGCCTCCATATATTCAATGTCTCTCAGAAGACCTTAAGGCTTTTGTAGACAAGTTCATCTACGTTGACGAATTAACCTTGCTTAAAGACCTATTGGCCTACGACAGATTTTCCGATGTGGTTAAATCCAAAATCCAGGAACGTATAGACGAACTGGATATGAAGACACCAGCGCGTTAGGATAATTCACCCTCTCTGAGTATCTGTCTTGGTCAATTCTCGCCCTAACCAAGAATAAATCTCCTACAGCTTTCCTACCTCTTCGATGATCGCCTCAAGCACCTTTGCCGCCTCGGAGTCCGGATGCTCCAGTACGTAAGGCTTGCCATCATCCGAGGCGCGAACGATCTCCGGATCGATAGGGATGGCACCAAGGAAAGGCACCCCGAGATCCGCTGCAGCCTGCTTTCCTCCGCCTTGCTTGAACACGTCAATCGGCTTGCCGCAGTAGGGGCAGAGCATCCCGCTTAGGTTCTCCAAGATGCCAAGCGTAGGTATCTTCAGCTGATTTAAAAAGCTTATGCACTTTCGAGAATCCAGAAGTGCAATGTCCTGCGGTGATGTTACAACCACTGCGCCGGACATCTCCGGTATCAACTGTGCTATGGACAAGGGTTCGTCCCCTGTACCGGGCGGCGAATCTACGATCAAAAGATCAAGCTCGCCCCAACGCACCTCGGCTAAAAACTGCTTTAAGAGTCCCATCTTCAAAGGACCGCGCCAGATTACCGAGTCATCCTGACTCTTCAGTAAGGATGCGGTGCTCACCGCCACCAGGTTTTCACGAACCGGTATCGGCTCGATAACGTTATCCTCTGTTACGCCCAGAGGCATGCCGGCAAAGCCGAGCATGTGAGCCACCGATGGGCCGTGGATGTCCGCGTCCAGCAAGCCGGTCTGAAGTCCTCTCCTTGCCGCGATCAACGCAAGGCTTGTGGCCACAAAGCTTTTCCCAACCCCGCCCTTGTTTGAAAGAACGAGGAGCTTCTTGCGGATCCGTCCGAGATTCTCCTTAAGCTTTCGGTTCAGCTCCTCCTGGCGTTTGAGCTGCTCCGGTGACTGCATCATTCGCTTTCTCCTTTCTTTTGCTCAATGATAGTCCGTTTGAGACGAAGTGCAAACTGCACTCATGGGCGCCGATTATCCTACCTTAATTATAGGACCTTTTGCTCCCTTACCAAGCTGCTTGAGTGATTTGTTCGAATAAGGCGGAAGGAATGTCGAGGTCTTTGTACATGAGTATAGATTTCTGATGAAGATGCGGCTCAGGCGCTCGCACAACTATATTATTATAGTATGATTTTTCGGACGTCCGAGCAATTGCCCTGCACGTCCAGCGCATCTCCCTGGACGTCCACAGAGAGAGGTTGACACGCTCTGCTGGTTGATTATACTTGAAGTCTAAATCGGATGTACAACGGGGGAGAGGCGTAGGGACTCTGTCCCTTGAAAAACCCAAGACCGGGAGTAGACGTGATTACTGCTCTTCAGCATGTGGGGTTTGGAGTGGCGGATCGTGAGCGTTCGTGGGCTTTCTACCGCAGGCTCGGTTTTGACGTCCCCATGAGTTTGAACCAGAGTTATGCATCGCGGATGGAGCCTATAGTCGGCGGAGACTACGAACGCAAGGTAGTTATTGCCGCCAACCTGATGGGCGGTGCGGCCCTTGAGCTATATGAGTACCTTTCCACCAACCCAAAACCATTCCCTGCCGATTGGAGATGGGGTAATCCGGGCATGAGTGCAACCGCCCTTAAGGTTACGGAGATCGAACGCGTCCTTGGGTTATTTGCCGATTCTACGGATACGATCATTGCTGGCCCCATGCCATGGGTTGCCAAGCCGTCCTGGAAGACGGCCTTGATTAAGGACCCCGACAACCTGCTCATCTACCTGGTTGAAATTCCCGGCATGAAGTACTCGCTACGTCGTGACGACAAACGGGTAGGAGGGGCGATCTTTCCTACTATCGCAGTGACCGACATGGAACGCTCCCTTCGTTTCTACAGGGATATACTGGATTACAGCCAGGTGATTTACGACTGGAAGGGCATTGATCCGATGCTGGCTTCTATCCCTGGAGGTGATCGTCCTATGCGGCGTGTTCTTCTGCATGATCCCCGTCCCTCTACCTCCTTCTACAGCTTCTACCTCGACCGCGGCATGATCGAGCTGGTAGAGACTGGGGGTAAGAAAGGCGCACATATCTATCACGGAAGAAGATGGGGAGACATAGGACAGATGGAGATATGTTTTGACGTACACGATATCCAGAGAACGTTTGATGAGCTTGTCCGTAGAGGGGCCAAGCCGTTGCTTGAACCTAACACCGAGGATTTCGAGATGGGGCATGGAGCCACAGCACTCTTTGCCTACCTTGTCGATCCCGATGGCACGATGATCGAGCTTGCCGAACCAACCCGGTTGAATCTTGTTAAGAAGATAGGCTTTAACCTGCAGAAGCGCAAGCCGGGCAAGCCTCTACCTCGCTGGCTCATGAAACTGGTTCGCTTTAACCGCTACAAGGATTAAACACCCCAGGCAGGTACTACGTCCCTGCCCGGGGACCCCGCATTATGCCCCACGGGTTACGCTGCGCGTCCCCACGCGGGGGTCCTAACAATTAACCTCAAACAAATGCGGGCATTTGGTTGGGGAGGAAAGGAAATTGGTCAATTAACCTTTTTTATATTCCGATTTCTTCTCCGAAGGGCTTTCTCCAAAGGAGAAAGGGAGGAGTTACAAAAGCCCCATCTCGTCGCGCACCTCGCGGAATGCTTTGAGTGTCTCCTCGATGTCCTCATCTGTGTGGGCGGCGGTGGGGATCATCCGGGCAAGAAGCACCCCCTTGGGAATCACAGGATACATCACGCCGGAGATGAAGATTCCCTTCTCGTCGCGCATCTTGTGTATGAAGCGGATGCCGGTTTCAATATCTGAGGTCGGGATGTAGACCGGTGTGACAGGGGAGGCGGTGTTGCCGAGATCAAAGCCCAGCTCGCGCAGACCGTCCTGCAGCTTGCGTGTGTTCTCCCAGAGCTTTTCTACAAGCTCAGGCTCCGACTCCACGATATCCATCGCCTTCAGGAGGACCTCGACCACCACCATGGGCAGGGATTTGGCGAATATCTGGGTGCGGGCGTTGAAGCGGATGTATTCTACCACGTCGTCTCGTGCGCTGCTGAAGCCGCCGATGGCCGCGAACGCCTTGGCAAAGGTGCCGAAGTAAATGTCTATGGAATCCTGAACCCCGTAGTGAAAGCCGGTGCCTCCTCCGCCCTTGCCCATGGTGCCGAATCCGTGGGCGTCGTCCACGAACAGCCTGGCGCCGTATTTATTCTTGAGTTCAATGATTCCGGGCAGATCGGCCAGGTCGCCGGTCATCCCGTACACCCCCTCCACCACCACAAGGACCCCGCCTTCGTGAAGGCGGCTGGCGCGCTTGAGAGCGCGTTCCAGGCTTTCGAGGTCGTTGTGACGGAAGGGTATGAACTGGCGGGTGGAGAACGCCGCGTCCATCATGGAGGCGTGGGCGAGTTTGTCTATAACGATCACGTCGTCCTTGCCGATCATCGAGGTCACGGTGCCGATCACTCCCAGGTAGCCGTAGTTGAAGAGGATGGCCGATTCCTTATCTGAGAACTTTGCGAGCCTTCGCTCAAGCTCGGTGTGGCGTTCGGTGTTGCCTGTCATGAAGCGCGAGCCCATGGGAGCGCCCACTCCCCACTTTGCCGCCGCTTCACGCGCGACCTCGATCAGCTCGGGTCTATCCACAAGCCCAAGGTAGTTGTTGATTGCCCACTGGATTACCTTGCGTCCCTTGAACGTCATGTGGGTGCCCGGCATCCCTTCGATGATTGGTAGCGCGAAGTAACGGTCGCGCATCATGCGGAATCGGGAGAAGTAACCGCCTTCCTTACCGCATTTCGCAAAAAGATCCCTCATGATCCTTGTTCTCCTTCTTTCAACCAAAAAGTCTTTTAACTACCCTCTCCGAGATTTCATCACGCCGCACCTCGAGATGCGGCTTCAAGTAGTTAATTTTGTGTTCGGCAAACAGGCGTTTCTGCCCGCCGCCGGTGACGTTCAAAAGAACCATCTCGTCTGCTGTAATGGTCTTTCGCTGGATTGCCTTCTTCAAAGCCGCTGCGGCCACGGCCGCCGCAGGGGTAAGGTCTATCCCTTCGGTCTTGAGAAAAAGCTCGTCTGCTGCGTCAGCTTCCCCGTTCGTCACCGAGTACATATGACCCTGGGTGTCGGCAAGCGCATCGTAGACCCCACCTTTAACCGAGTAGGGCGGTCTGCGGTTCGAGAGAACGTTGGCATTAATCTGAGATATCCGTCGTCTGGCTTCCGCCTCGTCCATGGGTAGAAGCTTGCGTGAGCCTTGGTTCCATGCGTCCACTAGCGGGGTAAAGGGGTGGTTCTGCACAAGGTGAAGCTTCATCCCTACGTCCCCGAAGCGACCGTCGGCACGCAGGCGCTCGGCCGCCTCCCACGCGGAAATCCCGCCTGTACCGGATCCAACCGCCTGGAAATAGTGATCGGGGATACGGCCTGCGGTAATCACTGCGGCAAGTACAGAAACACCCATTCCGTCACGGCGCGCCACGTTCTTTGCCCCGCCTTCGGGAATATATCCTGGAAGAGAGGCGATCATACCGGAAAAATGAATGGCGTCAAAGTAGTCTGCGTCACCAGTTACAGCAACCAGCTTGACCGAATCCGAGAAGGGTTTAGTCGACCACATGCAAGACAGTCCTGCCTCGTGGACAACCATCAGAAGAGGGATGCCGTTGGCAGAACAGATCTCTGCGAAAGCCCTTGAGGTGTTGCCTGCCGAGGCAAGCACGAGGGTTCTGGAATCATCGGTGAACCTTGAAAGAACCGGCGGGGCCTCGAGCTCCTTGAAAGTACATGTACGCATATCCGCCCCGCGGTCAGGCCAGTAGCCTGAGAACACTATCCAGAGATTTGAGAGTCCCAGATGAGATGCAAGCCCTTCGCTTTTGTATGCCACCGGCAAAGCCGAGTTTTCTATCGGCCTGCGCAGAGGGAGCCAGTCTGAGAAACGAAACATACCAGAGGCCTCTTCGTGTACCGTGAGTTGTTTTTCTTCGTACTCCGCACGCAGAAACGCAGGGCCGTGCTCGGCGTCGCAGGAAAGAAGATGATTGTCCTCGGTAAACTCCTTGCCGCATGCGAGACACCTTAGTTTGTACTTCGTAGGTTTGAAATAACCGTTACCCATCTGAGACTCTCCTAAACAGATATTAAGCCTGCCAACTTCCCCAAGTTGTTTCCAGGCAAGTTTGCCTGCATGCTACACCGTCTACACTTGCCTTCAAACACACAATAACCCCAGGTAATTATGGATAGTAACGATTTTTCAGGGGTTTGTCAAGCATTCCAAGGTCACAAATGTGAGTCAGGTTAAAAATTAAGCAGGTTAACCTTTAACCTATTGAAATTTATCGGCAACCTGCTCAGTCGGTTTAACCATGCGTAAGAATCCTCTGAATCCGTAGCGCCTTGCAAGCCAGCAATCAGTCCTTTCCTCATCACACACGTAGCCTAGCCTGTGGTAGAAGCCTATCGCCTGGAAGTTGTCCCGTAGGACGTAGAGGGAGATAAGGGTGTAGCTTTTACGTCTTGCAAGACGTTCGGCTTGCTGCATAAGCAGGCGACCGATCCCCTTCCCGCGCACCTGAGGGGAAACGGCGATGTCATCGATGCAGAGTTCATCTTCTCTGGTCAGCCTGGTGAGACGCTGCAGGCGGAGAAGGACGGGCAGGCGGGAAAGGAGCGGCGCGGGGCCGCAGATACTCAAAAGTTCTGCTCCCATACGTGGCTGAGTTTTGGCTTCGATTGCACGATCACTGATGGTTAAGATTCCCACCACTCGCTTTCTAACCTCTGCGACCGTGGTGTGCTCAAAGCTCATCGGGTTGCCGGGTCTTGCAAACAGTCTACGGATTATGGAGATCGCCTTGTCTTGAGAACCGAACGCGAGGTTGAATGCCGGGTGGCCGGTGGAGTAGAAGAGTGCTGCCGCCTGGGGTGCATCTTTAGGTTCGGCAGGTCTCAGGATAAGCGATTCTCGCACCCCTTACTATATTCCATCGAGGGGATTTTGCAACCGTCTAATCAATAAGAAAAGAGGCACCTTATGGGGCCTCTTTAACTACCTTTAGGTGGTTTACTCCAATTTCTTCAGGCTTACGTCGCCGTTTGAGGTTTCAAGGTCGATCTCTCCGGACTCGTCACCCATCTTACTTTCGTAGATGTCATCGTCGGAGTTGTAGTCCCCTTGGGTGGGGAGATCGGGATCAACGCTTATGTCTCCGTTAGAGGTTTCGATTCTGATCTGCGCTCCGACCGTGTCCGGCACGGCCAAAGTGATTCTGCCGTTTGAGCTCTTAAAGCGGCAGTAGCCGTAGGTGGTATCGGTGGCATTCACCACAGACTTCACCATTATGACCTCGGCATCAATCTCACCGTTAGCGGTTTCACCCGTGATATCGCCTGAATGGCGATCAACGGCTATCGCACCATTTGAGGTTTCAAGCTCTGCATCCCCGGCGGTTTTGGCGATCTCTATCATGCCGTTGGAGGTCACGAGGCGCAGTCCGTTCTGGTGACCTGCGGCCTTCATCTTGCCGTTGGAAGTCACAAGGTCAACATACAGGGATTCGGGCAGTTCTATGTCGGCGTCGCAGCCGTAGCTCCGCGTGGAGACGTTTGGAATCTCTATGAAGATTCGAAGAACGCGGCCCGTGGTATCCTTGGTAACGTGAACCTCTATATCGTCCAGATGGGCTTTTGCCGAGGGGCCGGTGACCCACTTGGTAAGGGTTATCGTGATCAGAGAGTCGGAGCTTACCGATGAGGTTATCTCGCCGTTTTCGGTCTCTATCTCGACACGATCGTAAAGTGCGGCGGCGTAATCAACGGTCGCCGTTTCGGACGCTTCTTTTCCATAAAAGCATCCAAGGGATGCGGCCACCAACGCGGCCAAAGTCAAAAACACGATTTTCTTCACGCGATCCTCCTTATTTTACTGTATTATAGGACGCTATGTGACGTAGTCAATCCGTAACACCCGTAACACGTAACCCGTAACCGGTAACACGTAACCCGTAACACACCTTCCAGTAAGGTTAGATCACTGTCTGCAGGGATGACCTGACGGTCGTCTTCAGATTATTCCAGCGATCTTTTATCTTAGTGCCAGCAGGGCAAAAGGAGCATCAAAAGTATCTGAGCCAGATGTAGAGGCTGGAAAGCACCAGGGAGATGATGGTTATTGGAAGGCCCCTCTTTGTGAATTCGGCAAAGGTTATAGGGTGTCCTGAGCGGTTAGAGATTCCTATTACCACCATGTTGGCGGCGGAGCCTATGAAGGTTCCGTTTGCTCCAAGGGCTGCCCCCAGTGAGAGCGCCCACCACAAAGGCTCCACAGGGCCTACTCCCTGAGCCGCAAGCGACTGGATCACCGGGATCGTCGCAACCACGAAGGGAACCGCCGAGAGGATCATGGTCATGAAAGCCGATCCCCATAGAATCAGGAGGGCGGTCAAAAGGAGATGTGTGCGGGTGAGGTTCACCACCAGATTGGCCACGACGGCGATCACCCCGGCGGCCTCGAGCCCGGCGACCATTATGAACATCCCTATGAAGAAGAAAAGTGTGGGCCAGTCTATCTCGGTCAGAAGGACCCCCATGGAGTCCATCTTGGCTTCGCGTGGAGGGAGCTGGGATAGGATCAGCAGGAGGGATGCTCCAATGAGGGCCACTGTTGCAGGCTTTATTCCAAGCGCGTCTTGGAGCACGAACAGCGTGAATACAACGGCAAGGACCCCTACCGATTTCCACAGAAGATACTTACCCTTTATCGCCTTTTTGGGTGTGAGTGATGCGAGTGCGGCTGTCTTGGGGGCGGTCCTCCTCAACTCCCTCCCGAAAGTGAGGCTGATAATCACAGCAAAGACCACCAGTATAATGGCGACGATTGGGGCGAGGTTGGTAAGAAAATCGAGGAAGCTCAGGTTTGCCGCGCTTCCTATCAGCATGTGGGGAGGATCGCCGATCAGGGTGGCGGTTCCGCCGATGTTTGAGGCGAAGGTCTCGGAGATGATAAGCGGTACCGGATTAATCCCCAGGGTGTCGGCGATTACCAGAGTTATAGGGATGATAAGTATCATGGTTGTTACGTTGTCCAGGAAAGCGGAGGTGACGGCTGTGATCAGGGGAAGGGTAATCAATAAAAGTATCGGGCGACCTCCGGTAGCCTTGGCGGCAGAGATGGCAAGCCACTCGAAGAGCCCTGAACGCTTCACGATACTTATCATTATCATCATTCCGGCCAGAAGCAGGATCACATTAAGGTCGATTCGAGCAAAGGCACTTCCCTGATCCACTATACCGGTTGCCAGCATGATGGTAGCTCCGACCACCGCGACTAAGGAACGGTCGATCTTATCGGTTGCGATTGCTATGTAGCTCGCGACGAATATAGCGACGGCGATCCAGGCTTGGGTGCTCATGGGATCAGGTAATCATAAACATTGTATCTAATTGCCCGCCAGCACGAAGTAGCGCAGCCAGACGTAGAGGCTTGCAAGAACCAAAGACACGATAGCAATAGGCAAGCCTTTTTTGGTGAACATGCCGAAGGTTATCTTGTGCCCTGAACGGCTGGAGATACCTGCAACAACCATGTTCGCAGCGCTTCCTATCATGGTTCCGTTTGCTCCAAGGCAAGCGCCCAGCGCAAGCGACCACCACAAAGGCTCGATGGGCTGTATACCCTGGGCGGCGAGACCGTGAATTACAGGGATCATCGTAAGCACAAAAGGCACCGCCGAGGTAACCATCGTCAGAATCGCCGCTCCCCACATTATCACCATCGAGGCGAAAAGCAGGTTGCTCTCTGTAAGGACGACCAGGAGGTCGAGAAGAACCTTGATTACGCCGGCAACCTCAAGCCCGGCGATCATTATGAACATACCTATGAAGAAGAAAAGCGTTGGCCAGTCGATCTCGGCCAGAAGGGTCTCCACCGGATCGATCTTCTGCTTCTTGGGAGGGAGCTGGGATAGGAGCAAAAGGAGTGCCGCACCCCCCAGGGCTACGGTGGCGGGTTTTACATCAAGCATCCCATGAAGCACGAACGCAACGAAAACAACCGCCAGCACCCCCACGGATTTCCACAAAAGGAACTTGTCCCGTATGGCTTTGCGAGGCTGAAGCGAAGCCAGAGCTGAAACGTTGGGAGGAGTTCTGCGAAGGGACTTTCCGAAAAGACCCGTGCCCATAAGGATGAAAATCACAAGTATGATCAGGATCAGAGGGGCCATGTTCGTAAGGAAATCAAGGAAGCTCAGATTGGCAGCACTTCCCACCAGGAGATTGGGCGGGTCACCGATAAGGGTGGCCGTACCTCCTATGTTGGAGGCCATGGTCTCGGAGATCAATAAGGGCACCGGATCTATGCGTAAAGCGTCCGCGATCAGAAGGGTCATAGGTGCTATAAGCATCATGGTGGTTACGTTGTCCAGGAAAGCGGAAACAATTGCCGTGACCAGGGAGAGGGTAACGAGGAGAAGGACGGGTTTTCCTCCGGTGAGCTTGGCGGTGGAAAGCGCAAGCCACTCAAAGAGACCTGAGCGCTTCACGATGTTCACGATAATCATCATTCCTGCAAGGAGGAAGATCACGTTGAGATCTATATGCCTGAATGCGTTTGTCTGATCTATTAGCCTCAGGATCAGCATCAGAGCTGCCCCGACGAGCGCTACGATAGTACGGTCTATTTTTTCAGTGGCTATGGCGATATAGCTTGCGATAAAGATCGCAGCCGCGAACCAGGCCCCAGAAGTCATCGATACTTAAGTGCGCATCACCTTGGTTATGATGTCGCGCAGTGAGACCATCCCTAGGTAGCTTCCCTCCTTGGTCACCACCATGGCGTTCTCCTTGTGATGCAGAAGAAGGCTTGTTACCTCAACTATGGAAGCCGTTTCCTCTACCTCGATGAAATCCCGTGTCATCACCGAATCCACCGGCATGCGGTCCTCCTCGTGCAGAAAGCGGTCGAAGGGCTCGAACTCGGAGAGAAATCGTAATCCTCCAATCATGCGGGCGTACTCGGGCATCGCCGCATGGAGGAGATCGGAGCAGCGAACCACCCCCACCACCTTCTCAGCTGTGTTTAATACCGGCAGGGTCAGGATATCATTGCGGAAGAAAAGGTCAGCCACCTGTTTCAAAGTCATTCCCAGGTAAGCAGGCTCGGTGCTTCGGGCGATATCCCCGGCGCAGAGGCGTTCGGTAACCACGAGATCGGTTTCCTTTATCGTCTCTATGAATTGATCGGAATCTTTAGCCGAGACCAGCTTAGAAAGTATGCCTTCCATCCTGGCCAGGCGGGCAAGCACCCCGAGGGTTTTGAGATAAAGCTTGGAGACCCGTTTCGGTTCGAGAAGCAAAAAGACCGCCTTAACCGGCTCGCCGTCAGGGGTGGGGTTTTCGAGCCCTTCAGGGAAGATACCAACACCTATGGTTAGCTCGGATACCTCGTCCGATCGGGCGTGCGGAAGGGCAAAGCCCCGGCCGACTATCGTGGATACCAGCCGCTCGCGGCCGAGTACCTCATCTATCAGTCGCATCTGATCTACCTGCGGCTTGTCGCGTACCACCAGCGGCACCAGAAGCCGGATCGCTTCCTCAAGATTCTTCGCC
This sequence comes from Caldifarciminota bacterium, assembly GCA_023128825.1. Classification (GTDB taxonomy): domain Bacteria; phylum Hydrothermota; class Tepidihabitantia; order B3-TA06; family B3-TA06; genus B3-TA06. The sequence continues at coordinate 19,340 of JAGMDF010000004.1, read as the reverse complement.
TCCAGGTTAAGAAAAACCCGGTTGGGCTGGATAAGATGAACTAGCTTCACATCTGCCTCTGGAGAGAAGCTTAGGCCGAGTTGCTTGAATGTCAAGTGCACACTGTTCGTGCGCCAAGAGATGGTTACCAGGGTAGCGTGATGGGGTGAGGGAAAGATGGACAACAGCCTCACCTGCCTCTGTGCACGATGGTGTCGCTCAATTTCAAATTGCAAACTGCAAATTCTAAATTGCAAATTTGTCTGGACTGTTTGACGCTGAACAGTTGACCTCCAAGTGCTGTGATTGTTGGAAGGTTTTTCTTTATCGATCTCCAACCCACCGCATCTTAAATTTGCAATAAACATGCGCATGCGCCGGTCCTCCTCCTCGACGAACTCACCACCCTGCTACCTGATGACAATGTGTTGACCATGGACATCCCCACAGCTTGACACTGACTTCCTGTCTCGATATAATCGCAGGTAAGACAGGTTCGCTGTCCATCGGGGCGTGGCGCAGTTCGGATAGCGCACTAGCTTGGGGTGCTAGGGGTCGCTGGTTCAAATCCAGTCGCCCCGATAAAATAGAGGCGAGTTCCGCCGAACTCGCCTCTAACACTTTAACGATCTGCGATTGCTGCTTCAGGTAGGTGGTCAAGGACTCCTCTGCCTTCTCGCGGCAGAGCTCGCCTGCAACGTGAAGCTCAAGGAGTTGACTCACTGATGGATTTCAACGCCGATGTAATCAAAATCGCTTGTCTAAATGTCACGGATTTACGAGTGGGTAACGTGGGGTTAACGCGCCCCATGGCGACTTATGTGTAACGCTTTCCTCGTCAGGGTAGCCGGCAGAGTCGGCTCCCTTTTTATTGACATATCGATGCTAAGCCTTATGATTGTCTGAATAGTTTATGAAAGGAGGGTTAGTCTCATGATTCAAAACGCGGTCTGGGGGGTAAGTTTTATTTTAGCGCTACTTTCTTTGATTTTCGGCGTCCTCAACTGCTTCTTTGGGTATCGTATCTTCAAGATACTGTTGGGGATCTGGGGTTTTATGCTGGTGGCTTTGATCGCAGGATTCGTTGCATATATTCTAAATGCGCGTCTCTTCTTAGTGATTCTGGCGGCTTTACTCGGGGGCATCATAGGTGCTGTTTTGATGGTAGCTTTCTATCTTGTAGGCGTATTTGTAATAGGTGCAGTTCTTGGTGTCCTATTAGGTTACGTGTTAGGAATTACGCTAGGCGGAACTTATCCGGCTATCCTGGTGGTGCTTGCAGTTATAGGTGGGGTACTGGCTGTCATCTTCCAAAAGTTAATGATAATACTCGCCACTTCCTTTTCAGGATCGTGGGGGATTGTTGCAGGAATTTTCTCCTTCTTTGGTTGGCCCCTTAATCCCATAGATGTATTCCGGGACCCCTGGATAATTCGGCATGCTCCGGTCCGTTACTATATTATGTTGCTGTGCTGGGTTGTGCTGGGGCTAGTGGGGATTTTGGTTCAGTACAAGGTTACTGCCCGCAAGAAGCTGGAGAAACAAAGCGTGGATTGATGTGCGTATCGATCTCTTCTTTAATTCGGGCATCTTTCGAGGTTGGGAGCACTTAGCTCAGGCTGGCTTTTTGGTGGAGTTCATCGAACGAGCTGCGTATCTCGGCGTTGAGACGTTTTATCTCTTCCTTGCGGTCAACCACCTCCTTGCGGGGGTAGATGGGTGGCGCGATATAGACCTCTATCTTTCGGTTGAAGATATTGTGCGCCACAGAGCCAAGACCCTCCAGTGTTTCGTCTATGCGGGGACCCGATCCGGTCTGGGGACCGAGTGCCAGATTCTTTAGATAGACGGTTACGATAGGCACCCCTGATTTAAAGGCAAGATAGGCGGCGCCGTTGTATATCTCAGGCATGGAGCCGTCCCTGGACATGTGCCCGGCAGGATAAAGCGCCAAGCTCTGTCTGTGTCCAAGAAGCGCAAGTGCCCGCTTGATCCCCAGGAGGTTACACGCTCTCATCTCCCGAGCCACCGGGATCATGTCGCAGAAGAAGATCATGAAGAAGCGGATGAAGCGGCCCTGGAACCACTTCCGGGCCGCAAGCAGGAATAGCCTGCGCTTAAGCGCGATCTGAAGAATAATGGAGTCCGCACCGGTCACGTGATTGGCCACCACGATAGCGTTACTGCGAAGTTCTCTCCACATCTCCTCGCCGAAAACCTTGATCCGCACCAGGCGGCCGTAGAAGCCGATAAATACCTTTTTAATCGTGGTGAAGAACGTATAAAGCTCCGAGGGCCACAGCATTGCACCGCCGTGCTGCTTCATGCTCTTACTCTAATCAATAGCGCTCATTTGTCAACTTTGGTTTTGACTGTAAACTTTTAATCAATGGAATCGAAAAGCCCTTGTGAGATTGCCTGCGCTTGACAAAACACTCGCCAGGAGTAGTCTGAGCATTATGGATCAGTTCGTTTGTATCCATACCTGCGGCCGCGAGGAAGCAGTAGTGATTGCGGGATTGCTCAGTGCTTCAGAAATCGAGGTGCATCTTATTGAGGAGGCACCGGCTCACCTGCGTCCATTCTCCGCAAAGAAGACGATGGTGCGGGTTATGGTCCCGCGTGAGGCGGCCGAGTTTGCCTACCAGATTATCCAGGACGCTCAGGATAAGGACTTCTTAGAGTTCGAGCAGAGCGCAGAACTATAAATTACCCCACAAAAACGCAGCGCGTTTTCGCGGGGACCCCGAACTTAACACCCCACGCCGTTACTTCGCAACGCCGCGGGGACCCCAATAGTGCTCCTTTTTGCCTGTGGCAAAAAGATCGCAAAAACATCCTCCTTTTTCTCCTGCGGAGAAAAAGATCGGAATCAGAATCATAGGGGACGCCGAGGGCGCCCTTTTATTCCCTACTGCGATCTTTTATCCCGAAGGGATAAGGGGAGCATGTATCCCTTCGCCTTCCACCAGCCAGCGGTAGGTGCGCTCGATCCGATCCCAGTTTTCCTCCCGGTCAAGCGACCAGTAGCGGCCTATGACGCCTGCAACCTGTCCGACACCAAGCTCCCTGCACTCGGACTCGATCGTCCCTATGTAGTGCGCACCGGCCTGGGGACGCTCGCCGCGCCTGCCAAGCATCGCGTGTACGTACACCGGTGAAACCTCCTGCTGCTGGCAGAGTCTCAGCAAGGCTTTGAGATGTTCGACCGACCCGTGCGAGGAGTAGAAACTCACTATACCCAGAAGGTGAAGTGCGGCTCCTTTTCTCCTGGCTTCCTCTATGGCCCACAGGAAGGCTTCGTTTTTTGCAAACGAACCGTCGGCAATCGCCTTATCGATCCTTACCCGATCCGAGAGTACGCGCCTGCCCGCCCCTATGTGAAGATGTCCTGCCTCGGAGTTGCCTACACTCTTATCAGACAGCCCAACCGCTTCACCTGCGGCGACAAGAAGCGTGCGCGGTCTGCCGGTCCAAAGCTCATCGAAGTTAGGGGTGGAAGCCTTGCCGATCATGTTCCCGTAGACCTCGTCGTTGTGCCCCCAGCCGTCAAGGATCAAAAGAAGCAGACGTTCTGCGCGTGGAGCCTGGCCCTCGATCAGGCTTTGCCCGGTCATTTCGGCCGGCTGGGAGATACCCAGAAGATCAAGCATGGTTGGAGCAACGTCCGCGAGCTCGCCTCCATCACGCAGGGTGAATCCTTCCTCGTCCACGATGAACGGAACAGGACTCCGGGTGTGGCCCGTATCCACCGTACCGTCCGGGTAAAGCCATCGCTCAACCGTGCCGTGATCCGCGGTGATCACCGACGTCACCTCCTTCTCTCGCGCGCATCTTAATATCCGTCCCAGGGCATCGTCCACCGTCTGGACCGCACGAAGAACCGCATCCTCGTTCTCAAAGTGCCCTACCACGTCTACGTTGCACAGGTTGACGATCACGACGTCCGCGGTTGGGTCGGCCAGCAGCTTCAAGGTTTGCTCCGCGACTTCCGCCGCCGACATCTGGGGAGCCTGATCGAATGTCGCCACGTCCTTGCGAGTGGGCACCACTATGCTCTCCTCCCCTGGGTATGGCTCCTCCCTTTTGCCGTTGAGGAAGTAGGAAAGGTGCATGGCCTTCTCGGCTTCTGTAATCTTGCGTACGCGCTTGCCCGCCTTCGATAGCACCTCACCCAGTGTGTTCTTGATCCCCCCTAAAGGGGGGAAGGCCGCACGGACATTCAAGTCTTTTTTGTATCGAACCATGGTGACGAACGAGAGGTCGAGGTCTTTAGTCTCGAAGTAAGGGAATCCTTTTTCGGTGAGCGCCCGGGTGAGCTCAATCTCTCGTTCGCCTCGGATGTTGTAGAAGATCAAAGAATCGCCTCTCTTTATGCGTCCGAGCGGGGTATCTTTTTTCGATGCGAGCACATGCGGCTCGAGCAGCTCGTCTTCCTGGCCCCCTTCGTAGGCCGCAAGGATTGCCTGTGCCAATGGAGTGGTGTTGGATTCACTCATGTTACTTTGTCCATTCTTCCTCTTTTCCATTTAATCGATAGGAAGTATATCCAAGCGGGAAGGATTTGGCAACCGATTCGTAAATCTTAAGGATGGCCTGAGATGCAGACAATCTACATTTAAGGGTTGACAACCCATGAATACGGGTTATTATATTTATTGAGGATAAGAGGTATCCTCAATAGGCATCACGAATAAAACCACAACCAAGGAAGAAGGTGGTGATGAAAACATTGTCTTTACTTTTGGTGCTCTTCTGGGCGGCTGTTCCGTTGTGGGCGGCCCCGGATAACGGCGATGTGAAATGGCAATACGGAACCGGCAAGAGCGTTACCTCGTCTGCCGCCATAGGCTCAGACGGCACCATCTACGTCGGGTCATGGGACAACCACATCTACGCGATCGACCCTGACGGCAGTCTCAAATGGCGCTACGAAACCGGCAACCGGGTGTATTCCTCCCCAACTGTAGGCTCGGACGGCACCGTCTATGTCGGGTCAACCGATTCCTGCATCTATGCGATCAACCCCGACGGCACGCTTCTGTGGGGCTACAAAACCGGTGGCCCGGTGCTTTCCTCCCCTGCGGTAGGCTCGGACGGCACCATCTATATCGGGTCACATGATCACTACCTCTATGCGATCAACCCCGACGGCACGCTTGGGTGGCGCTACGAAACCGGCGGTCAGGTACCCTCCTCGCCTGCGATAGGCTCGGACGGAACCATCTATGTCGGGTCACAGGATAGCTACGTGTATGCGATCAACCCTGACAGCACCCTAAAGTGGCGCTACAATACCGGTAAAGGGCTGGACGCCTCGCCTGCGTTGGATTCGAACGGTATTATCTATATCGGGGCGCGTGGGACAGGCATGGGCTCAACTGACGGCTATCTTTATGCAATCAACCCTGACGGCACGCTTGGGTGGCGCTACCAAACCGACAATCTGGTGTACTCCTCCCCTGCTGTGGGTCCGGACGGCACCATCTACATCGGCTCCAACGATCACTATCTGTATGCGATCAATCCTGACAACACTCTCAAATGGCGCTACGAAACCGGCGACCTTGTAAAGTCCTCCTCCCCTGCTGTAGGCTCGGACGGAACCATCTATGTCGGGTCATGGGACCATTATCTCTATGCAATCAACCCCGACGGCACGCTTGGGTGGCGCTGCGAAACCGATGGTACGGTGGAGTCTTCCCCTGCGGTAGGGCCGGACGGCACCATCTACATCGGCTCCAACGACGGCAATCTCTACGCCCTTGAGGGTTCCTCGCGAGGGCTGGCCTCTTCTGCATGGCCCAAATTCCGCCACGACCGCATCAATACCGGTCGGTTCGACTACATCGACCCGCCGGTGGCCGACTTCACGGCAGACCCTACATCCGGCGGCGAGCCGCCGCTCACCGTAACCTTCACCGATCAAAGCGCAGGTCTGGTGACGTGGTGGTACTGGGACTTTGGCGACTCATTTACCTCTGCCGAGCAGAACCCGGTTCATACCTACGAGGAGCGGGGGCTTTACACGGTAAGCCTGGCGGTGCAAGGCCTTGGCGGCGCAGATACCCTGGTCAAAGAGGACTATATCCTGGTTGGAGAACTGCCGGTGGCCGAGTTCGCAGCCGATCCCACAGAGGGATGCGCTCCCCTTACGGTTGGATTTAAAGATGCATCAATGGGCTTTCCTGACAGTTGGTACTGGGAGTTCGGCGACGACTCCACCTCCCAGGACCAGGGCCCGGTCCATGACTACCAGGGACCCGGACCCTATACCGTCTCTCTGACGGTCACTAACCCGTGCGGGGAAGATACCGAGACAAAGCAGGACTACATCAAGATACTCGCCTCCGACATCCTTGTTCTCCCCGCTTCCATCTTCGCAGAACTCGAACAGGGAGAGAGGGAAACCACCAGTCTCTATTTGGTCAACATCGGGATGTGTTTTTTAACCTTTAACATAGAGGAAAACGAAGCCCCTCCAGCTGCGCGTTTGGGGTCCAAAAAGGCACGTAGAGAGTCGAAGCGGAGAGCTCTGCCGGTTGGGGGTTACGTGCTTGCCGATCTTGACTGGCTCTCCTTTAGCCCTTCTGGAGGCGAGGTTGATCCTCGGGACTACGAAGCCGTTGAGGTGACCTTTGAGTCGGGGGACCGTCAGGAACCGGGACTATACGTTGGTTACCTCGTGATAACGTCCAACGACCCTGACCCGGAAGACAACCCTCTTTCTATTGTATGCTCTCTTCTGGTCAACCAGAAGTCGGAGGCTGAAGAATTTGCAACCGTACCGGATCATTTCTTCCTGGAGCCGAAATTTGCCAACCCGCTTCGAGGCGCCTCCCAGCTGGAGTTCTCCTACGGCTTACCTTACCCGGCCGCGATTAACATCTCGGTATACAGCGTTGACGGGCTTCTCGTCAGGACGCTTCAGCAAGACAGGATTCCCGCAGGTTATCACAAGCTTACCTGGGACAAACGAGACGAGAAGGGTATCCAGGTGGCCGCAGGCATCTACTTCGTGCGGATGTCGGCAATGGGCTACAAGAGTACCTGCAAGATAGTTATTCTCGATTAGCCCCGGCCTTTGGGTAAAACAATAGCCCCTGGGGATTAGTCCGCGATCCAGGTGCCAATCTCCGTCTTTCTTGGTTACGCGATTCGGACGAGGGTTGAGTATTGCCAAACCCCTTATCCTGATTAAAGTTCGGTAAATACCAATCAAAGGAGGAAGTTATGTTGAACTCCGACAAAGCAGGCAATATCCGTCTGACCCCATCGCCGTTCCTTAAGGTCGTTCTTGTGGTTATAGCCGCGGCCTTATGCCTTATCGCCCTGCGCGGTTTTTGGGGACCTTCTTCGCTTTACGCGCAGTCAGGCAGCGAGATGGACGTGAACATCAAGACCATCGGCGGCACCTACGTGTACGGATCCATCCCGGTAGCGGTGGACATAGAGGAGTTCCCCTACTCGGCTCTCAAGGTTGAACTCACGGGAGATTAGAAGGAATAACTAAGGACTAAAGACTCGGCAGAACGAATCAGCGCAGGCTTGACAGGGCTGCTAACCTCCATAGACTTCCCCTATGGGTTTGTTGATTCTCACCTTGCTCTTCGCCCAGTATGCCGATGTGTACGTGCCTCATAAATCACCTGACGTGGAATCGGGTGCGCTTATAGGCACGGCATGCTCTGAGCTTGCCGTCGTGTATCGTTCTTCAAGCGTCAACCCTGACTTCTCTTCGCCTGTGGTAAGCAGCCTTGCTCATTCTCTCGACGGCTACAACGAGATCGGCATCGGTCTTCCCTGGCTCAGGGTCGCGGGTGACAGCGCGAATCACGTCTTTATTGGCAACATGGAGGCCTACTACAAGCGCCGCATCCTGGGTTCCTTGCGTTGGGGTTATCTTGCCGCAAAGCTCGAAGCCCGGCTGCCTACCTCGCCGGATACCCTTGGGGTAAGGGACAGCCTGGGGGGCAGGAGTTCGCATTACAGCCTGGTCCTTGCCTATACCTATGAGCTGCCGTTGCTTGCTCGCTACCATGATTTCTTCGGCAGGCTTCCCCTTGTGGCGACGGTTGCTCTTGAGGATAGATTCCTGGATTGGGATCACGCCGCAGGCGAAGGCAAGTTCGGCACCTCCTTTGGCTGGGGAGCGGCTTTGGAGGTTCTTCCGATTGATTACGCCTTTATCGGTGCGTCTATTAGCGGTGGAAACGATGACGTAAGCTTCGGTCCGTATCTCGGCTTCCGGTGGCACTGGTTCGATCTCGGGGCTTCATGGCGTATGAGCGAGGGATCGGACCGCTTCGACTTCCATCTGAGGCTTTACCTTTAGGTGGCCGGGAGGGCTATCCTGTAATGAAGAAGGTTGCGGCCTTCATAATCCTCGCGTTCCTCTCCTTTACAACCATCTCCGCAGCCGACGCCCCGCCTGCCTCCATACACCTGGAGTTGGGTAAAGATACCCTTGCTGTGGCAGAGCCTGTCTACGTGAAAGCTACGATAGCCAACAACATGGAGAAGGACTTAATAATTAACACCGGCCACATGTTTGACATTCACAATTCCAGTCGATTTACGCTCTTTTTGATTACCCCTATAGGAGAAGAATGGCCTTTTGTGGGACGCCGTGGATCAGTGCACACTACCTATTCCCCAACTGACCCACTCTACTTCCTGCTTCCTCCGAATGAACGTGTAACTGAAGAGTTTTTTTTATACTGGACGTTCATAGTCCCAAGAGAATACCAAGACGCCTTAGAAAAACTACCTTCTGGGAATTACAAAATGTTTGCCACTTACAAAGTTCCTGGACCTGACGAGGTGAAGAATTTTGTTATTCACTCAGATACCGTCGAATTTGTTTTTCTTCCTGTGAGGTACAAACATCTGCATGCGATAACCCAATTGGGCTCTTTGCGAGATGTTCTACTTTGGCATGCTAGTGCTTCAAAGGGAAGACCGATTTTGGAATTCTTGAGCAAATCCGAAACACCTTACCGTGAAGCAGCTTGGGCAGAACTCATTTCGTGGATACAGGACCCCGAAGAGTTCAAGAAAGAAAAGGCGCTTTTTGATGAGGTCTATCCGGAAAGTCAATTCGATTCTTTTCTGTTATTCTCACAATTCAGAATAGCTCGTAGGAGAAATCGCACCACTGAAGCTGACTCACTTTTGAACCTCCTGGAACAAGAAACACCTTCCCGGGATCTCATCTTAGGCTTAAGGTCCAAATTAAAACTCATTACAGAAGAGGAGAGGAGAGAGGAATGAAGCGGGTTCTTCTAGTAGGTCTGCTTCTTTATCTTTCCCTCACCGCTCAGGAGGCGGAGCGGGACGGCGACCAACGGGAGCCGTGGACTGTAGGGGTGGCGCTTTCAGGCGGGGCCGCACTCGGGCTGGCGCATATCGGTATTCTCAAGGTCTTTGAAGAAGAAGGCATACCCATCTCCTATATCTCAGGCACCAGCATGGGTTCGATAGTTGCCGGCATGTACGCCGCAGGCTACACCCCTTACCAGATGGACAGCATCCTTACGACCGTGGACTGGAACGCCCTCTTCTCAGACCGTATCCCCGAGGATTGCATGACGCTTGCCCGCCGCGAGGAGGGGCACCGCAATCTTGTGGAGATAAGCCACCGCTGGTTCGTCCCGTACATCCCTTCAGGTGTGGTCTCGCTTCAGAACGTTGAGATACTTTTGACCGAGCTTCTTTCCGAGGCCGCCTACGACGCGAACTACAACTTCGACAGCCTGCCCCTGCCGTTCCGCTGCGTGGCCGCGGACGTTACCTCGGGCGAAAAGGTAGTGTTCAAAGAAGGGAGCATGGTTGATGCGATACGCGCCTCGATCGCGATCCCGGGTGTGTTCTCGCCTGCCCGTGTGAAGGGCCGCGACCTGATTGACGGCGGCACGGTCATGAACCTGCCGGTTGAGCCTCTTTTGGAGTTCGAGCCTGACTTCATCATCGCCTCTGACGTGATTCGCTGGACACCCGAGGCGCGTAACATCATCGACGTGGTTACCCGCACCATGGCCATCGTGACCGAGCCGAATCGCCGCGAGCAGCGCAAGCTGGCGTCCGTAGTCCTCTATCCGAACGTTGACCGCTTCCTCCCTTCGGACTTCGCGCGCGCCAAAGAGCTCGTGGCCGCAGGCGAGTCAACGGCACGCGTGGCCATCCCTGCCATAAAGCAGCGTCTTGGCGATCACCCGCTGGTACTCATGCGTAATCCCTGTCATTCCTGCCCCAAGCCAGTAGTCAATCGGGTCCGCATCGAAGGGCTGCGGGTAACGCGGGAGGTTTTCGTTCGCCGGCACATAGCAACGCGGGCCGGTGACAGTCTCGACTTCAAGATACTGGTTGCCGACCTCGAGCGTCTGCGTGAGACGGGCCTGTTTCGACACGTGAGTCATCGCCTGGAGTTTGCCGACTCCTCGGTGGACGTGATCTTTACCTTGGTGGAGGAGGACTACGGCCTGTATGGAATGGGTCTTTATTACGACAACCCCCGCGGTTTTGCCGTGCGATTCGAGGTCGCAGAGGGGAACCTTTTGGGCACCGGTGCGCGGGTGGGGTTCAGCACGATTCTGGGAGAGCCTCAGGACTGGCGAGTCGGACTTACCGGGGCACGTTTCTTTGCATTGCCCTTCACCTACAGGATCCAGGGTTACCGTAACGTTACCCGTCACTCGTTCTACGATCAGGGGTACTGGCTTTTTGACTATATTACGTGGACGTGGGGGGCTGAGGCCGAGTTCGGTTATTCCCTGGGGCGCACCGGTTACTTCACGATTGGATACGCTCACCGTAGCCACTACCACCAACTACCCTCGATCGTGGGTGACGTGCAGAGGGAGGAGGTTGTAACCGGCCCGACCCTGCGAGTTCGAATTTCAACGCTTGACGATCTGAGCTTCCCGAACCGGGGATTCGATCTTGCGTTTTCATCAAAACTTGGCCTTCTCAACGAGACCTCCACTGAGGGTTTCTTCAAAGGAGAACTGAAAGCCGGGCGTTATTTTCAGTTCGGGGATCGTGTAGTTCTGGGGACTCGGTTGGCCTACGGAGCGGGGTTTGACACCCTGCCGAGGGCAGAGTTCTTCAGGCTCGGCGGAGCCGATCTTTTAGGGGCGCGTGAGGAAGAGTTCGCGGTCGAGGAGTACCTGAGTGCACGGGTAGTTTTGGCCTACAGGCTCTTCGATCTCCTGGGTAACAGACGCTATCCATTCAGGGTCGAGTTGATTACCGATATCGCGGCCTTCAATCCCTTCTTCAGAGGTGAGGAGGTTATGGAGGCCACGTTCATGGGCGCCGGATTAGGGATAGGTACCCGTACCCCCATAGGTCCGGTAAGGGCCTGGCTTGGGCTTTCATCAACCCGCAAGGTCAGCTTCAGGGTAGCGGTGGGTGTGGAGCCCAGCGAACGGATATGAGATAGGAGTTCTTTCCCACCTTTACGCAAGCCTTTGCGTTTTAGTTCCCTCTGGACAGCATTTTATTCTCGGTAGATTGTATCAAAGAAAACGCAGGCCAGCCCCAGGGTCGGCCTTGGATAGATTGGCAATTAAAATTCTACCTTTTCTTCGAAGAAGCGGTCTTATTTGGAGCGGTTTTCTTCTTTGAGACAGTCTTCTTTTTTGCGGTATGCGCTGGTTTGGTTTCATGTGCGGCGAGTTTGCGTTCCAGACGCTCGATGCGGCGCTTCAGTGCGTCGATCTCCTTCATTCTAACGACGCCGGCCTTGATCAGACCTTCCCTGACGCCTTCGTCGATCTTTTTTGCGATCTCCTTGCGGGTGCGGTCGGCGTCGGAGAGAAGTTTTGCGGCAAGTTTTTTGCCCTGAGCGGCAGAGATCTCGCCCCTCTTGACAAGCCTTTCTATGCCTTGTTCTATCTTTTCCTTGGTTGCGGTGACGGTTCCCAATCCCAGGAATGCCACCTTCTTAAGGAACTCTTCCATTATTCCTCCATAGTTTAGAGGCGTATTCTAAGGGGCTTCTTGCAAAAAGCAAGGGGTAGACTTAACCTCAGGGTACCTCGAAGTTAATGCTTTTCAGTTTGGATGTGCCTGAGATTTCCACGCTGAATGGAATGCCGAGCACCTCGTATACGGTTTCGAAATCCGTTGAGAGCTTAACAATACCGACTCCTTCTGCCCGCCACTGGGTCGCCGCCGAATCAATGGTAGTTCCTGCGTTGTCTTTGAGGTCTATTCTGATCACAAGGCAGTTGAATGTTCCTGCGGGAACGTCACTTACGGTTTGCGTTCCTACCACCTTAAAATGGCCGGGGAAGTTGGTTGAAAAGCCTTGCAGGTCAGAAATGGTAATGGGTAAAGCCAAATTACCATCCCACTCATCACCAACTGCTAGATTGTTAGGTTCAACCGCGGTAGTCTCGGCATCGACTTCCTTTGATTCATACAGATAAACAGAATCCTCGGTTACCTGGTAATAGGTACGAGAGATAATGGTCCCGGATGTATCCACAATCACCGGCCAGAGCAGGACATCATCTTCGCGCCTTATGGTATCCTCAACTTTATAGTTGGTTGTGGATTGACTTGATCCGGTCCAAGAAGTACCCTCCACATCCCACAAGTAACTCTCAGTAGTCGTCCACTGATTGCCCTCGGCCAGGGGCCAGAAACGGGCAGGGATAGGTTCTTCTTCCTTCTTGCAGGAGAAAAGCATTATGGCTGCAAATCCTGCCGCAAGCAGTAACTGCTTCTTCATAGTTATCCTCCTTGGGGTTGCTGTTCCCCTCATCCTTGAAGCATATCGGAGTAAGAAGGATTGTCAACCCCTTATCCTCAGTCCCATACGAACTATGGATTCAATTCTCCTTGTTATACTTCTAATTGCGATCTTTCTTCCGAAGGAAGAAAGGAGCATTTATTGGGTTGACAATCGCGTTTTTATCGCTAAAGTCAGAGTCAAGGAATAAGGAGGATTAACTACTATGAAGGTTTACCGCGCATCACTTGCCGCGCTCCTCGTGGCGTGCGTTTTTGTGGCCTGCGAGAAGGCCAAGTATACCGAGCCTGTCTGGAAGGTAGGAGACTGGGCTTCCTACGAAGTCACCGGCGGAACTCTGGTAAGCTACACCCTGCGCTATGCCATCACCGGCGTTGACACCGTTAAGGGCGAGCCCTACTACTGGTTTGAGATGATAGGTTCGAGAGGCGAAAGCAAATTCATCTACAAGATGCTTGTTCCCTACGGCTACCGGGGTATTGCCGAGCGGATGATCACCAAGGTTGCAGATCAGCTCATCGAGATGCCTCAGAGCGAGGGTCTGGCCGAGTACCCCCCCGGGGAGAACCGACCTTACCTGTATCTCGCCGGTGAGGTCAACGCCGGCAAGATCGGCGAGGAGAAGATTACCGTTCCGGCGGGCAAGTTCTCAACCATTCACTCGCGAGTTAATGACATCAGATATAGTACAGTTGGATCATTGGTAGGCGACACAATAGTTGAGAAGCTTGTGAGCGACACCACCGAAATTGAGGTGTGGGTGAGCGATAACATACCTGTGTTGGGAATTGTAGCGCTGAAATCTCCTCGGGAAGAGATGAGGCTTGTATCTACCGGACACGACGCAACAACTGCAATTACTGAGGAGATCCTCCCGGCAGGGCCTATAGAGTTCGAATAATGGGCGATAGAGGAGTCGAACCTCTGACCTCTGGTATGTGAGACCAGCGCTCTAACCAACTGAGCTAATCGCCCAGAGAAAGGAAGTATATGGAAGAGATGCAAGAAGTCAAATTCCCTCAGGAGTCGGTGAGTGAGGCGTTGAGGCGGGAGTTGGACGCTTTGAAGGCGGAGTATCCTGAGATCACCTCTGCCGCCGTCGTCTCCTCTGACGGACTCCTTATGGCTGTTCGTCCCGAGGGCTCTGCCGACGAGCGGCTGGCGGCGATGAGTGCGTTTCTCTTGAACTCCGCACGTAAGACCGGTGACGGCATGGGCTGGTCCGGACTCGGCTATCTCCTTGTTAACCACCCCGAAGGCTATCTCCTGGTGGCCGAGGCAGGAAAGGCTACGATCACCCTTACCACCTCACCCAGGGCCAAGTTGGGGCTCTTGCTTTACGATATCAAGGAGGCGGCGAAAAGGGTCAAGCAAAAGCTTGAAGGCGAGTAGGCACCAGGTTCAGGGCCATCGGCTTCTCTCAAACCAGGGCGTGATGTTTATAAGCTTGCTGGCACAAAAAGGTGAGGCATGAGCAAGTTGCGTTTGATTAACACGTTATTCTTCACCGGTTTTCTTCTGCTAACAATGGGTTGTAAACGCAAACCGCAGGATGTTGGCTCAACCGAGGAGCCTGTGGACACTACAAAACTCAGTGCGCTTGCCCCGGAGGTTTCAGCGCATCTTGCGGAAAAGGCGATCGTTGCGGATCAGCTTGTTTTCGAGGTTCCCTCCCCTGATTCAAGATACATCGCCCTTGGCCTTGACTCCACGGTTCGTTTCGGACCGGGCGACGAGATGTGGCCCGATGAGCTGCCATCGAATTGGTACGGGGTGCGCAACCGCAATATCCTGTTTCTTTACGATCCCTCGGCAGATACCCTGCATAAACTGGCTGAATGCGAGGAGGTTGTGAACCTTTACGATAGAGAAACCTCCCAGCCGGTTCAACCCGAACGCAAGGACAAATTGGGGGCGGTTATGTGGTCTCCTGACGGTAAAAACCTGCTTCTGCTCAGGGACCGCATCTCAGACGGGGTAAGCGACCAGGATGTGCTGATCTTTAGTCTGGGGGAGGAGGAGCCGGGCTTTTTGGATCTTTTCGGGGTCTGGCGCCAGCTCATGAAGACCTATCCAGGGACGAAAGGGACCAGGGTGGAGGAGATCGGTTGGGCTACCGAGGCTACGATCAGGATCGTTCTCTCAATGAGGGGGATGCCTTCGGCCCGGCATGAGTTTATCTTCGATGCCCAAAACGGCAAGGTTCTTTCTGCAAAGAAGATGAACTCAACCTGATCATCATTTGCGTAGAACAATTCGTGTCCATGGTCAAAACATCGCCACCAGGTATGAGGGGGTTGAGGTGGTCGAGAAGGACGACTGGGAAGAGTATGAACTCATCATCGAGTTGATTGTAACCCAGGGATTAATCCGTAGGGGCACGGCATACCCTATGAAATGCTACGCATCTCAAGGGGCACACTGAGCCGGGCCCCTACTACTACCCTCTACCATGGCAACCATCTCTTGCGCACGAACTAACATCCCTTGACATTCAGGGTTTTCAGCTTATCTTAAGGAAAGAGTGCTGAAGTAAAGCCAGGTTCAGACTAGGAGTTTTTGTGAGCGATTATTTAGATAGTCTTCAGGCGCGACTTGCAGTCCAGCGATTGAGCCCTCTCCAGGCACGCGATGGAATACTTGAAAGCTACGTTGTTACCAACCACAAGGCCGCAAAGGCAGGCCTTGGCGATGTGGCGATCGAAGCCGAGGATGAGGAGGTTCTTGAAAAGGTCCGCAGGATGATGAGCGATCTCTTTGCCGAACGTGGTGGCGATTTCCAGGCTCCCTCGATCAGCGAGTTGCGCAGCATCAGACACACGATGGATCTCAAGCTCCGCTTTACCGAGTTGCCCCCGGAGATAAACGAAACGCACGATATGGTCTGTGAGATTCTTCTGGAGAAGGCCGGCGAGTCGGTATTTGAGGTGGAGGGTCCTGAAGCGGCACCAGCCCAAGCCGAGGATTTTACCGAGGCTGCTGCCCCTGCTGGAGTCGAGAGTGCAGAGGCGTCTTTCACCGATGCGCTTACCCAGGAGATTGCCGCGACTCTGGACGAGAGGGCAGGCGATGCGATCACCGAAAGCCCGTTCGAGGCCACACTGCGGCAGCGCCTGGCGCTCGACAGGCTTAGTCCCGAGGATGCACGTGACGGGATTATAGAGTGCTTTGTCGCAACCCATCGTAAGAGCCTTGCCCCGGAAGGCGCGGGGACCGAGTCTCTCCCGGCGCTTCAGGGAAGGTTTGAGACCCGCGTAAGGGGAATGATGCGGGAGTTCTTTGCCTCGCAAGGTGCTTCGTTCGATGAACCTCGGATAGAGTTATTGGAGAAGGCGAAATCCTACCTTGAGGAAAGACTTGGGATTCAGGGCTTGCCTGGCGGCATTCTGGCCGAGCATAACAAGATATGCACCGAGTTGATTTCTAAAGGCCGCAGGTTCCTTGAAGGCGTGGCAGTGGAGATTCCAACCGTTGAGGTTGCTGCAGCCGAAAAGCCTGGAGAGATCGAACCCGAGGTCAAACCTGCAGAGGTCGGGGTTGGTGAACCTGGAGAAAGGATACTCAAAGAACCCACAGCACTTCCGGTTGAAGAGATCATCGCGCGTCTGAGAGACGAGCTTCGTGAGCTGGTCAGACATGAGGTGAGCCAGACCCTTTCTTTGAGCCCGAAGCCTTCTTTTCCACTTAAACCGCCATCAGGCATTGCTGCCCACGTTGCGGGCCGCACTATCTTTCTTGCCTGGTTCGATCAGCCGGATCAGCCATCCTACCACGTATATAAACGTGAAGGCAGCCAGTGGGCACGTCTTACAGCCGCACCTCTTGGCAGGCCGTCTTTTCGTCTAGAGAGCGCGAGCGAAGGCGAGTTTGTCTTTGCGGTCTCAACCGTTTCTGTCGACGGCTCCGAGAGCGAACTCAGCACGCAGGTTCAGGTTCGCGTATAGACCTTTGTGTCAGCGGAACATCCAATGTTTTGATGTGCAGAGACGTTTTGATGCAGGCCAGAGTGGGTGTGGAGTTTTTCTTGCTTGTACAGCTCTAGCGAGGGTGTCCATGATCAACACATCGTTACCGGGTAGTAGTGGGTTGAGTTCGTCGAGTAGAACGACTTGGACATGAGCATTGCAAATTGAAAATGCAGTTTGAATCCAACGAGGCGCTCGTGTACATAGGCGGGTGAGGCTGTTGTCCATTTTTCCATTCCCCCTCGGCGCCTTTTGTGCTACACCCTTCATCCTGGTAACTGTCTCTTGGCGCACGAACTAGGTGCGGTTGACAAATGTCCCTGCCAAGGTAGAATACGGGGATTAATGGAGGAAGAAAAAAAGATGACGTTAGGAAAAGAACGAAAACGTGAACTGATAGAAAAGTTTCAGCACCATAAGTCGGACACAGGTTCATCCGATGTGCAGGTGGCGATCCTTACCGAGAGAATAGAACTTCTTTCCGAGCATCTTAAGCAGCACTACAAGGATCATCACTCTCGCCGCGGGCTGATCAAGATGGTCAACCTGCGCCGCAAGCATCTCAACTACCTTTACAAGAGGGATCGTGATACCTACTACGCCCTTGTAAAGAAGCTCGGGCTGCGCGGTTAGAGATGGAACGAGTAGAGACCGATATAGGCGGACGGCGGCTTTTAATTGAGGCCGGCGATCTGGCCAAGCAGGCCAACGGTGCGGTACGCATCCAGTACGGCGACACCGTTTTGCTTTTGACCGCATGTTACAAGGAGGAGCAGGCACAGAGTTTCGGGTTCCTGCCCTTGACCGTTGACTACCGCGAGTACTACTCCGCGGCGGGCAAGATCCCAGGCGGGTTTTTCAAGCGCGAAGGGCGTCCGCGCGAGCGCGAGATTCTCATCAGCCGGATGATAGATAGACCCATCCGGCCGCTTTTCCCCGCCGATTTCAACCATGAGATTCAAATCATAGGATTCCTTCTCTCACACGACGGCCAGAACCAGCCTGATCCCATAGCGATTACTGGAGCCTCCGCCGCACTCATGCTTTCCGGGCTTCCCTTTGACGGCCCTATCGCCGCGGTGCGTATAGGACGCAAAGACGGCGAGTTTATAGTTAACCCTACCATTGCCCAGTTGGACGAGTGCGATTTCAACATGCTCGTGGTTTCAAACGGTTCAACGATCAACATAACCGAGTGCGAGGCGAACGAGGTCCATAACGAGACGGTTGTGGAGGCGATGCGCAAAGGCATTGAGCTTTGCAAGCCACTGATCCAGATGCAGCGCGAGCTTGCCGCAAAGGCGGGCAAACCAAAGAAGGACTTTGAAGATGAAGGCGCGCCGGCTGAGATCATAGAGAGGGTTAAATCTTTAGCGTCTGCAAAGCTCCCTGTCTGTAATGATATTCGCGAGAAGCAGGAACGCTCCCGCGCCCACAAGGAGCTCGGGGAGGAGATACTGGAAGCGCTTGCAGAGGAGTTTCCGGACTCAGAGCGGATAATCCTTGCGGTGCTGGACAAGCTTATCGAGCGTGACGTGCGCGATCGAGTACTTGCAGGTAAGCGGCTTGATGGCCGAGGTATGGATGAAGTCCGACCCGTCTCTTGCGAGGTGGGGGTTCTTCCGCGCACCCACGGCTCCGCACTGTTTACACGCGGTCAAACCCAGGCTTTGGCGGCGGTTACCCTGGGCACCAAGAGCGATGAGCAGCGGGTCGACGATGTGGAGGGGGACGCGTGGAAGTCGTTCATGCTCCACTACGACTTCCCGCCCTTCTCGGTAGGCGAGGTTCGCTTCCTGCGCGGCCCGGGCAGGCGCGAGATAGGTCACGGCGCTCTGGCTGAAAAGTCGGTCAGGGTGCTTGCCCCCAAGGAAGAGGAGTTCCCATACACCATCCGCATCAACTCTCATATCCTTGAAAGCAACGGCTCAAGCTCGATGGCCTCGGTGTGCGGCGCGTCGCTTGCCCTTTTCGATGCAGGGGTCCCCATGCGCAAGGCCGTTGCAGGCATCGCAATGGGACTCGTCCTCGAATCCACAGGCTACGTGATCCTTACGGACATCCTCGGAGACGAGGATCACTACGGAGACATGGACTTCAAGGTGGCCGGAACCCGCGACGGCATCACCGGTATCCAGTTCGACCTCAAGCTTACAGGCGTCTCCGTCGACATCCTTGCCGAGGCGATCGAAAAGGCCACCACGGCCCGGATGCATATCCTGGACGTTATGGATAAGACTATCTCTGCTCCCCGCAGCGAGCTCAGCGAGTTCGCCCCTCGGATCGCAACGCTCGTGATCCCGCACGACAAGATAGGCGAGGTTATAGGTCCGGGAGGCAAGGTGATTCGCAAGATCACCGAGGAGACCGATACAACCATAGACATAGACGACGAGACCTCGACCGTAATCATAGCGGGGCACAAGCTTGAAGGGGTCAAGGCCGCACTCGAACAGGTTAAGGAAATTATACGAGAGGTAGAGGTCGGTCAGATATACGAAGGCACGGTTGTGCGCATCACCAACTTCGGCGCTTTCGTAGAGCTCTTCCGCGGCAAGGACGGCCTGGTTCACATCTCCAACCTTGCGCCGCATCGCGTGGAACGAGTGGAGGACGTGGTTAAGATGGGCGATAAA
>JAGMDF010000039.1 GCA_023128825.1 Caldifarciminota bacterium | reverse complement strand
AACCAGCGGGGTTCCTCCACCTCTATCCCAGCTCCTTCATAGGTAAGCTGCTGCCCAGTTTCCTTATTACAGGAAATAGCCAAGGCCGCAAGGCAGAGGATGGTTGTGAGCTTAAGGATATTCTTCATCATCGCTCCTTGTGAACTATTGTAGTAAACAAAACCCCGTTGTCAACCTTTCATTGTCAGCCGATCACGGGCAAGAAGCAGATTAAACTGCTCCTCTAAGGCTCGATTATCCATTATCTGTGCTCCATCACATTAATCCTAAGCAGGCTGATGAAGAGTGCAATAGAAACCTGACGAATTGTTAGATTTAAGACAGTTAACGTTCCTCAAATCGAGACTGCGGTAGTGGTGGAAACATGACAATCAGGAAGGGCCTTCCTGAACCTCTTAACCCCCCAGGGTGTAACAAAAGTCATCGGTATCCATAACGATTCAAGATTTTTAAGTGGTGTGAGATATCTGAGTCCCCTGTCAGTAATGATGGTATGTGCAAGTTCCAGTTGCCGCAGGTTATGCAGCTGTGCAATCTGCCGCAGTGCGTCGTCGGTAATCCAGGTAGCGCAGAGTTCCAGTTTCCTTAATTCAGTTAAAACGCAGATATGCTTTATTCCTTTGTTGGTAATCCTGGTTACTCCAAGAGCTAAATTTCTCATATTTACAAAACTACTGATACAGGTGAGGCTCCTATCGGTGATTCCAGTTCCATGAAGCCACAAATGCCTCAGTTTAGTCAAACCTGCAAGTTGGGAGAATCCTGAATCTGTGATCTCAGTAAACGAAAGATTCAGCCATCTCAGATCTCTAAGACCGGCAAGATGTTTGAGGCCAGCGTCCGTTATCTGCGTCTTCCAGAGATCCAACTTTCTCAGGTTGGTTAGAGAGGCAAGATGCACAAGGTCGGTGTCACATAAATCCGAATCAGACAAGTCCACAGCCACGAGGTTAGGGAATCGCTTGAGCAGAGAAAGGTGCCTTCTATCCCCAGAAACAGAGAGGATCGTTTCGATGTCGGGAATCTCTTCCAGGTCAACATAGCGGAGGTTAGCCTGAACCGCCTTTCCATTCGCCCAAACAAGACCGTCCGCAGGTTCCAGATTTATGGAGTCCTCACCCTGCCACGGATACTCACAAGTTCCGTAGCCTATCCAGACGAAATCCTCGCCAGGCTCAAGGTCGGTAACATCTATCTTCTCCATATACACACCTTCATAGGTGATAATCAGCCAACGGGGTTCTTTCACCTCTATCTCCGCCCCTTCATAGGTAAGCTGCTGAGAACCTAGCCCCCCAGCCTCCTTCTTGCAGGCAAATACAAAAAGAATGCTCAGAATCAAGACCAAGGTC
Source organism: Caldifarciminota bacterium (assembly GCA_023128825.1). Classification (GTDB taxonomy): domain Bacteria; phylum Hydrothermota; class Tepidihabitantia; order B3-TA06; family B3-TA06; genus B3-TA06. The sequence continues at coordinate 26,537 of JAGMDF010000039.1, read as the reverse complement.
AGGATTATTCTAACGACTGTTTTCTTCATCACCGCTCCTTGTGAACTATTGTAGTAAACAAAAGCCGGTTGTCAACCCCACCCCGGCTTGCAAGCATAAAGAGATATTGCAATCCGCATGTAGAGAGAGGGGGTGCAATGCGTGTGGTATGTGTGAGGGACGCTGGCTAACGGATCTCCACCAGCTGGTAGAGACGAACGCTTTGGACGACGTAGGTGGAGGGTGGTTTTTCGCCCTCGGGCACGATGCGCGCGGTGGAGACATAGAAGGAATCGCGCTGCTGGACAGGCAAGCCCTCCTGCGGCGCGAACCATATGCTTCCCCTGACCTTGCCATGCTCCAGCAGATTCCTGCCCTCGCTTTCATATGGAACAAACGACTCGCCCTGATAGTCTATCCTCAGGCAAAGGTACGATCCAACCTTTTCCCACCCCTTGACATCAAACTGGTTCATTGTAGTGATTACCCGGTCATCGAGCACCACCTTGGTTTCCTGAACCCATGTCTCACCCGGTTTAAGTTCGCGGTCAGGATAGGTTGGTTGGGTCTGCTCAAAGTACTGCTTGCGGTACTCGCGGCGTTCCCTGCTGGGGATGGAACGGGGAGCCGAACCTATGCCGACCTCGGACATCCCGTAGAGCCTGCCGTCGGGGGCCATGCTGTAGGTAACGATAGTAGGCTCGAACTCCTGTCCCTCCCTGATAAGGTTGATAGCCTCGCGTATCCGGAAGGCGGAGTCGGACCCGATCCCAAGCACGCTCATCTCGGTCTCAATCAGGTTTCCAAACTCACCGCCGCGTTCCCCCTTCTCCCAGCCCTCGATTCTCCAATTGCCTGCAACCTCGCTGCGGTAGACGTAGGTTTTGCCCGGCTCAAGCTTCCAGCGCAGCTTCGCAGGTCTGCGCTCACAGGATGTGGTGAAGAAGACCGCAACCGTCAGCAGACCTATCAAGGCCAACCCATTCAACGACCTTCGTAACGGCACAGACCTGACGAAAGCAGAGCTCACAATCCCTCCATCCTCTGCCAGGCCGCGGCTCGCTCCGAGGGGGTGGGCTGGCCCAGGGAAAGGTTGGCAAGTTCAAGCGAGAGGTTCTGCTCGGAATCTTCTTCCAGGATCGCGGGAGGAGCGGCGGGGAGATTTGTGAAGTAGGATGGATCATGCGTTGTCAATGCCGGTGCGAAGAAAGAACGAGCAAGAAGGAACAGGGATACAGCCGCGGCAGCGGCCAGGGCACCTGCACCGGCTAAAGCCCAGCGAAGCCAAAGCCTTGGACGGCGCTGACGGTCTTGGACTAACGCGGCCTGCACGCGCGGCCAGATGCGCTCCCAGTAGCCGGGATCGACCCCAAGACGCAGACCCTCCTGCATAACACGGTTGAGACCGATCTCCTGTGCCAGCAGCTTACGGCACCTCTCACACGAACGCAGATGCCTCTGAACAGCCTCTTCTTCCCATCCCTTTAGCGCTCCAGCAAGATAGGGTGCGAGGGCCTCTCCCACTTCCTCACACCTCATTTGCCTTGCCATCTTGTCCTCATCTGCGTGCCTTCTATCCCTTGCGAACAAATCCTGCCTCCAAATCGCGTAACCGCGGGCCTAAAAGCTTCTGCAGCCGTTTGCGTGCCCGGTGCAGATGCGTCCGAACGGTCACCTCTTCGCACCCAAGCACCTCTGCAATCTCCGCATAGCTCAAACCTTCCGTAACGGAAAGCACTACCACGCGCCTCTGCCTGAAAGAAAGCTGCCCCAAAGCCCACTGGATCAAAGCGGCAAGCTCCTTGCGTTCCGCACTCTTCTGGGGCGTTTGACCGTCCTCAAGCGCCAGCGTCTCCGCTGCGCCCAACTCTTCAAGAGACACAGTCTGACGTCTCTTGACACGACGCAGGCGATCTATGCACTCGTTCGTGACGCTGCGCGCCAGATAGGTCTTCAGGGCTTTAGCCCGGCGCAATCTGCCCGCTTTCTCAAAGAACCTGATGAAGACCTGCTGCACCGCGTCATCCGCCTCGCCATGGTCTCCCAAGAACTTGTAGGAGATGCTGTAAAGCAGGCGTTGATAACGCTCCACGATGGCGCGGCATGCCTGAAAATCTCCAGCGCGAACACCTGCCAGGAGATCTGCATCGGACGGAAACCCCTCTCCTCCGGCCGCAGACTCCATCTTATTATTAGACGAACCGTTTCTGGGCTCTGTTGACATGGAAAGATAGCTCCGGGAATCAAGGGTATTTTGAGCCGCTGTCTTAGGCGAGGCAAGCAGGGTACACTCCTTCACGATAACGATTGTAACTCGGATTTATGTGCAAGTCAAGGCAAAAACGGCAAACAACGCAGCGACCGACATTTATGTCGGCCCGATGATTCATTTAATTAAGATAACCTTCCGGGTCGTGTTTGAACTGCCCACCGCCTCGCGGATAAAATACACCCCTGGTGGTTGGTGTGTTACGCCCCAGGTGACGGTGCCGAACGTCAGGTTTGAATGCAATTCGTCGCAAAAAAGCTGGACAAAAGCTACCCAAAAGCTGGTCAGAAGTTGGACAAATGATGGACAAAATCACGGGGGTCCCCGCGAAATTGAGAAGCAATTTCGTGGGGTAAAAAAAGTTGGACAAATTGAATACCCCATCCTCAATTGATACTCCCCCTCCCTGGTGAGGGGATTTCACCCTGCCGGATTCATTTAACCAAAACTATTTTAGATGTTTTCGATGAATCGCCGTCAGATTTTATAAAGTACACCCCCGGACTCATCCCCTCTCCCCAACTTATGGTGCTGGACGGAGCGAGGCGAATCTCGTCAACCATCCTGCCTGACGCGTCAAATACGGCGAGGTTTAAGGGTTGCGAACCCTCGGGCGCACGCAGGGTGATGTGAGGACCGATGGTGGTGACAACCTGCCAATCGGGTTGTGTTACGGGTGTTACGGGCTCGGAAACCGCAACAAGGCCAAGGGAGTCGGTTTTGAGAAGATAGATGTCTCCTTCACCCGCGCCGAAGGACCTTGTTTCTCCTACTACTATGTAACCACCATCGCTTGTCTGCTGAGTATAAGACCCGTAATCTTTCTCTTCTCCCCCGTAAATCCTTTGCCAAAGAGCATCACCCAACGAATCTGTTTTGAGCAACCAAAGGTCTCTTTCGTCGGGATGTCTATAGTTACCCACAACAATAAATCCCCCATCAGATGTCTGTTGAACCATACTGGTTACATCGTATGGATCAACCCCGTAATATCTGGTCCACAACGTGTCGCCCAGAGAATCCGTTCTCATCAACCCATCATCAACACCAATAATATACCCACCATCTGAAGTTAGATTAATAAATGTGGGGTACCATGCGTTGTGCATACGTTCCCATTCAACAAGTCCGGTTGTATCTGTCTTCAATAACCATAACTTACCGTAATCCTCACTATACCCAAGCACTATGTAACCATTATCAGAAGTCTGTTGAGTACATAAACCCCAATTATACATAATGGATTCCCCAAATCTTCTGACCCACTCAGTGTTACCCTCGCTATCTACTTTCAATAGTCGAATCCAGAGTTCAACAAGATCGCCACTCTCCATCACATGCTCAGTTCCAACTACAATGCAACCTCCGTCAGAAGTAGCCTCCATCCAGAAGGTTTCAAACCAACAATATCTCCTCCACAAAACGTTCCCTAATTCATCTATCTTTATTAAGTCTCCTATACCAACTCTGAATACATATCTACCATCTGATGTCTGGTGGACGCAATTCCCCAAATAGTTGTTGCTACCCTCATAGATTTGATCCCAAAGCACATTCCCTCTTTCATCAGTCTTTATCAACCAATGCCCTCCTTTGGAAGTACTGTAGCCTGATATTATAAACCCACCATCATCAGTAACTTCAACACAATAACCAGCATCCCCCTCCTCTCCTCCATACGTTCTCCACCACCCGGCAAGGGTTAGGGTGGGAGCAAGAGCCAAGATTGTTAGGACAAGAACAATTTTCCGCACAATTCCCTCCTAAATTTAGGTTAACCGGTTTACGTTGTATTATACAGCATGAACCGTGCCACTTCAAGGCGTGCGTTATGTTACGTAAGTTTGAGACTTGGAAATGCAATGCATCTCGGAAGTTATCCTTTTGTGCAACTAATACCCTACAAAGGGAAATAATGTGGCGTAGACACTCCTGTCTGCGCAAATATTATAAAACAGCCTGGAGAGGCTGTTCCACATTATCCCTCCATCTTAGGAGGTGAACCTTCCTTGACTTAGCACACTACCTCAGTAGAATCAATCTTACAATCCCCAAGGAGGCTTCATGAAGATTGTCGAGTGCGTTCCAAACATTTCGGAGGGCAGGGACAGGGCGAAGATTGACGCCGTAACCTCAGTAATTGAAAAAGTTAAGGGAGTTAAACTCCTGGACGTTGACCCGGGCGAGGCAACCAACCGCACGGTAATCACCTTTATCGGTGACCCAGAGGGCATTGCCGAGGCCGCGTTTCAGGTTGTCAAGAAGGCTGCGGAAGTAATTGACATGCGAACCCACAAGGGCGCGCACCCGCGCATGGGCGCAACCGACGTGTGCCCTTTCGTGCCCGTATCCGGCGTAACCATGGAGGACTGCGCCGAGATCGCAAGAAAGGTAGGTAAGCGCATAGGCGACGAGCTGGGGATTGGTGTTTATCTCTACGAAGAAGCGGCCTCCAAACCTGAGTGGCGCAATCTTGCCAACGTGCGCAAGGGCGAGTACGAGGGGTTGGCGGAAAGATTTAAGGACGATACATGGAAGCCTGATTTCGGCCCTGCCTCATTCAACCCCACGGCAGGCGCGACCGCGGTAGGAGCTAGGGAGTTCCTTGTCGCCTACAACGTCAACTTGAACACAAGGGACCGGAAGATAGCGCAAGACATAGCGCTCGACATCCGCGAGGCGGGCCGGGCAAAGAGGGATAAGAAAGGCAACATCGTCCGCGACGAAGAGGGCAAGGCGATAAAGGAATCGGGACTGTTTACCCACGTCAAGGCGGTGGGCTGGGTTATTGAGGAGTACGGCAGGGCGCAGATCTCGATCAATTTTACCAATTACAAGATTACGCCCATCCACAAGGTGTTCGACGAGTGCTGCAAGCAGGCGGAGCGGCGCGGGGTGAGAGTCACGGGATCTGAGTTAGTCGGATTGATTCCCAGAAAGGCGATGCTGGCTGCGGGCAGATATTACCTGAACAAGATGGGTAAGTGTATCGGCGTGCCTGAATCCGAGCTCATACATATTGCGGTGCTCTCGTTGGGTCTTTCGGATCTTTACCCGTTCAAGCCTGAAGAAAAGATAGTTGAGGCATTTGTTGAGAAGGAAGGTAAGTTAGAGGGGATGAAGCTTAAAGATTATTTCGACGAGCTTTCTACGGATTCTCCTGCCCCGGGCGGCGGTTCGGCGGCAGCGGTCTCAGGCGCGCAGGCCGCGGCCCTGATCTCGATGGTCGCCAACCTCACCCAGGGCAAGCGCGGCTACGAGGATTACTGGGAGGATATGGAACGGGTAGCGACCTGTGCTCAGAATCTCAAGGATGAACTGAACGCTTCAATCGATAGGGACACCGATGCGTTCAATGCCCTGATGGCCGCAAGCCGGTTGCCAAAGAAATCGAACGAGGAAAAGGCCGCCCGAGCTAAGGCGCTTGAGGAAGCGACCATCAACGCCATCGAGGTGCCGCTCTCGGTAATCCGCAACATGGTGAAGGCCATGGATCTGGCAATGGTTGCTGCGGATAAGGGCAATCGCAACTCGATCTCCGACGTTTCCACCGCCGCTGCCCAGGCAAGGGCCGCAGCCGAAGGTGCTCGGGACAACGTGATGATCAACGTACCCGGGCTTACGGATAAGAAGAGGGGTAAGGCGTTCTTGGACGAATCAACCAGGTTACTTGCCGAGGTTCGTAAGGCGGCTGACGAGGTAACGGCCAAGGTTCACAAGGCCCTGGAAGAGAACCTGAGGTAGCAGCGGCTGTTATCGGCTGAATCCCTGGGCCAAAAAGGCTGGAAGGGAATGAGCTATAGTGAAACGCGCAACATTCGGATAAGGTGCCAGGGTCTTGACAATCCCTCTGACTCGGTTATATTTAATCAAACAGCATTGGAGGCGTGCATGAAGCGAATCCTTTTATTACCAATCGCGGCAATTATAGGCGTCTTAACAGTTACCGGATGCGAGAAGCCGCTCCCTGAAGGTCTCAAGGGTGAGATCGCGTTCATAAGCTCAATGGACAACGACGGGGCGTTCGACATCTACGTCATCAGCCTGCCTTCAAAGGAAATCCGCCAGCTTACGCATACCGAGGGCCGAGGCGTGGAGAATGTGTGGCTTGACTGGTGCCCGGCAGGTCCGATCGCGTTCGCAAGCACCCGCGACGGCAACTATGAGATATATATGATCAACCCCGACGGCTCAGGTGAGGTTCGCCTGACCGAAAACGACTACGACGACTTCTACCCGACCATACGCTGGGACGGCAAGCAGCTAGCCTTCTCGTCCTCAGTAGTAACCAGGAAGGGACCGCCCCAGAAAGATATCTTCATCATGGACATTGCAACCCGCAAGACGAAACGGATAACCAATACACCTGAAGACGAGATCACCCTGAGTTGGTCTCCGGACGGCAAGAAGATCGCTTACGCCAAGTACGTGATGGGGCAGCCTGAGATCTTCGTCCTCGATCTTGCGACCAGGACCCCCACCCGGATAACGTACAACCCTGGCGAGGATTTAAACCCTGAATGGACATTCGACTCCAAATACATTCTCTTTTCCTCCGATCGCAACGATACCGTAAACGTGGCCGGCGAAAGATTCTTCGGCGTCTTCATGGTTGACGTCGAAGGGAAGACCGAACCACAGCAACTGATCCATAAGGACAGGTTTACCATGAGCAGCCCGTCTGTCTCTCCTGATAACAAGTGGGTAGCCTATCAGTTCCAGCGCGATGATTGGAACTGGATGTACGTAGGAATATGCAGTTCCACCAATCCCAAGGAGTCCTACACCCTGGTCAAAAACATCTTCTACAACCGCACCCCGGTTTGGAAGCCGACGACAGATTGATTCAGCTGCGGACGCCCGGAGGGGTTGCGTTCGTAAAAAGAAAGGGGCCAAAGCCCTTTTCTTTTTAGTGCTCTTTTTCGGGCAAAGCCCGAAAAGATCGCAAATAAAATCAGGCAGGAATAAAACCAACTTGAAATCGATAATCTACCCTTCAACCACTATGCGGGAGAAGTCGGCGAGCTTGAGGAACTCGTCTCTGACCTTGGCCAGGAGATGAAGCCGATTGTTGCGAATCTTCTCATCTGCAACCATAACGAACACCTCGTCGAAGAACTTATCAATTAGAGGCCGCAGCGAGAGAAGCAACTGAAGCGCCTTTTTGTAATCGCGCTTCTCGATGGCTGATTCCAGATTGGGCCGGATACGTTCAGCTTTTTCCCAAAGGTTACTTTCCTCTTTCTGGTCGAAAAGGGACGAATCGGGAGAAGGTGTGTTACTGGTGTTACGGGTGTTATGGGTGTTACGGGTGATGTTGGCAACGCGTTTCTGGCCTACGGCCACAAGCCGGAACTCCTCGCCCTTGTTGAGATCTCCGAACGCGGAAAGGCGCAGCCAGGAATCGTAGGGTTCATCACCCGCGACCGCCAGCACCGCGTCAACCCAGTCGTAGGGGAAATCCTTATCTTCCAGATAGAGTCGCAGGCGATCGCTGAGGAATTCGTGGATCGCTTCGCGTTTGTCTTTGCCTTTACCGATAAGCTCCAAGGTTCGATCCAGTGCGGCACATAGACTGAGGGGCAGTTCGCGATCCATTATGATCTTCATGATCGCCCCTGCCTGCCTGCGCAGGGCAAAGGGATCTCGCGACCCTTTGGGCGGTTTTCCCACGATAAAGGTCGCGGCGATGTTTAAAAGCCTATCGGAGATCGCAAGGATTGCTGACTCGTTGGAGGAAGGCGAGTCGGTATACTGTTCTCCGATAGCATTGCAGACTTCCCTGGGTTCCCCCGACCGTTCAGCGTATATTGCGCCTGCGATGCCTTGCAGGGAGGTGAACTCCTTCTCGCGCACCAGGTTGGTCAAGAGGTCTGCTTTTGCAAGGTGCGCGGCGCGGATACAGGTATCTTGATTAAACCCCTCGATCTTAGCCCCAAGCGAAACCCCAAGCTCGGTGAGCCAGCCGGTTTTTTGCGCGAGCGTGCCTATCCCCTTGACCCACTCCACCCGCGCTTCCTCTTCGACGAGCGGCTCGAGACCCTTCTTTAAGTCCTCCTTGATGAAGAAGTCGGCGTCCTCAAGACGCGATATAGCCATGCGCTCGAACCATTGTTTGGCAAGCTCGGGTTCCAGAGTCGGGGAGTTGGTAACCACCAGGAAATGCGGAAGGAGCTTGCCTTTCTTTTCTGCAACGAACGCCCGCTGGTGCTTTGCCAGTGCGGTCTGGAGAACTTCTCGCGGGAGGTTGGCGAACCCCCGATCGGTGACCCCCCCGAGGTCGCAGGCAATGATCCTTGGAAACTCGACCAGATTGGTAACTTCGTATATCAGTTCCTCGTTCTCCACCAGCTTCCCTCCCAGCTTCTTCGCGGCTTTGGATAGTTCGGCGAGGATCTGAGCTTTGCGCTCATTCTGATCAACGAGCACGAACCCGTCCTTCAGCTTTTGTATGTACTCGTCAGGATGATCAATGGTTATGGGTTCGGGATGCGCGAAGCGGTGGCCGTATGTCTTGTTGGACGGGGTAAGTCCAGGAAATTGAAACTCCAACACATCGTTTCCGAAAAACGCACAGAGCCAGCGGATGGGGCGTGCGAAAGTAACCGTCTTGTACTTCAGCCATCTCATTCTTTTAGTGAAAGGAATCTTAAAAATGATGGAGGGCAGGGAATCGGCGAGAAGATCGGTGGTCTTCTTGCCGCCCACCTCCTTCTTTACGAAAACGTAGCTGCCCTTCTCGTTGTCTTTGATATAGAGCTCCGCGGTATCTGCTCCGTGGCTTTTTGCGAACTTCGTGGCCTGCACCGTCCATTTGCCTTTGGCGTCTTTTGCGACCCTGGCGGGCGGACCCTGGAACTCAAAAGTCTTCTTGAGGTTGACCAGTGCTACATCCTTGAGGATGACCACCAGGCGGCGGGGTGTCCACATCTTTTTGATCTCGCCGTGGCTTACCCCGGCGTCTTTCAGCACCTTCTCGATCTCTTCGGCAAGTGCCGTAACCGCCGGTTCAAGGTATGATGCGGGTATCTCCTCTACGCCTATCTCTAAAAGGAAGGTGCGGGTATCAGGCATCTTCCGCCTCTCCGTGACCGCCGACGTAAAGTTTGGCCACCGCCATTGCCAGCTTGCGCACCCGCAGTATGGTTGCCGCGCGTTCGGTAACCGAAATCGCGCCGCGCGCGTCCAAAAGATTGAAGTAGTGCGAGCACTTTATGACCGCGTCGTAGGCGGGCATTAAAAGACCCTTGGAGACCAGCCGATGGCATTCCGCCTCATAATGATCGAAAGCCCTCCGAAGATAATCGATATCCGCTTCCTTGATGGAGTAAGCGGAGAAGTCCTTCTCGTTCTGGTAAAACACGTCGCCCCAGGTCAGGCTCTTACCGTCCACCTCGCCCCAGACGATGTCGAAAATCGAATCGACCCCTTGCAGGAACATGGCGATGCGCTCCAGGCCGTAGGTGTACTCCACCGGTATCACTGGCAGGTCAATCGCGCCCATCTGCTGAAAGTAGGTAAACTGGGTAATCTCGATTCCGTCGAGGTCAACCTGCCAGCCCAGACCCCAGGCACCGAGTGTTGGCGATTCCCAGTCGTCCTCGGTAAAGCGCAGGTCGTGGCGCTCCAAAGGGATGCCGAGCGCGCGCAGGCTTTCCAGATAAAGCTCCTGTGCATCCTCCGGCGCGGGCTTAAGGATAACCTGCATCTGCCAGTGCTGGTAGACTCGCAGCGGATTCTCGGCGTACCGGGCGTCTCGGGGCCGCTTGGCAGGCTCCACGTACACGCAGCGCCACGGCTTATCGTCGAGGACTTTAAGGAAGGAGGCGGGGTTGAAGGTTCCCGCGCCGACCTCGGATGAGTACGGCTGCATCAGGACGCAGCCTTTCGAGATCCAGTAGTCCTGCAACCGAAGGATAATCTCCTGAAAACTAAGGGGCTTACTCATCAACTCCCCCAAAGATACACTAAGAAAAGGATTCTAAAGGCCCAGCTCATCCCTGATCTCACGCATGGCCTCAAGCGAGATGGATACGAACTCTTCAAGCTGTATGTCTAACTCGCTCGAGGTTCCTATCTGGTCGCGGTCAGCGCCAGCGGCAAAGCGCTTGTCCTTGAAGCGCTTGAGAACGCTTTTGACTTGAATCCCCGCAAGCTTCTCCGGGTGCATGAGCGCTGCGGCAACGATCAAACCTGTCAAAGGATCAACCGCGTAGAGCGCCTTGTCGAAGTTAGTGATCCTGGGGACGTCACCCAGGTGGGCGCGAATCGCCTGCACCGCCTCGGCAGGCAGACCATGTTCCTCGGCGATCTTCGCACCCCAATCGGCATGAAGCATCATGTCTCCTGCGGCTTCTGCTTCCTCGTAAGCCACGTCGTGAAGGAGACCTGCAAGTCCCCAAATATTAAGGTCGCCGCCGAACCTTGGAGCAAACGCACGCATACATGCCTCGGTGGCAAGCATGTGTTTGCGCAGGTTCTTGTTCTTAACCTTTCCTTTGACTAACTCAAATGCCTCTTCACGTGTAATCATGGAGTAAGGATAGGGAAAAACTAAAGTAAGTCAATCTCTCCTCGTCCCGAATCAAACTTTTTCGAGATTTTAGTTGCGATCTTTTATCCCTTTGTGGTAAAAGGAACATTAACTCAGGGGTCCCCACGAAGTCACGCAGTGACTTCGTGGGGTACAACAGCCGACGAGTGGATTCGAACCACCGGCCTACTCTTTACGAAAGAGTTGCTCTACCGCTGAGCTACGTCGGCAGAATAATCAGCGTCATCCTCTACTTTGAATTGTAGCTGGGTTCCGAGTTCTGTCAACATCTCGTTCGAGATTGGCGCTATTGGTTCGGATGATTTGTGGTTGCACACCCCGCGACTCAAGCCATTCCTCAACCCGCGCAAGATCGAAGCGAAAGGCCTTACCAAGACGATACAGAAGAATTCACCGTCCCCCTCCCCCTGCAACCTTCAATAAAATAAACTTATAATTAATTTGACATTGTTCGAAATTTAACCTATAATTTGTCAATGATAAAAATAACAGGATGTCAACGACTTCGATGGCAGGTTTTAAAAACATCAACACGGAAACAAAGAGGCTAAGATGAACAAGATGGAAGGCAAGGTTTGTCTGGTAACAGGGGCGAACTCGGGGATCGGGAAACAGACCGCCCTGGGATTAGCCAGGATGGGCGCGACCGTGGTTATGGTCTGCCGCAGCAAACAGCGAGGCGAGGCAGCCATGGCCGAGATAAAGAATGGGAGCGGAAACGATGCTGTGGATCTTTTGCTTACCGATCTCTCCTCACAGGCACAGATTCGCAAGCTGGCAAAGGAGTTCAAGGATCGCTATCAACGCCTGGACGTTTTGATAAACAACGCCGGGATCGGTCTTGCCAAACGAAAAGAGAATACCAACGGCATCGAGATGACCTTTGCCGTCAACCACCTCGCTTGCTTCCTGTTGACTAACCTGCTGCTTGAGCGGCTCAAGGCCAGCGCACCGTCACGTGTGGTCAACGTTTCATCCTTTGCGCACTCTTGGATTAACAAGATAAACTTCGAGGACCTGCAAGGCAAACAAAAATTTCCCCCCATGCAAATATATGCCCAGTCCAAGCTCGCCATTCTCATGTTCTCCTATGAGCTGGCGCGGCGGCTGGCGGGAACCGGGGTCACGGTCAATGCACTCGATCCAGGTTTAGTGAGCACAAACCTGGGGCATGACGTCATCGGGCCTCTCAGAGTAGCTAGGTGGGTGTTTATGAATGTACTGGCGATCAGTCCCCAGGAGGGTGCGCAAACCAGCATCTATCTGGCCTCCTCACCTGAGGTGGAGGGCGTCACCGGTAAGTACTTCATGAAACAGAGACCAAAACGATCCTCCAAGGCCTCATATGACCGCGAGACATGGCAGCGACTATGGAAGGTAAGCGAGGAGTTGACAGGACTGGCGTCATGAAGAAAACAACCAAGCTGCGGGCTGAACTCTAAAGGAGGGTGAACCAGAAAACGAAGTCCCCACGGAGTCGTTTCCAACCCGTGGGGACGTACTTGGCCCTCCAGTTTTAATTACTCGCAGTCAGCCTTTGTCGAGGACCTCCTCTATGTCAGTCCATCTCAAGAGATCGAGCAGATTGAATCTTCCATCGTGGTGCCAGGTGAGGGAAGGAGCGGTCATCTTGCCCAAGGGGCATATGCGATCCGCCCCCAGCTGACCCATCTTATCAGCCAGGGAAACGAAGCGTTTCTCTAAGAGGGCCGCGCCTACCGTCTGCAGGTAGCCCTTCACCGGCTTAATCAGGTCAACCACGTCTTTAACGTCCTTGACCGGTTTCACGCGGATGGTCCGATTCAGGCATGAAGGCACGAAGACTGGGTCGTTCTCATAGATAACCGTCCAGTCGGTGCCCTGCGAGCTATGGAGGATGGCTATGTCGTCTTTCTCAAGTTCTCTGAACTCATAGGAACCGCGCAGTTGATTGATAGCCGCAGATTCATCAGGCGATATCCTCCCGCGAGGGATCTTCTGGTTAAAAGCATCCATCTGGTGAGCCAACAGCTTTGCGAACTCTTTTGGTGTAATCTCTGCGCCTTCTTCAACGTAGAAGACATGGGGAGAAAGGCAGCCCTGCTGATCAAAGACCGACGCGTCAATCGCCGCCTGTGCCGCCGTCTGCCTGACGCGGTCCGCTGCCAGGTATTCGCGGCCTATGACACCGAAGCTGAGCTTGTGTCCGTAGGCGATGAAGCGGGTACCCGAAGGTACCCGCTTTCTCACCTCGTTCACCGATCGTTCGCCGCCGTAGACGATCACGGCGTCGGAGGAGCTAAAAACTACGTCTTCGATCTCCTCGTCTCCGCCTTTCCAGCAAACCATAGCGACAGAGCGAGCCAGCTCAGGATCCACCTCAGCCAGCGACTGGGCGAACAGAACTGCGAACAAAGGCTCCTCAGAAGCAGACTTACCAAGTATCGCCGACTTCATTAAGAGAGCGTAGATGATGTTTGCGACGGGCAGACCGGGAACGTTGCCCGCGAACACGGCGGTGGTGAGCTTTGGTCCATAGGCCTTGCACATCCCGGTGCTTTTCCGCCGCGGCCTGAACTGATCAAGAAACAGAGGATCGCCTAACTCCTCTTCAAGAAGGAGCTTCAGGTCTTCTCCCCGCAACATGAGTACCATCTCGTCCAGGGTCTGGGTAATCATCTGGCTGGAGTAGCCGGTGATGAGAGGAAGCAGCGCTTCGGCCTTGCGGCGCGGAGGGTAGGCTGAATCACGCCAAAGAGCCACGGCTTTATCTATGGTTCTGATGATTTCATAGACAGGAAGCTTGGCGAGGTATTCCTCACGCGCCTCTTTAAGCTGAGCGATGACTTTAGACAGCAAAGCCGGTGTGAGCACGGGCGAATGCATCCTAACTCGATTCTGGCCTTGTCCGAACTCAATCGTGGTGAAGTCAGCAAAATCGGCCTCATCAAGGCCTGGCAGGAAGAACGCCGGGATTGATGTTTTTGTCCCTAGCATCTTGCCCTCCGCTACATTCCTTGTGCGCTGATCAGTTCGTCCATGGCAATGGAGCAGCCGCGTGCCTCGGCACCTTTCGCTCTGCCCACGACCTCGAAACCATCCCCAATCTGGTAACCCAGGTCGTCGGTCTGTACGGCCAGGACTGTGTTTATGTTGGCAAGGCAATAGTGGCGAAGCAGTCCGGTTTCGCCTTTGGTTAGAGGTTGTAAGGTTTCAGGATCGACCACAACACTTCTTGTCCAAGGGGGGCCTAACTTGTAGCGCGGTTCTTTGATACCCTTGACGTAGTTGTAAAGCACGTTGTCGCAGAAAGCTGTCTGTAGCTCAGTCATGCTGTAGCCGTTTATGAGACAGTGGGGCGGCACGCCCGTCATTTTCTGGGCCAGTTCGAAAAACTCTTTCTTGCTTATCTCGCGGGAGCGGCCTTTGTAGCCTCCGCCGTCGCCCAGGCGGCTGCCTTCCGGGAGATTGAAGGAGATCCCCTTGGACAGGCAATAATTGAAGAAATGGAGGTAGCCTGTGGTTACGCTGATCACAAACACAGATTCACCGGTTTCTTCAGCCTTTCTCAACCTGGCTACAAGGGCTTCTAAGTTGAAGCCCTTTTCATCCATGAAGTACTCTATGTCGCCGATAGTGTGGTTTGCCAGTATCTTCGAATATCCATACATCAATACCGAATCAGGCGGCACCAGGTGCGGAGGGGGTGACATGAACAGGGTGTGGAGGTTTTCACCGGAAGGATAGAGGTAGTTTACTACGGAGTACATATAAGATGTGTCCAGAAGCTTCAGTCCTGTGTCATTGAGATATATCTTCGACCGTTTCTCGGGATTGGTGGTTCCACTACTACGAAAAATCCCAGTAGCTTCTTCCGGCGGAAAGGTACAGAGCGGGATCTCTTTAAAAGCACTCATGGGGACTGCAGGAATCTCTTCCCAGGACTCGATATCACCGGGCTTGATGCCACGCTTGGCGCAGTATTTCTGATAGGGTGCATTCGCATTGTATTGATACTCGAACAGACGAAGGGCCAGCTCGTTGAACTTGTCCTCAGTATCGGTTTGTTCGGTGCCGGCTTTTATGAAGGCGGTGATGTCTTGCTCCAGATTGCGGACAAAGTCCGAGTCTGTTGCATACTTGTTTGTGGTTTTTGGCATTTAGTCCTCCTTACTTAATACTCAAAGGTATTAAGCAGTTTTGGCTAACGTTTTCAGGCTTTTCGAAGCGGCAAAGCCTGCGTTAGCATTTATTGAAACACCCACTGTGGGCGAAGCAGTTCTTCATCTCTAAAGAATGATTCTTTTTATTCATTGATTGATTATAATCAAAAAATTATTTATGTCAAGTGAACATTTAGGTCATTTTTCAAATAGAACAATATAGCCGACAAGACTACAAATGGTTCCATTTAGTTGATTTCTTTATACAAATACAATAAAACAATATTATTTAGAGATGCCCGAACATCAACAGGATGAGTTAATCAAATGGGGTTGACAACACAAGAAAAAATAGTAATATGTGCAAGGATTCCCTTATTACAAGTATGGGTAGTGTGGGCATAGAAAAGTGTAATGCTTGCTGTGACTGAATCAGGCTTAAACCTGATTGGATGCAAACAAGATACGCGCTTGTATTACGCGAGGAAATCTTTAAATCACTAGAGGAGGAAAAAATGAACTACAAAGCCTGGTACGACGAGGAAAACGGGATACTGCGTGCCGATATCCTCAAAAAATTCGAACCCGAAGACACAAAGGGACTCATGAACGTTGTCAATAATGAATTTACCGATGAGCAACGGCGCTATCTTCTACTCACCATGTTCGAAGACGCCCAGGTTATGCCCAGCAAGGAAACCCGTAAAGCGATGCGAGAAGCGGCTTCGCTTGTCAAGTTGAGCAAGATCGCCATGTGCGGCGCCAAACCAACGGTACGGATGCTAGGCAAAATCGTGCTCGCGGCAATGGGAAAAACTGAAGATTCCAAGTTCTTCACAACCGAAGAAGAAGCCCTTGCCTGGTTGAAAGCCGAAAAGGAAAAAGAAAAAGAGAAGGAATCAAAGTAATTAGTCACCTCTGAAGGAGTGAAGTATGGCCAAAACCAAAGGGATAGCCGATCTGGAAAGCCGAATCGAAAGGATGGAAGAGATTCTTTCAGTGGCGGCGTGCGGCGATTTCGGGGTCCAGATTGAAACCGACACCGACATGGAGAAGGCGGATGCCCTTACTGCAATAGAGACCGGGATAAATCTCCTGATCTCCGACATGGGCGAGGAGGTTCGCGAGAGCACGAAGAAGGCTGACGAGCTTGAGGAGAAGCTAAACCTCATAGAGCAGCAGCGCAAGGCGATCGAGGAGCTTTCAACACCCATCATCAAGATATGGGAGCGGGTGCTGGTGCTGCCCCTTATCGGCACCCTTGATACCCGGCGCTCGCAAAGACTCACCGAGGCTTTGTTGACGGATATCGCTACCACCCAGACCAAGGTGACCATCCTTGACATCACCGGCGTTCCTACGGTTGACTCAGCTGTGGCCAATCACATCTTAAAGACGGTCGCCGCGGTGCAGCTTCTTGGTGCGGAGTGCGTTATCACCGGCATCCGGCCGGAGGTTGCGCAGACCATGGTGCATCTGGGAGTGGATCTTTCCGGGGTGGAGACCCTTTCTACCCTGGCTGAGGGGTTGAAGTGGGCCTTCAGGAGCCTGAATCTAAGGATGGTAGAAGAGCAGAAAGCCTGACCATGCTTGGGATTTCATCTATTCCGATCCTTAAGCTGAGGGATTTTCTTATCGTTTCCATCCAGATCGACCTGCACGACCGGATGGCTGAGCAGCTTCAGCAAGATATCCTCGAACAAATCTCCCAGACCCAGGCCAAGGGCGTACTCATTGACATCTCGGCCTTAGAGATGGTTGATTCATTCATCGGCCGCACCTTAGCGGACACAGCCAGGATGGCCTCTACACTTGATGCGGAGATAGTGATCGTGGGCATGCAACCTGCGGTCGCCATCACCCTTGTCGAGCTCGGACTCTCCTTAGGCGGGGTAAAAACCGCACTAAACCTGGACGAAGGCTACGAACTGCTGCAGCAGACACTGGAAGAAAAGGCATCCGAAGGGCAAACATCAGAGGAGGCTCTGGCAGAGGAAGCGGATGACGGTGGTTCAGATTAGAGAGGAGCAAGACATCGTCCGCGCACGCACCACAGCGAAGGAAGCAGCTCGCGAGTTAGGTTTCGGGCTGGTTGATCAGACCCGGATAAGCACCGCGGTATCTGAACTGGCCCGAAACATCTTCCTCTACGCAGGCGAAGGAGAAGTTCACATAGAGGAGCTTAACAATCACCACGGGATTCGCGTGAGCTTCATCGATCACGGACCGGGGATCGAGGATGTCGATCTTGCCATGAAAGACGGCTGGTCGTCCGTAAGAGCCATGGGTAAAGGATTACCCGGGGCAAAACGTCTCTCGGACCGTATGGAAATCCATACTGAGACTGGAGAGGGTACCACGGTTACCATCGAAAAATGGCTGTCTCCTTCGAGCAAATTAAGGATAGCTCCAAGTCCGAAACCGAGAGGAGGCCCTAGCCTCACTTGACAACTCCTGTTGGGTGAGTATCTTTTCCCAGGTTGTCAGTGGATGCCAATTGGTATTAAGATACAGAGGAGGCAAACCGTGATCAAAAAACTCGCCGAAACACCCAATCCGCGCGCGCCCGATCTTCATCACCCTGCTTCACCTTCAAAGCTGCAAGCTCTTTACCTTCCCTGGATACAAAGATTCAACCGCCCTTCATCTCGAGAGCACCCCGATCGCCGAGCCGGACTTATGATGCTGACTGCGCCTACAGAAAGGCTCCTCCCCGATTGGCTGAAGAGAAAAGGGCTGGGACCTCGATGAAGCGTTTCTCTTGTCCTTGCTCCTTAGGGAGCGGATCCGTCTCGGAGCGCAGGTGAGACGTCCACCGCGCCTGCGTCCATTAATTCTCATTCTTTGCTTGCTTTTCCCTGTGATTGCCGTCAGCACCGAAGTTGCAGACCCGATCCAGGACCCGGATTCTCTGCGGACGTTTGCCGACAGCCTGAGAGCGTCGGGGAAAAGTTTGCTTGAAAGCGGGGAGTATCTGGATGCATCGAGCACCTTTGAGCAGGAGATCGAGCTGCGCAAGGGGCTCGCTGACACCGTCGGCTGGTGCGCGGCGCTCAATGCAGCCGCCGAAGCGTGCCTGCGAGGAGGGAGCCCTGAACACGTGATAGCGTTTACCCATCAGGCCGTTGCGCTTGCGAACAGGGGTCTGGAAAAGGAAGATACCATACTGGCGAAATCCTATACTACCCTGGGCATAGTTTACGATAATATCGGCGAGTATTCGTTGGCGCTACAGAACCTCAAGAAGGCGCTTGGCATCCGGCTGGCAGCACTTGGGCCGGATCATCTTGACGTAGCTGCAACCTGCAACAGCCTTGGGATCGTTTACGGGAACCTGGGTTCCTACGAGGAAGCCCTGGAAAACCACAAGCGCGCCCTTGCGATCTGGAGCAAGGTTTTAGGACCCGAGCATCCTTTCGTGGGTGCGGCCTACGGCAGTATTGGAATAGCTTATCGCAACCTTGGAGCCTATGAACTCGCTTTGGAAAATCATAAGCTTGCACTAAAGATACAGCTTAAGACGCTGGGTCCGAAACATCCCGAGGTGGCATCAACCTACAACAACTTGGGGATAGTTTACCTGGATCTTGGCCTTTACGATCAAGCGCTCCTGAGTCATAATCGGGCACTCACCATACAACATGAAGTACTCGGTCCGGATAACCCTGAGGTTGCTAAAAGCTATGCAAACATCGGTGAGGTCTATCGCAACCTCGGTTCCTACAGGCTGGCACTTGAAAATCACAACAAGGCCATCGCGATCTTCTCCAAGGTACTTGGACCGGATCATCCCTACCTCGCGGGCGCCTACAACAACATCGCGATAGTCTACGGAGAGCTTGGTGAGTATCAGAAGGCGCTTGAGAGCTACGAGCGTGCGCTTGCCATCCAGCTTAAGGCCCTGGGACCGGACCATCCTTCCGTCGCTTTGTGCTACAACAACATCGGGAACGTCTACGACCAGCTTGGGGATTATACAAAGGCGCTGGAAAACCTCAACGCGGCGTTTGCAATCCTTGTAGGGGCTTTGGGCAGTAATCATACTGCGGTGGCGGCAACCCGGGACAACATCGCCAACGTTTATTTCAACCTCGGGAAGTTCGAAGAGGCACTTGCGAATTACCGAAAGGCGCTGGAAATCCGATCGGATATCCTGGGACCGAATCATCCGGACGTAGCGGTGAGCTACTACAATATCGCTCGCGTCCATCAGGAACTCGGGGATTTCGATGGCTCCCTTGAGAACCACAAAAAAGCGCTCGAGATCTTTCGGCAAACGGTTGGAGAGCGGCATCCGGACGTTGCCTCAAGCTACAACAAGATCGGAAACGTCTACGAAGAGCTGGGGCGCTACGATGAGGCCCTTCGCAACTACCGGAAGGCACTTGCCGTCCGCATAGAAACACTTGGGCCGCAGCACCCTCACACAGGAGTCGTATACCACAACATCGGCTACGTATATCGCTATCAGGGGGAGTATGATTCCGCGATTGTCTACTTCCAGAAATCCATCGATATCTTTGAGCGTTCGCGAAGCAAGATAGAATCAGCAGAACTACGCGCCGCCTACACTGAAACGGTAAGCGAACGCTACGAGGCGATAATATGTCTACTGATGGATATGGAAAGACATAAGGAGGCGTTTGAGTATCTTGAACGCTCCAAATCCAAGGCCTTGCAGACGGCACTTGCGGAGCGCTACGAGATTGAGGTAGGAAAGGGGGAGCTCAGGGAGAAGATCAAGGAAAGCAAGAATCTCGCAAAGCAGGTCGAGACGCTCGAAACACAACTCCTCTCCGAGCGGGTAAAGCCGGACTCGCTGCGCAACAAAACCAGGCTAGAGAGTCTGTCCCAACTTCTGGCCCAGACCAAGGCGGAGTACTTCAAGGTGGCCGCAGAGATTCAGGCCGATCCTGACTACGCCTTCGCGGTCAAGGTGGATCCGGTACAGATTGGAACCATACGCCAGGATATACCTTCGGGCGAAAAGCTGCTCATGAGCTACTCAGGCAAAGCCGAACTCTATCTTTTCCTTGTCTCTCGTGAAGGCTACGAGGTGCGTTCGGTTCCGGTGAGCAGAAATCACCTGGACAGTCTGATCACCTGCTGCCGCGAGCTGTGCGGCGTGCGACACATAAACCGGCTCAACATGCAGGAAAGGCTTATCGGCTGGAGCTGGGAGGACGATGAAAGCGAGTTCTACCGGAACGAAGTAGCACCGCTTAAAAGTGTGCTCCGAGAGCTCGACGCCTACCTCATAGAGCCTTTTGCCAGCGAGCTTGCGTCCGCCCAGGTGGTGACGATCATACCTTCCGGCAACCTGTACTACGTTCCCTGGGGCGGGCTGCTCTACGAGGAAAAAGACAGCCTGCGGTTTCTTTCCCAGCGCTACAACTGGCACGTTATGACCTCGGCCGAGCTCTTAAAGTGCATCCAGCGCCGTGAAGCCGACGGCAGACCGCGCCAGCCGGGGTCTCTCTTGCTTGTAGGCAACCCGGAAGGCACCAACCTTCCCTGTGCTCAAAAGGAGGTCGCCGCAATCGGGGCGGTTTATCCCAACTCAACCACCTTCACTGGACCACAGGCTACGGAAGAACAGGTAGTAGGAGCCGCGCCCAAAAGCCAGGTGCTTCATCTTGCCACACACTGCCGGCTGGATGCACAGAACCCATGGGAGTCCTACATCCAGCTTGCCCCGACCCAGACAAGCGACGGGCGCTGGAGCGTGGCGGAGATATCGGGTGAATCGTGGGATTCGATGCAGCTTGTAGCGCTCTCCGGGTGCGAGACCGCCCTGGGCGGCGCAAGACCCGGGCTGGAGTTCGAAAGCGTGGCCAAGGCGTTCTCATTAGCCATGGAGGGGCCTCCTTCAATCGTCGCCACACTGTGGCCTGTCGAGGACGAATCAACCAAGGAGTTGATGGTCGCTTTCTACGAAGAACTCAAGCATAACCCGAAGTCCGAAGCGCTGCGGCGTGCCCAGACAAGACTAATCTCAAGCGATCGCTACGCCCACCCCTTCTTCTGGGCTCCCTTTATACTCATAGGGGAATGGAGGTAGAGACGTGGTAAACTTTAAGTTTCTCGGGGTCCCCGCTCAGCCGCGAAGCGGATGAGTGGGGTGTAACGCCCACCCCTTCTTCTGGGAGCCCTTTATACTCATAGGGGAATGGAGGTAGAGACGTGGTAAAATTCAAGGTTTCTGGGGGTTGTCCAAGACGAACATGAATACCTACACGCGAAGCGACGACGCTTGCGGAGTAACGGAACTCCAAATAAAATGTCACTGCGAGCTACTGAAAGGAACGAAGCAATCTCATAGGATTGAGTTCCTCCCCTTGATGACGTAAGTATTACCGTATAGTGGGGAGGTGGCCTCTGCGTAGGAAAAGTTGAAGGAAGTGTCTCCCCTTCCCCCGACACTTCGTGTCGACCACTCCCACCAGGGGAGGGGAACATCTTATCGGCGAATACAGATAGAGATCATCCCTCACCTCTAACCCCTGCCAGACGGTAGCGCTTACGTCTCCCAAAGAGCGAGGGAACCATTACCCCTATCCGGAGGGAGAGGGAAGGGATGAGGGAGATGACCGCATCGGCCCTCGGCATCGTTATGTTGACATAGCTGTGAAAATTCAGTAATATCTCGAATCTTACCGGGGCTGTAGCTCAGCTGGGAGAGCGCCTCGTTCGCAACGAGGAGGTCGGCGGTTCAAATCCGCTCAGCTCCATTGAAGTAAACGTACCCGGCAGATGTCTCACGCACGGCAGGGACCGTACTTCGTTGCCCAGGAGGAGACATGGCAACAGAAATAAAAGTAAGTTCTCGCACCGGCGGGATGGTGGGCGGCATTTTCATTGGTGTTGCCCTTATATGGCTGGGAATCAGCCTTTACCTGCGCAAAGCTGAGATTATCACGCACTGGTGGCCTTATTTTATTCTCGGACTCGGTGCGCTATTCATCCTTGTGGGCATAGCGATGTTATTCTTGTCCTGGTTAAGAAAAGGTGCCATCGGCATGTTCATCACCGGTCTGATCCTAGGTGCTATCGGCATAATTCCAATACTTGGAGGCGGCTGGGGTCAGTGGTGGTTCCTCATAATCGTTCTGGGCGGAGTAATCATCGTGGTTTCGGTCATCTGGTCAGCAGTGACTGCTAAAAAGAAAAAGTAATGACATCCGGGGAAAGTATAAACGAACGGAAGCCAAAACACAAAATAGACGCGTTGGCGTGGGTGCCTGGCATAACCGGTATTATCCTGGTACTGGGAGTCTTGCCCCTAATGATTCTGGGAATAATCAGCCCCACTTTGGGTGTTGGTATTATCTTACCCATTAGCGGGGGGTTGCAGATTTTAAACTCAACATTGCGATTGGAAAAACCTACGTAAGGAGGACGAGATGACGAATAATGACGTTTCGGATGTTTCCGTAAAGGGAAATACCGAACACAAACAAAGGTTCGATGCGCTTTGGTGGGCGGTTATAGTGATTCCGCCCGTCTGGTGGATCGTAGCGTTGGTCTTAGTGATGATGAAGTCAATAGGATGGAACGTATTCCTTACCACAGGCTTTTTGGTTCAGGGAATCGCCTACATCTTTCAGTCTTTGATGAGGATGGTTTTCCGCCGGTTAGGTCAAGGTTATTCCAAAGGACACTTTGCGGCGTTCCTGGTGATTGGAATCATCTGGGTTGTTTTGGGGATAATCCTCGTCTTCGTGGCCCAGGACTTTAAGACATTGCTCTCTTGACCTTCGGTCAAAAGAAAATGCAGGGGCACGGCACACTCTATGAGTGCATGAACCGCTCAAGGGACACGCTGTGCCTTGCTTCTACCTATGAACTTTCATGGATTAAGAATCCGGATTCTAAATAAAATTCTCCAATCTTGCCCGAATCGCATCCCTTAACTTACGGAACTCTTGCAAAACCTCCTCCTCAGTTCCGAAAGCGCTGATGGGGTCTGGGAACGGCATGAGTTGCCAAAGCACAGGAAGAGGACGCAGGTTTTCGTTGCCATAAGTTTTCTACATTAGCATTGCAAATATTGAGGTTGTTATAAGTCCTAACACCCATGAGGCTAGAAATGAAGTCCATGTGGCGAATGGAGCATTCCATATCATGGGTACCATTATTGCTACAAGAATCCAGAATGCCGGGAAAGGCACTTGAGCGAGACTCTTAACACCTATGATCAGCTTTATTTTAACAAAATAAGAAGACATATTGAATATTTGGTAGGTTCCCAGCTTTTTGAGGATCAATATCGATCCGAAGAGGGATACAAGTCCTCCCCAGTAGAGTGGAGTTCCAGGTATATCGAAAGGGAAGGAAGCAAGGCCTCCCGGTAGTTTTGAATACCTCACGAAGAGTTCCGGAAAAATAAAGATTGTGATAATGATTAAAACACTCGTGTATATTAAAGGTGCATACTTCCTAGTTGGGGGAAGTATAAGGGAGATGGCGATCAAGATGATGTAGACACCGATTATTGCTCCCAGATAAATAGGCATGGATTTTTTTATCCCATTCCACAGGAATGCGTCTCCCACCTTATATCCTGTTTCTCTTGAGTATAAGGGAAATTTTTTAAAAATTTCTATTAAATTTACTTTTCTTGTTTCAATGTACTTGGAGGTGCTCTCTACTGCTTTCCCTCCACTTTTTGCATATATACAATACGGGAAGGAATGTAGGCTCCAGATTACATTTATTAACGTGGTTGAGATTACGACAGCCAAAGAGATTAAAATGAGCCACTTATTGAAAAACCACATAGGTTATGTTACCGCTCATCCGCCTTTTGTCAATCCCCCGTAGAACTTGTTATACAGAACGACGCCTTAGAGCATAGGGCGGGCAAGGCATATCCTATGAGTGCATGAACCGCTCAAGGGGCACGCTGTGCCTTGTCCCTGCAAAGATATTGCAGACAAGGGGCTTAACTTGTCTGAATCTAGCGATACAGCCGTCCCACCCACGCACCCTGGTAGTAGTGTTTCAAGATCCTCTTGGCGCTTTTGCCCTTGCGAGCCATCTCCATTGCCCCGTACTGACACATACCAACCCCGTGTCCCCAGCCGTGGCCCTCAAAAAGCAGCCCGTCGCCCAGCTCCTTGATCTTAAACCAGGTGCTTTTAAGACCGAACGCCGATCGCAGCGAAGGACCCTTTATCTCGTGCGTGCCCTTATCGGAGTTTACTATCATCTTCACTACCCTTTTGGACTTGGGGTTGATCTCAAGCGACCACGAACGTATCTCAGCGCCTGCAGGGATCATCCGCGCGATCGTTGCGTAGAACTCCCGTTTAGAAACGAGCTTCTTCCATTCATAGTGAGGGGAGTTGGAGCAGTAGGGCCTGCCGAACATGGGCTTATCCTTGATGCTCTGCAGATACGAAACCGCCGAGGACCAAACGTCTTCGGAGTTGGCGGTTCTGCCGCCGCATGTAGAGTGGTAGCGTGCATCCAGGAGCCGATCCCCTGCGAAAGCCACCAGACCACGTGTCGCATCCACCGCCTGGGTGCACCATCGGGTTTCTCTTGACATCCCGGAGTAAGCCTGGCTGCGGGTATCTGAGTAGATGTCAAACCCCTGTGCACGATGAGCACCGAAGTGGGAGATGGCATAGGAGCGGGCACATATCGCCTGCGCCTCAATTGCGGCCATGATGTCCGGGGAGCCATCCCCTATCTCGCGCGGCACCACGCCGTAAAGATACTGCTCTAAAGGAACAAGATTGATGACGTTGAAGCCCGATGACGTTCCGGGCGTGACCGCCAGCCAGCCGCGATAGGGCTGACCGTTAAGCTTGAGCAAGGCGTGTTCGTCGGGCGCAACCTTAAGAGGAAGGCTGGGGTTGGTAAGATGCTGGGTACCGTTGAGGGTCACACTCAAACCTGCTGTAGGTGAGATATCCCATCGCCCCGGCCTAAGAACAGGCATAGAGCCAGAGGCCGAGGATAAGGTGTGGTTGCCGTTGGCCTCTATAGTGACGGAATGGACGTTTTCCGCGACCAGCACCTTGATGACCGGCTCGGAATCCCAGCGCTCAATGGCGTACCGGTTCACGCATCCGGCAAGGGCGAAAAGGACTAACGGAACCAGGATAAGGCTACGATGCTTCTTCAATATGGACCTCCGCGTTGGTGTAAAGACAAATCTCCGAGGCGATGCGGATGGATTCTTCTACGATCTCCCGCGCCGAAAGCTTGGAGTGTTTGACAAGTGACCTTGCCGCGGCCAAAGCGTAGGGTGCGCCCGAGCCTATTGCTACGATGTCGTCGTCGGGCTCGATGATGTCGCCGGAACCTGAGACCACAAACGCGTGCCCAGAGTCAAGGATGGCCATGAACGCCTCAAGCCTGCGCAAAGCCCGATCCATCCGCCACTCCTTGGCAAGCTCGATCACCGCACGGGTGATGTTTGCAGGATGCTCGTTCACCTTCGTCTCGAACTTCTCGTAAAGGGTCAGGGC
Source organism: Caldifarciminota bacterium (assembly GCA_023128825.1). Lineage (GTDB taxonomy): Bacteria > Hydrothermota > Tepidihabitantia > B3-TA06 > B3-TA06 > B3-TA06. Next base: position 1,112 of record JAGMDF010000039.1, on the reverse strand, counting down.
GTCGGCGGTGGAGCCCGCGAAACCGATGAGTATGCGATCGCCTATCCTGCGTATCTTGCGCGCGGTGTGCTTTACCACCGTATCTCCCAGCGTCACCTGGCCGTCCGCACCGATGACGGCAATCTTACGCTTGCGGTCCAGCATGCCGAGAACGGTAGTTGATCGAACTCTAGGTAAATCTAACATTACTCCTCCTTACCAATTTCTCATTTCAAATTTCAAAGTGCAAATATCATATTTGATATTTGAAATGCTTACCCGTCATCTTCCGCTCTCGGATGCGCCTTCTTGTATATCTCTTTCAGTCTCTTCACCCCAACGTGGGTGTAGATCTGTGTGATGGAGAGAGATGCGTGGCCCAGGAGCTCCTGCACCGCTCGAAGGTCTGCGCCGCGTTCCAGAAGATGGGTAGCAAAACTGTGGCGCAGCGCGTGCGGCTTGATGGCAGGTGCGTCTGGAAGCTGGGAAAGATAGTAGTTCACGATACGGCGCAGGTCACGGACGCCGAGGCGCTTGCCTGTCTTCTCTTTAATGAAAAGTGGTCCTGAGTTGCGACCTGCGATGTACGCCTTGAGCACACCTGCAGCGCGTGAACTCAAGGGCAGGATGCGTTCCTTAGACCCCTTGCCGAACACCTTTATCTCGCCATTGGGGAAGTCAATATCCGGGATGTCCAGGCCAGCCAATTCGGAGATCCGCAGCCCCTCATCGTATAAAAGTTCGACAATCGCCCGATCGCGCAACAGGTTGAAGTAACCGTCAAGCACCTCCTCGATCTGCGACTGGGTAAAGACCTCAGGCAGTCTACGGGAGAGTTTTGGCCCCTTGACCAGCCGGGCAGGATTGAGAGCAAGGCGATCCTCGCGGCACAGAAACTTGAAAAGACTCTTGGTGGAAGAGAGCCTGCGCTGGATGGTGCGTTTCGAGTATCCGAACCTTGTCTGCATCGCCACGAACGCGCGGATGTCCGATCGGTCGACATCCAAAAGATCCTTCTTTCCTTGATAAAGGGAAAGGAATTCAATAAAGGCTGCAAGATCAGAACGATAAGCCCGCAGGGTATGTTCTGACGCCCGGCGCTCGTCGCGAAGGTAGGCAAGGAAATCCTCAGC
>JAGMDF010000038.1 GCA_023128825.1 Caldifarciminota bacterium | reverse complement strand
GTGAATAACGCGCCTGTAGCTCAGACGGACAGAGCATCGGATTTCTAAATCCCATCTCAGCCTTTTTGATACCTTTTCCCGTAAGTATCGAGAACAGTCGACTTAAGCCATAACCAGCGTGTTTTTGGGACTTAAGGGATAATTGCATCTTTTCCATAGAGTCCATTGTTCCCACTGATTCAATGGTTTGGCACAAAAGTTGACACACTTTTTGGCACAGTTTGAGTGTGGAGAAGTGTATTCTCTTGGCAGGGAAATTCTAGGTGTTTAAAAATTGTCTTTCCTGTCTCTGAAGCCCTCAGAGTCGTTAAAGGTGATTCCAGAACAGCGATCTTTAGCGAGTTGGTTTATCCCATACCCTTTTTATCAGGGGCTTTTTCTCAAAACTTACTCCACAAAAATAATCTTTCCTGAATCCACACCAAACTCGGTCTTAAAAAGCCAGAAATATACACTCGGGGGCAATTGAGGATCACACTCGATTTGTCCCTGCGTAACCGTTTCACCTTCCTGCACGTAGACCGTTCTGCCAGCAACATCAAAAATCCTTAAGATATAGTCAGTCGGTTGGGAAACTTCGTAGGTGAATCTCATCACCCCCACTTGCAGGCCGGAGGCGGAGGCCCTGAAGAAATCATCTTGCGCTTCGGCGACGTAACCAGGCTCCTCATGTTCTCTACCAAGCGCCTTCCTTGCGTTCATCCTGAGGATCTTACCTTCATCGCTGTCTATCGTATCCGCGCCAAGGATTATCGCATCCCACACCTCGCGGTTTGTGTACTCCGGATAAGCGCTCCAGATCAACGCGGCCAAACCTGCAATCTGAGGCGAAGCATACGAAGTCCCGGTTCCGGTTCCATATCCGCCATCCATCAAGGTCAACCACACGCTCTTACCCGGTGCATACACGTCAACATTTGATCCATAGTTTGAGAAAGAAGCTCGGGTATCCTCCTGCGTAGAGGCCCCTGCAGACATAACGTGTTCGTAAGCGGAGGGGTAATGATTAGGGTCATAGCACCCATCGTTTCCGGCGGAAGCGCACAAGAACAGACCCTTATTCCAGGCGTACTCTACGGATGCCTTTTCTGCTGTGCTAGGGCCGCTAAACCTTGCACTAATGTTGATTACCTGCGCCCCATTGTCTGCGGCGTAAAGGATGGCGTTTATCTCCTCGCTTCTCGCCATACTTCCCATGCTGTTCACGACCTTCAGAGGCATAATGGACGTGTTTCCCGCTACTCCGGCGATCCCAGTGGCATTATCGATCTTTGCCGCTGCACTCCCGGCGATCTTAGTCCCGTGTCCATTATCGTCGGCAGAGTTCGCATTGTTATCGAGAAAATTATATCCTGCTACGAGATTGGCTTCAAGGTCTGGGTGATCCGGATCAACTCCGGAATCAAGTAAGGCAATCGTCACATCAGGGCTGCCGGTTGAAAGACTCCAGGCCCAGTTTGTTTCCGTAATTACCTTGTCCCACTGGTACGGGAAGAACGGATCGTTCGGGGTATAGGGAAACAAATCCAGTTCGTGGAGTGTCCAGTCAGGTCCCGCGGATTCCAACTCAGGCTCAACCCTTACCGTTGTATTTGGTTCAAGATGTTCAACATAGGGGAGATTCTTCAGGAGGTCAAGCATGCGGTCTCTCTCGGATTGTTGCTTGTCCGTGGTGCTTACTACATAATAGTTTCCGAATACCCGAAGAACCTCTTGGGAAGGATTGGGGTAGGTAATCAATGGATTAACGTTCACACCGAGACGAGAAGCAAATTCCTCTAGCCCTTCAGGATTAGAGACCTTTACTATGAACCCCTCCTCGGTGAGGGAATCCCTCCCGCTTTCTATTGACCCCCACGCTACGGTTGCGAGAACCAAGCTAATCCACATAACTGCTACCCTGGATGCATCCTTAAAGGCGTGTAGGTAGCGCCCCTTCATGATGTCCTCCAGGTTGTCTTCTATATAATTATAGAAGACTTTACCCGTGTGTCAAGGTCTACCGTTACGGGATTAAACAATCTTAGCGTTTTCCCGTTGTTATTGTCTTGAGATGTAACACCCCATTGCTCCTTGGATACCTCTTGTGCTAGCCAGGTCACGTTTATGCGAGACTTGTTGAGCAGGATGTGGTTGGCACGTGAATTGCTAAAATAATAAACGTAGGTAGCGTCCCTAAAGACCGATCCGTGTATGGGGATAGATAAAATCTTGAATGCCTCCAGATCAGATTTGAGGCATAGAGAACACACCACCTCCGAGTGGTGTGTTTCTTTTAACCCTGTTATTGATTTAATCAAGCGACTACAACTAGCTCAGATACATCTAGAGCAAATCTGCCTCCTCAGAGACCTTTTCAAATTGATAGTTGCGCAGATGTGAGAAATGACAGGCCCAGGGAGCGGTTTGTAAAAAATAGCTAATTAGGATGGAAATAGGAGGCCTGCGTGACGACGCGAGCCAAGGATCGATTGAGTTACCTGAGAGGATTGAGGGAACAAGCTGCAAATAAAAGACGGGCGGCCTTTCGACCGCCCGTGCAGGGTAAGGTTATGTGGATTGATTAACGAATGAGTACGAGTTTCCGTGTTGCTGAAAATTCGTCAGCTTCCATACGCAGGAAGTAGAGTCCGGCGGGTACCTCTTGTGTATTCCAGTTAACGATGCCGTAACCTGTAGAGACCGATTTACTAACGAAGGTCTTTACCAGCTTACCGCTTACGTCGTACAGCCTGAGGCTCAGTGGTCCTGCTTTGGGTATCGCGTACTTGATCATCAAATCGCGACTGACGACGTTGCTCGAAACACCAAGTGCGTATTGCTTTGGCATGATACCTTCTTCTGTTACTCCTGTTTCCTCTATGTTAAACGAGACGTCAAGGTCGGACGAGCCGAAGTCTTCAATGTTCATGTAGCATGAGAAGGTGCAGATAAAGTCACCCGAGCTTTCAGGCAAATCGATCGGGTCGAAGGTAACGGCCATTTCAGCTTCGGGCGTGAGACTTTCAGTAACGTGTACAGTATCATCCCAGGTATGGCCGCCGTCCGGCTTCACAAGGTGCATAACAGCATACCAGTCGTTCTCGATCTCAGTGCCCTGATTCTCATAGACCGCACTGGGAGTGAGCGTGCTACCGCAAGCGTACGTCTCACCCTCGACTGGTTCTATGGCTTCTACAGGTACTATAGAGTGAGGATATCCTGCTATGAAATTCCTGCTCGCCAGGTTATTAGTGGGATCTGAATCCAGAGGGTGCAACACCTCGAAAGCCGCCAGGTAAGCCGTGCCCAAATCACCGACTCTGAATAGGTTGAATTCAACTGTAAGGACGGTGTCTGCTGGGATAGAAAGAACTGTACTGTCATTGTAGGATATAGGCCCTATGGAAGAGATTGTGCATTTTACTAACGCCACGCCGGGTTCGTCGGAGTTGTTTTTCACTATACATTGAGGGATGAAGTACTCGTTCGGAGTCTCCTTGGCTTTCGGGCGGATAATCATTGCGAGTTCGAGGTCTATTGTCTCTCCAGCAGTAACGCTTGTGATGAAGGTATCGTTCCCAGGGAATTCGTCACCAGCAAAGGAGGTCCACACCCTCAGACGATAAAGTCCTGCTACTCTGGGTACCCAGGGCTCTTCAAAGGTATAAGAATTGGGACGGGGCGGTAGACCCTCGATCACATAGTATATAACAGGAACTACCTCGTCTGCTGTCCATACCTCATTGTAGTTCTTAACAAACACCGTGACGTCATCCAGACTCTGCATGCCGTGGATCACCTCAGCGCCGCCTTCAGAGACGTAGTTGAATCCGATGAGAACAGTGTCTCCGATGTAGGCTGAGAGATCGAACTCGTACGGATTGGGGGGATCGTCAATGTAGATCCACCCAATATCAGGGCCCTCTGACGTAAGTCGAAGATCAGTAAGGGTATCTTTCCAGGTTTGACCTCCGTCGGTGGAGATACAAACGTAGGTGTGGATGGTGTCTTCCTCTGGCCTTCTAAAAAATGAGCTGTAGAAGCGCAGCGTAATCGCATCTGGTTCCACCACGTCGCTCAGGTCAATCTCAGGGGTAATCAACCACTCGTCTGAGGAACTAGTGTCGCTCGGGAACACATAAGCTCCCAAGGAGTCGTGCTGATACTCCAGTTCCATATCAGCCTGGGACCAGGTACAGGGGAAATCAAGCGTGTCCGGATTGCTAACTACCTGAGTCCAACCTGTAGGTGGGAAGGTTTCGCCCTCGAAATCCTCGGAGAGCAAGACAATATCAGCAGCAAGAGTGTCAATCCTTCCATGGATTGGAACGTTTTCGTGATCGACTTCGTCATTGTTAGAGAGTTCTGTGATAATGATGTTTCCTTCATCTAAAACCGCAGGCGTAGGGTAACACCTAGCATTGTCTACAGAGATGTCGCGAGTCCCGTGAGTAGTAGTGTCGTCCATCAAGCCCTTTAAGGCAGGGTAGCACTTAGTATCGTCTACAGAGATGTTGCGAGCCGCCCAACCGATTGATGCTGCAATCACGATGAGTAATGAGAGTTTTCTCAACATGTTATCTCCTATAGCCATTAAGGCTGTTTGTTTTGTTTTTCTCTACCACTCCTCAGCTTACAGTCCACCTCAACCTCCCACCCCCTACACACCGTTCCTTTTCCTGTTACCCCCCTTTTATTTTGATACACGAGAGATACTACGACAGGGTAAAACCGCCAAAGGCATTTCTCGTGCATCATAGGTCCTCTGGCGATGACCTGTAGAAACAACCTATTCCACAAAAGACTCCACGCCTCTGCCGCCAACGCCGTAGACACGCAAATCCACGTATCCAGAATCCCATCTTCAAAATATTTGGCCGCGACAGCGTGTTTAAAAATACGAGTCGCCGCAGCAAAAGTAGATTCAGTAGGGAGAGGTCTTTCTACAGTTCCTCCTGTACCGCACCTCATCTCAGGAGACAAAGTCAGCCCAGGTATGTCCGAATCTTCGGACAGAAATTGTGTAAGCACAACATTTTTATGGCTTCTTAATTTCGATACGAGGTATCCCGAAAGGAGTAGGAGGAGGCTGAATACACATCGTCCATCCCAATCTACCCCTGTTAAAGGAGAGCGTTGACAATGATAAACATTAAACCTTCCGGGATACCTCGGAATCCGATGATCACTCAAGGATCGATAGGAGGATGCGAATATCTTGTTTCCCTTCCCTCTAGGGAAGTTTGAGTTGAATTTCTCTTGCCAATCTGAAATACTCATGATATCTAAGAGAGCAATTAGCGTGCCACACCATTTCCCTTAAAGTAAGCCTCGTATAAACACACCTTACAAACGAAACAAGAACCGCCTGTAGTAATGGAACCGCCATATGTTAAGACAGGTAAAACAGGAAACTGGTAAAGGCCGTTTAATTCCGTGACATCTCCTCGCATACCTAAACCGGTTTCCTCGATTGGTTCCATAATCGCCTGGATTTATCCATGAGCAGCCAAGGAAGCTTTCTCAAACGGATTGGGTGGGGTTAAAACGGGAGCGGGTTCAGATTTTCTTACCGTCTCGGTTAACCAAGTACCCCGCAAGTGCCAAGATAATAAGAACCAACTCAAGCCAAGGAGGGATCAAACCACTCAGACGTAAACTCTCCGGGTGGTTACACTTCGCACTTGCGGGGCACTTTGGCCTAGAAGTGGAGGCTAAATAAGTCTTTCGATTCATCCCTTCCTCTCCACTTTTTTCTGTACCGCTTTGCGTTTACGTACTCGCTGATTTTCTCAGAGCTCATTTAACCATTTGCTTTGTAAGGAAGCAATTAAAGTACCAACCTTGCCTTTGAGAATAAGTCGCGTATTTACTTGGCTTATCCTTAGAGAGAGAAAAAATAGATAAGGCAAGGTGTCACATTTCTAAACAGTCTATTAGATCAAACCGGGGAAAGTGTCTACGCTCGTATACAGTTATGACAACCCTGGATATATCTCCAGACAGGCAGGGGAGGATATTGATGATCGGAGCTGTCAAAGCCTAATCAAGTCCTAGTAGACGAAGTTTCTTGTAGAGAAGCGCGCGGCTGATGCCCAGGGCCTTCGAAGCTTGCGATTTGTTCCCGTCGAACTGCCCCAACACCTTTTTTATATAGCCATGCTCGCACCGTCCACGGAACTCGTTAAGGCTTTCCAGAGTCGTACCGGCCCCCCCCTGAGGTAAGCTGTTTTCTTCGTCATGATTGGAATCCTTCTGTATAGAACCTTGCGGGAAATTCCCATCCCTGGAAGATTTACCTTGCTTCTTTTTTCTGATCTCCTCCGGGAGATGACGAAGCTTGATCTCTCCTTCCTCTATCGCAAACAACGCGGCCAACTGCATGACATGACTCAACTCGCGGATGTTGCCTGGCCAATTGTAAGACACAAGGGCTTGCAAAGCTTCCTTTGAGAGTTTTACAGGAGTTTTCACAGAAGCTATAGCCTGTTTAAGGAAATATTCGGCAAGAAGGGGTATATCCGTGCGGCGCTCTCGCAGCGGAGGGACATCAATCGTTAAGCCTTTAAGACGGTAGTAGAAATCCTCTCGGAACTCACCCGATTCAATAGCCTTCTCGATGTCTCTATTTGTGGCCGCGATGATTCGCACATCGGTGTGAAGCTCTTTTGTAGTTCCTAAGGGTCGGAAGGTGCCGTACTCTATAACCCTAAGCAAGGCAGACTGGTTTGGTAAGGATAAATCCCCGATCTCATCCAGAAAGAGAGTACCTCTATCAGCCACCTCGAACAGTCCTACCTTTTTGCCAACCGCACCGGTGAAAGCACCCTTTTCATGGCCAAAGAGTTCAGAAGCCAACAGTTGCTCATGAAGCGTAGAGCCATCCACAACGACCAGGGAATGTGAAGCCCGCCTGCTTTTAGCATGAATCGCACGCGCTACCAGTTCTTTCCCTGTTCCGCTCTCTCCGGTTATGAGAACCGGAAGGTTGGTCAACGCCGCCTTCTCGATGGATTCCAACACCTTTTTTACCGCTTGGCTCTCACCCACAATACGGCCGGATCCCTTGCTGCGTTGGAGTTCTGTCTCGAGTACTAGGGTACGTCTCTGCATCTGTCCACGTTCTGCAGCACGCTGGATGGTTATCATAAGATCTTCCAGCTTGGCTGGTTTGATCAAGAAATCGAACGCACCAAGCTTCATGGCCTCAATCGCGGTGGAGATTGAAGCGTGACCGGTAATTATCACCACCTGCTGGGTGGGACGCTCAGCACTTAACTTTCTTAGGATTTCCAAGCCGTCCATACCAGGCATAAGAACATCTAGTAGCACCACGTCGAAGAACTGGGAACCCAATTTTTCCAGACCTTCTTCACCGCTGGCTGCGGTTACCACCTTAAACCCTTTGGTATTTAGGGTCTGAGCCGTCATCTCCCTGAATACCTCTTCGTCATCAACGAGCAGGACTCGAATAGAATCGTTTGAGGTCTCAGAACTCATCTTTTCCTCCTTCCGTGGGTTGGAACCTCAATAATAAAGATGGTTTCCTTATCCGTGCTGTTTTCTAAATATATGTTGCCGCCGAAATGTTCAAGAAGCATGACGCTCACAGGAAGCCCAATACCGGTACCCTTCCGGGCGGTCTTGGTAGTAAAGAGAAGCTCAAATATCTCCTCCTGAATCCCCTTAGGGATGGGCGGCCCGTCGTTGCTTATAGCGATACTGATAGTATCCTCCTTCTCTTTTTCAGTACGAATAACAAGCCTTCCGGAACCCTCCATTGCTTCATAAGCATTCTGTATAACGTTTACGATCACCTGTTGCAAGACCTCATGATCTACGGATGCAAAGGGCAGATCTTCATCAAGGCGCAGCTCAAGCGAAATATCCTTAAAGGAGAGGTGTTGGGAGAGAAATTGCAGTGCCTCGCGTACAATATGATTGACGTTGTGGAACCCTACATCCATCCGGTTCTCTTTGGCAAACTCAAGGAGACTGGAGACAATCTGGTGTGTTCTATCCAGCTGCTGCTCCATGGTGGTCAGATATCCGGCAGCCTTCTTGCGGAGTTGCTCCGGTACCTCCTCGCTGCTGGAAAGCATCTCCTTCAGAACGGTAGAGGTAGCAAGTATTGAGGCAAGTGGATTATTTAGCTGATGTCCAAGCCCGGCGGCAAGTACACCGATCGAGGCAAGCTTTGATGCACGTAACAACTGTTGCTCCATCCGCTTGCGCTCCGTAACGTCACGAGCGATCCCAATGAACTGACCGGACAAAAACCGGGCTGAAATTTCCAGGACATGTTGGCGCCCTTTGGTATCTCTTACCTTGACCTCGAGAAGAGGAATGCAAGCATTTTCCCTGGGCTGCTGGAATAACCCCCACGACTTTTCCTTTGCCTCAGCATTCAACCCCAACGAATCGGAAAGGTCTTGGATGTTTACACCTACGCACTCAGCCGGATTATAACCCAGAATCTCCTTAAAAGCCGGACTCAGATAGAGGATGCTTCCGTCGCCGTCCACATTAAAGATGATATCCTTGGCGCTCTCTGCAAGCACCCTGAACTGCATCTCAGACTCCATCAGGGCTTGTTCAAACTCACGCATCTGGGTAATATCTCGAGCCACATTCACTGTGGCTATTATCTCACCCTTGGAATCGAGTAGAGATGATACCGATACCGAAAACATCCTCTTGGTTCTGGGATCGATGATTTCGATGTATTCGGCGATTCCGGATTCAACAGCAGAAATATCCTCGTTCAAAGGTCCCTTCTGGTTTTCCAAGTGGAAAACCTTAAGGTAACTTTCTCCCACCAATTCGTTGAAGCTCAATCCGGTGTATTCGGCCACCGCCCGGTTGGTCCTCAGGACACGACGATCAGGAGCGAGGATCATCACCAGATCAGGAATCACATTGAATGTCCGCTCCCACTCCTGTTTAGCCTGCTCAATCTGTTTTCTCTGGCGGATACTTTTGGTAATATCAATACAGTTACCGAGGTATGCGCTTTCCCCCTGGTAGGTAATCGGACGAATCCTAACCTCAAGTATAGCAATCTCCCCGTCTTTACGTTTAATCCTCATGGTGTACTGATCCGATTGGCCAGTTTTACGTTGTTTCTTGCGTTCCTTAATCGCCTCCACATCCTGGGGAAGAATAATAGAGTAAATATCCATCTCGAGTAACTCATCCCGCGAGTAGCCGGTAATCTTCTCCATAGACGGGTTGGTGAAAAGGAACCTGCGCCGGCTGGTAATATAGATACCAACCAACGCCTCCTCGGTTAAGGCGCGGTAGCGTTCCTCGGATTCACGCAGGGCGTTGATGTTTTGAATCTCGTGGATTTGACGGGCAACGATATCTACAATATCTTCAAGGTGAAGGATAGTTGCCTTGTCAGGCCTTTTCCCGTTAACCGGCGTATCTACAGAAAGATAGCTCTCTGTTGAACCATCCATGCCGAGCATGGAAACAAACAGCTCATCTCCCTTCTTCCACGAATCGGGGCATTCATCTGTCTTCGATTTTTGCACAATATACCTGCCGGTTTGCTCAAAGCCCAGTCCTGCTTCTCTGGGGACAAAGTAGGAATGGCTGATCTTGAACTCCGGCCTGAGCATCTGTTTGAGCATCCCTTCCGAAGCTGGAGGGTTCTTATTTAACCGTTCAACAAGCTCTGGATCTATCCCAACCTGGGCGAGGTGCGTGGTTTCCCCCTTCTCGTTCTTTATCGTGAATACAGCCCGGGCAAATAATCCCGCATCACAGACGGCCTCGCAGCCCAGTTGAAGACAATTCTCAACGGTGTTCGCCCCACGCAGGTTATCCAACAGTTGGGCGTTTACTTGCAGGTGCAACTCCGTCCGCTTGCGCTCGGTGATGTCACGCAAGATGCCTATCGCGTGCCATTTGCCCTTTATCTTTACCGATGAAACGGAAAGCTCTACAGGAAACTGTGAACCGTCCTTCCGCAGGCCTGAAAGTTCGAGGGTTTTTCCTATTATAGGTACTTCCCCTGTTTTGCTGAACCTGATAAATCCTTCTTTGTAAAGCTCATGATACGTTTCCGGGGTAAGAAGGGTATGGAACTCCTTGCCGAGCACTTCCTCCTTTGCATAGCCGAATATCCTCTCGGCGGCCTCGTTCCAATAGGAAAGATTGCCTTCATTGTCAAGCATGATGACGGCATCCTGGGCCGAGGCGCTGATGGTACGGAACTTTTCCTCGCTTTCTTTGAGCGACTGCTCTGCCTGTCTGCGTTGCAGGGCTACCGAGGCCTGGTTGACGAAGGTTTCGACGACGTTTTTGTCCTTCAACTCAACGCCTTTGGGCAGCAGGATGACGGCTGAGCCGAAGAGTTCATCCTTTCTGGCAAAACCCATCGCGTATACCTGTTCCAATCCAAGAAGCTTCTCGACCACATTGCAGACCCCCCTGGGCATTCCGCCTCCTGAAAGCTCAAAGATGCCTCCCGGAACCCTCTCTAACTTGCCGCTGATAAGACCACGCCTCGCTTCCGGAGGTATGGGGAACCTCGCGCCTGCAACGCTCCTGCCGATTAGCTTGAAAGATGTCTCAATACCTTTTTTATCACCCGCGAACGCACGAGTAGTAAACTCCTCGGCCTCCGCATCGAATGAGTTAACCAGTACGAACCCGCCACCGATAAGCCTTTTCAAATCTTCCCCTATGGATTTGTAGATATCAGTCTCCGGGGGCATCTCAACAAAATCCATCGCTGTCTTAGAGAGAAACATCACATTTTCAAGATACTCGTGTTCCTGTTCCTCTGCCTCCTTGCGTTCGGTGATGTCGCGCGAGATGAACAGCAGGCGATCTGCTGCAATGTTGACAACACTCTCCATGTAATGCCAGCTTCCCCACTTATCCTTGACTCGATATTCAATCCTCTCAGAGATACCCTCCACTTTCCCACCGAGGAGTTTCTTAACTTTTGCGCCTGCATACTTCTTCAGCAAAGGAAACAACTTCTTTTTATCGTCAGGATGAACGAAATCAAAACTAGACTTGCCAAGCATGTCTTCAGGCTCGTACCCAAGCACCCTGTGCGAGGGACTGATGTAGATGTACGTCGGGTTCAATCCGAATGTGGTTACGGCTATCAAATCGCTTGTATTCTCGCTTATCAACCGATACTTCTTTTCCGATTCCAGCAACGCCTGCTCGGCCTGCTTGCGTCCCACACCCACGCCAAGTTTAGCCCCTACCATCTCCACAAAGCTTATGGTATGTTCATCCGCCCCAATCAGTATCATACTGAAGATACCTAAGGTTTCCTCACCGGAACGCATGGCAACCGAAATCATCTGACCGGCAACCTCTTTACCCTCACTCACCCTGAGAGCTATCTTTCCGTCTCTCCACTGATCTGTCACCATAACCCCGGACGTCTCTAAGACCTGCTTCACGTAGGGATCTTCCATAACCAACACCTCCTCTTGACCGAAGAATTCCGAGCCAGGTCCGAAGGCTTTCTTAAGACGCAGACAGCCTGCCTGTCTATCCAGGAGATAGATCCCGCCACCCAGAACACCAGGGTTATCCTTCAGAAGGGCAGAAGTCTTCCCTAACAAATCGTCAAGATTGACCGCTTGGTTAATCTGTTGCGATAGATCATACAACCCTTCGATGGCGCGTGTGTGCCTCTGAAGTTCCTTCTCGGCCTGCTGACGCTCAATCGTAGTTCCAATCATCGAACCAACCGTCCGCAAAAGATTGATGTCCTCTTGCTTCCAGATGCGCTCATTAACGTAATCTCTTAAACTTATCAATCCCCAGAGTTTGTTTTCTGTCCTGATTGGTACGTTTAGAAATGAACGAACTCCCTGTGATTCGAGGATCTTCTGCTCCTTTTTCGGCAGCTCGCTTACTATCCCCTCATGATGGACCTCACCCATGGAGAGATTATCAAGAGCATACTCGAAAAGTTTGCTGCAGGGAAGGTGTTTCAGGAACGGGTCGTTAATCTGCGACTTCACCCCTTCGGCTACCGCTTCGTGAACCAGGCGCACGCACGTATCATCTCTAGGTCCCCTCAAGTTTTGGAAGATGCAAACACTGCTAGTGTCAACCACGGAACGAAGTTTTTCCACCACACCTAACATCGCGTCATCCAAGTTCTCAATCGCAAACAGTATCTGAGAGCAATAGGCTAGAGCCTGTTCGTAAAGCAACCTTTTATTAACTGCCTCCTCGGTCTTCTTGCGATCGGTTATATCAACGCCCGATCCGATAAATCGACGAATCTCGCCGTCTGGCTCTATAAGAGGAATGAACCGCATTGCAAAGTGCTTCAACTCGTGCCCGTTCTTAAACTGCACATCGTAGATATGCGGTTTCCCTCGCTTGGCCATCTCAACGGATTTCCGGATGGCCCCGCATTCCTTGGATGAGTGCAGATCCGATATACGCATCCCGTTGTAGTGTTCAGGCATATGCCCTTCTACTGAGGCAAAGGCGGCGTTGACCTGTTCGTAGTAGAGCTCCCCATCCGGTTCCTCCCTTATCGACCACAGCAGCGTATCAACCCCACCAAACAAGGTCTGCAGCTCCCGGCGGTGCCTATCCCGCTCCTCCTCCGCTTGCTTGCGTGCGGTAATATTGGATATCAACACAAGATCCGCAATTATCTTTCCTGCTTCATCCTTCACCGAAGTAGCAACCACCATTCCAACTCCCTTTTCGCCGCTCTTGGCGATGCAGTCTATCTCGTAAGGGGGAACCTCCTTGCCCTGCATCCTTAGAATGAAGTTCTTCTTGATCCTTTCTGTGCTATCCTTTGTGAGAAACGGCAGCTCCGTGACGTTCTTGCCCACAACTTCTTCCGGTCTGTAGCCGAGCCAATCGTATATCTTTTTATTAGCGGCCAACAACGTCCCCTGCATATCCAGATATACGATAGCCTCCGGGGAAAACCCAAATATCGTCCTGTACCGTTCTTCTGATTTCTTCAAAGCCTCCTCGGCCTTCTTGCGCTCGGTGATGTCTTCGAAAACGCCGTCATAGTAGAGAATTTTGCCTTCTGCGTCAACTACAAAAGTGGCGTTCATTGATACCCAGAAGATAGAACCATCCTTGCGCATGAGTTGAATCTCAAAGTCTGTAACCGAGCCTTCCTTCTGAAGGCGTTTAACGAACTCCTCACGCTGGTGCAGATCCACGTATACATCTACTATTGGAACCGGCTTAAACTCCTCTTTAGACTTATAGCCGAGCATCTTGATCATCGCCGGGTTGACAGAAAGAAGATTTCCCTCAGGGGTTGTACGGAATACGCCTAAAGGAAGGTTGCTCTGCAGCGTTCGGTAGCGCTCCTCAGAGTTCCTCAACGCCTGCTCGGCTTTTCTGCGCAGCAACGTGACGGTGACGAGGTTGTCAAAGGTATGCATCACGTCCGGCGGGGGCGGCGGCTTCCCCTTGGGCATAATAATTCCGGCCGTGCCTACGATCTCCCCGCCGTAATGTAATACGAAGCCGGTTATCTCCCCGGTGCCAAACATCTTCTGGATAGCTGCGGCGGCGGGTTTGGGTATTTCTCCGAAGGTTATCTCCGAGAGATCCTTGAACGTAGCAACTACTTTGGTTGACATCCACTTAAACATCGCCGGGCTTACTGGAAATCGCATCCCGATCAGTTTTCGTTTGAGGAGTTTGTCTATTTTTATTAGACTTTGCTTACGGACGGCAAGGTGCTTAATGGTGAGTTCTTTATTTTGGGGATCGTAGGCAGTAACGGCTGTAGTCAAAGCGCCGGTGATCTGTTTCAATTTTTCGGCAACGAGCTTGAAGAGATCAACATCAGGAGGTGCGGCCGCCAATTCGATTGCCAGTTCGTTAATAGCCTTCAGGTTTTCAGCCCGACGCTTAACCTCCTCCTCGGCCCGCTTGCGCTCTGAGTCCAGGTGGTCTCTTCCCTTTATATACTGATCTTCCGATCTATTTTTCTTCCCCATGATACGCTCCGATTAAATCCGAGGTCTCGACAAGAATCTCAAGTAACAAAGGGACATCCTGAAACACCCGGGACTAGCTTGAGGAGATAAGACCATGATCTTCACATCCACCTCTTCCCCTATTCTCTGGAGAGGATAACAATACTCATGATTACCTAATCCTTAAGTTACGGCCCCTTACCTTAAACCTGAGGCCATCCTTTAGTTTTAAGCCCTTCTGAAACCCGTGACGCCTTAGAGGCAACGCCCATCGAGGTCAAACAGGTCTCTATCCTCTCCTTGGCTTAGGCGATGGCTTAGAGTATCTCCACACTCAATTCGCGTGGCAACACCCTTTAGCCAGTTACATGATACTCCAAATCTCTATCTTGTCAAGAGACTCGATCTTAATGAGTCCAAGTATCCATCTTGATCGAATCAGGAAGTCCTACCTCTTACCATCCCTACATTCTACCTCCTCACGCCATGGGGCTTCTGTAGGGTAGTAGTAGACAACCTTGATTATCCAGCCGTCATCTGGTTGACCAACGAAGAACTCCACCGGTTGGCCCGGTGCAACGTCCTTGACCG
>JAGMDF010000037.1 GCA_023128825.1 Caldifarciminota bacterium | reverse complement strand
GTTTGTCGTTGCGAGTAGCGTAGCGACGAAGCAATCTCTTGCGATCTTTTCGCCTCCGGCGAAAAGGAACATTAAGGGTTAGGAGATATGACCGGGTTAGATTTGGATGGCCAATATCCTTTTCTGGCGCGTATGAAATATATCAACCAAGCGATAGGTATCCCGAATGTTAAAACTACGACAATCAAAAGAAACAAAAGTTGTCCCGTCGTTTCCGCTTCAATTTCTCCCCTGAACAACCACCATATCCACGATACTGAACGATAAACAAGCGTAAAAGCTAACGTAACAAGCGCAAAAATCCAGCCGATTTTACGTTTAATCAACATCGTGACAGCTGATGCAATCAATATGAGGATATTAAAACATCTCAGCCCAAACGCTTTGAAGACGTCCAACCAGATGACATCAGGGTCACCTTCGATTCCATGAGAAATCTCGACAATCGTCCCAACTATAAGTACCCCTCCCGCAATAAGACCTCCAACCACCCAAATCCACGCAGGCCAGTGCAGCGGATGTTTCTTTGAAACATCTCTTACGGATAACCCATCAGACATAAAAACCAAATTCAACCTCCTTCACTCATAATACTACTCAGGGAAACGAGTTATTCGCTATCACTCCCCTGGCGGCGGTAGGATGGGTAATGTGCGCATGCCTTCCTTGGTTTTGCGTACCTCAAGTTCGGATAAGAGGATACTTGGGGCGACCACCGAGCCGGTGCCGAACGAGGTGCTCCAGGCCCCGGGGTCGTTTCCAACAGCGATGATCTTACCCAGGGTCGCCAGCGGCGAACTTGATAGAACCTGCACACCCCTTAGGAGCTCCTCGCTGCCGTCGGTATATACCTTATAGACCGCCACCGGCTGGAATTGACCTAAAACCCGGCGTCCTTCCCCCTCGCTTTCTCCTGAAAAAGAGTAGATAATCCTTCGTCCCGACCTGGATTCCGGGAGTCGAACTGAAGTTACCAGAAGCCCGTACGGTCTGCCTTGCTTTTTGCATTCTGCAATCAACCGGCTCTTCAGTCGGGCAAAGCTCTGTGGGGCCGAGGATTCAAGGATCAGATTCCCGATCTCGACTCCTCCGTCTCTCGAATGGCCGTTGGACTTATCGAACCCCTTGACCGGCGAGCGTGAGAGGAGAAAGCCATTAAGAACGCCGCGTTCGATCAGGTTGACCTTCTGTGCAGCAACCCCTTGATCGTCAAACCGGTAATGGCCAACCAGGGTGAGACCTTTATAAGTGTCTATCGTGGGATCGTCATAGACCGAGATGGATGGCAAGATAACGCGTTGACCCACCTTGTCTTGCAGTCCTCCGCCTTTTTCCCACAGCTTCTTATCGGCATTTAAGAGCGGGGCAAGCACCGCTGAAACGAACGCGCCTGATGCCTGGGCTTCGATGAGCACCGGGCCGGCATATTGTTCGCATGCCTCGGTATCCTTGAGGGTCACGAGACGCTCCGCCATCCGGGTGATTTCTGCTTCAATTTGAGCCTCATCAAAGGTCCCATCGTAGCTGTAGAACCTGCGGAAATCCCTCAAAGGCATCCCGTCTTCTGCCCGGGTTGAGGACTCGATCTCCAGGGAATAGAGCAAATCCCCGTCCTGTATCTTTGAACCCTCGCTCGAAACGAAGTAGGCAGTTTTCGCCTGGGCATCGAACCTGACCCTTGAGATTAGGATGTCTTCATATTCGGCAAACAGGGCAGAGCAGCGCATAATACGCGGTTCCCATTCCTTCCTGTCTGCCGCGATCTTGGCCTCGTCTCCTATGTAGACTTCCGGGTCTTCCTGGCTGAAATCAGGGGGTCTCTCCTCATCCTCAGGGTTCAAGGCAATCTCCCTGGCTTTTTTTGAAAAGTCCTCGACCGCCTTCTTGTAGGCATAATCGGTGGCAAGCCAGAGCTGATGCTTCAGGCCTATTGTGTCGTCGTCTATCGGAACCTGCATGTTTGAATACTTCCACTCATCCGGATCGTACGACCATCTTTGTTTCTTCACCCCGCTGTTATCGAGTTCGTAGCTTCCCACGCGCAGATCTACGGAGAGCCTGTGGTTTCGGGATTCATCGGACTGAGTAATAGCCCCCAGGCTTGCCTCGACCGTGACATAGGTCTGGTCGGTTACCAGATAGCTGAGGAAATAAGGCCTTTCCTGCTCCTCCATGCGAAGGTTCTGCATGGAACGGTCAAGTTCCGATTGCATTGCGGCAAGGATCGGATTCTGGGACGCGGCCCAGGCAAAACTACAAATCGCAAGGCTTAAACATACTATTTTAAGACTTCTCATTTTCTCCTCCTTCACATTTCAGGTGATTGGTTCCCGTTTTCCTCACCAAAGGGAGGTGGAAGGATGGGTGGTTTCTGGTTACCAGCAGGCTCCTTGGCGATCTCGATCTCGGACAGCAATATACTGGGTGATACCAGGGCAACCGGAATAAACCCGGATTCGGCGCCGCAGAAACCGTTGAATACACGAGGATCATCACCGGTCGCCGCTATCTTTTCCAAACTGACCAGCGGGGTCCCACCGAACTTCACCCCCCGAACCAGCTCCTGTTGACCTGTTCTGGCATCAACCCTGTAAACCAGAAGAGGATTGGACTGGTAAGACGCCATGTAAGAGCGGCTGGTAATAGTCCCGCCGCCCTCTGACCGCACAAAGATCAGTCCGTAGGGTTTGTTCTGCTTTCGGCATTCCTTCAGGAGAAGCTTTTTTAATTTCGGGAAGGGCGTGGGTTTTGAGGTCTCCAGTATCAGATTCCCCTGTCTTGCGACCGGGACGTCGCCGTAACCCACCGACTGCATCATCGCCCGGCCATGGCCGTTGGATTCAGGAAACCCTTTTATCGGCCTTCGGGAACACAGAAAATTTACCAGAATTCCGTCCTTTACCAGTTCGGTGCGCCTTGCGGCAATCCCCTCGTCATCGTACAGGTAGTAGCCGTCCAAAGGCATCCCCTGGTATTCCTTGATGGTAGGGTCGTCATAAAGAAAGATGTATCCGGGCATTATCCTGGTGCCCATCTTGTCCTTGAAGGTCTCGCCGTAGACCTTGGACTCAAGCCGGTGCGACTCCATGCGGTGCCCATAGGTCTCGTGGATGAACACACCTGCTGCCTGGCCCTGGATCAGGGCAGGGCCGACGTAGGCCTCCATCACCGGCGCGTCACGCAGGGCAATGACCTCCCCTATCAGGGCCTCGATCTCACCTCCCACTACCTCCTCTGACGGCAGGTCTTCCTCTGCCCAGCCGAAGAAATTCCGGAAGCTTCTAACCCACATCCCGTCAGGCGACTTGGTCGAGGCGCTGATGAGAAGCCAGTAGGAAACCTTACCATGCTGTATCTGAGAACCTTCACTGGAAGCAAAGTAGTCGTTGCGCGCCTCGACAGAAAACGAGACTCTGGACTCCAATATCTCAGGATATTCCTTGAACAGTGCCGAATACTCCTTCACCTTCTCTTCCCATTTCGCTTTCTCGATGCTGTAGCTTGCCTTATCACCGATATAGGTAACCGGCTCGGAACGGGAGAAGTCGTCTGATCGTTCCTCTACTACCTCTCGCGCACGTTGCCCTTCCTTATCCGCGTACTGCTTGAGCGCCCACTTGTACCGCATATCGGTCGCAAGCCACAGGGCATGTCTCAAAAGATCAGCCTCATCGGTCAATGGCACAGGCACCTTGGCGTACTCCTCATCCTGCTTCTGCTTATCCTCATCGTAGCTGTAAACATCCTCAGGCGCAGGTATGTTGTCGAAGGTGTAATCGCCCACGCGCACCTGAACGTTCAGGAACCGGTAATGCTCATCGTCTGCATCCATTAGCGCGCCCAGGCTGGCCCTGGTTGAAAACTCCTCGCGGTCTACCAGAAGGTAGCTTATGAAGTAGGGCGGCTTCTCGCCTTCAAGCTGGAGTTTTTCCATCGAGCGGTCAAGCTCGGCCTGCATTGTAGAAAGGATTGGATTGGCCCCGGCCCAGAGCGTTGCAAACCCTGGAAGTGCTATGACGAGCAATATCTTCGCTCTCATTATCGCCTCCTTTTATGGATGTATAACTTTACTCCTATTCTACTTCTTGTCAAGCATCCGTAGGCCACCTAGCCTGTCGTTGCGAGGAGCGTAGCGACGAAGCTCCGAAGGACGACGCTTGCGGAGTAATCTCTTGCGATCTTTTCTTCGCCAGAAGAAAAGGAGCATTAAACGTTTGGAGATATGACGGGGCTAGGGGTTGACAAAAGGCAATAATTTACTATAATTCAAGTGTGGGTCTACGCTTCTGGTGCCAAAGTTATTTCCGTGAGGAAAACTTATGACAGCTGAAATTGCCGTACTTAACAAACATGCCGCTGCTCTTGCCGCAGATAGTGCTGTAACAACCCCTACTCAGAGGGGAGAAAAGATTTACAATACCGCCAATAAGCTCTTCTCTCTTTCCAAATACCACCCTGTAGGAATAATGGTATATGCGAACGCTGAGTTTATGGGAATCCCCTGGGAGTCTATAATTAAGATCTACAGAAACCATTTGGATAAGCGTAAATTCCCAAAATTAGAAGATTACGCAGAGCACTTTTTAGCCTTCCTCAAACAAGAATCTTGCCTTTTCCCTGAAACCCGTATAGCTAGTTTCATAAGCCATATTCGTGGCTATTTCGTTTACCTTAGAGATGAGATTGATAAAAAAGTAAAAAATGTTTTTAAAACGGAGGGGGAAATAAATGATGACGAGGTTGCCGCTATTGCAAACGAAGTAATAACTGAACACTACGAAAAGATAATTAACTGCGAAGCAAATCGCCATCTATCCAAAACTGCTGCTGAGCAAATCCTAAAGAGATATCAAAAAATCATTAAAGATGTTGCGAATCAAGTTTTTGAGAAATTACCTGTTTCGCCAGCTATTTCTAAAGCCTTAATGGATTCATGTATCGGTATAATATTTAAAGACATCCATAAAATTTTCATTACTCCCATCTCTGGAGTTGTTATCGCTGGTTTTGGAGAAAATGAAGTCTTTCCATCGGTGGCTTCTTTTATTCTTGAGTTTGCCGTTGACAATCAACTAAAATACAAAAGAGATGAAAAACGAACCGATAAGATAAGTCCAGATAACAATGCTCTAGTTTTCTCTTTTGCACAAACTGAGATGGTTCAGACCTTTATGGAAGGGATTGATCCTCGTTACCATCAATGGCTTGCGACTTATTTGGTCAATCTATTCAATAAATATCCAGAAATTATAGCGGGTAAAATCCATTGGCGAAGCGCAGGGCATAAAAAAACATTCATCTCTGGATTACAAAAGATGAGTCAAGCTCTCCTCGAAGATTTCTTTAAAAAGGCAACTGAATTCAGGAAAATAAACAATGTAAGTTCTATATTAAAAGCTGTCGCTAATCTTCCAAAGGATGAATTGGCAACTATGGCGGAAACCCTAGTGAATCTGACGTGTTTCAAACTTAAAGTCTCTCTTGAGAGTGAAACTGTAGGAGAGCCCATTGACGTAGCTGTGATTTCGAAGGGAGATGGTTTTATCTGGATAAAGAGGAAACATTACTTTAAGCCAGAGTTAAACCATCATTTCTTCGCTAATTACTTTCGAGAACCTCAAATCCTAGGAGGAAAAAATGAATAAGGGTAAACGAGGTAATCGAGAATACTCTTCCTTTGAAGAGTATAAAAGGGTATTCTTCCCAAATACCTCGAGCAAAGAATCAATAATGGAGTGTGACCCCAAGGAATTTGCTACCAAATTGGCAACAGAATCTTTAGAAAAGCACAAAGAATTGTTGCCACAAGAATAATCTACCCAAAATAATGTGTAGCGGGTCGATCAGATACCGACCCGCTTTTCCTTTCCCTGACTCTCCCCCATCCTTTTACCCCAGACATCCGCCGTGAGCTATTAGCCGTCAGCCGTGAGCCGCTCCATTTTGCAATTTGATATTTGACTTTTGCATTGGCGACGCAGTCGCGCCCTTGACTCTCTCCCCTATCTGGTTATAATGACAACTACATGCTTGAAACGGTGCTTATAATACTCATCGCGGGCGCGGTTGCGATTCTTGCGGCAATGCGATTTATCACCGCCGTTAGAAAGCTGGCCAGCCGCGAGCCCGACACCCGTAACACCCGTACCCCTACGGGGCATTTTCACTATTACTCGGAGCTTGCGCTCCGGTCGCAAGGACATAACACCCGTAACACCCGCAACACCCGTAACACGCATGCGTCCTCCAGACGCTGCGACACCCTGTGCCAGGACAAGCCGCCGCTGGTGTTCTGGACCGTAGCCTCGCCCCTGCTTGCCGCCGCCTGCCTAACCGTTATCCTGCTGATGCTTTAAACCACCCCACGCCTTCGCTTCACGAAGTCGCGGGGACCCCGAATAAATACCCCACGACGGTAGTACCGGTAAATTTCCATTTTGACCGAAGGACGACGCTTGCGGAGTAAATGGCGACGCAGTCGCGCCCCTGCCGTTAGCCGTATGCCGCCAGTTTGTCGTTGCGAGGAGCGTAGCGACGAAGCTCCGAAGGACGACGCTTGCGGAGTAATCTCTTGCGATCTTTTGTGCGACAGCACAAAAGGAGCAATTCTACATTTTGCACTTTGCATTTTGATATTTGCAATTGCGACGCAGCCGCGCCCCTGCCGTCTGCGGAATCTACGGATAGATAAAAACCCCTGTCCAACTTTTTTCACCCCGGACGTCCGCTCTCAGCCGATTCATTTTGAAATTTGCATTTTGCATTTTGATATTTGCAATTGCGACGCAGTCGCGCTATTGTCCACCTTTTGACCACCTTTTGTCCAGCTTTTTTTGAGTGTTACGGGTTGACTTTTGCCCCTTTTCGGCATAGAATAGGCTAAAAATTGGAGGCGAAAATGGTCGAAGAGTACTTAAACTTCATTGGAGGAAAGTGGGGTAAGTCTAAGTCAAATAAGACTTTCGAGAATCGCAACCCTGCAGATACGTCGGACCTGGTGGGCACGTTCCAGCTATCTTCACAAGATGACGTAGATGCGGCAGTTACAGCCGCCCAGGCCGCCTATCCTGGCTGGCGAGATACTCCAGCACCGGAGCGCGCGGATTATATGTATAGCGTTGCCAATAAGTTACGCGAACGCAAAGAGGAAATTGCGAAGCTCATGACCCGCGAGATGGGCAAGGTGCTTGCCGAAACCCGTGGCGACGTGCAGGAAGGCATTGACACCGCCGACTTCGCCGCAGGCGAAGGCCGCCACATGCACGGCCAAACCGTACCATCGGAGCTGCGCTCGAAGGCTTGCTACGTTATCCACCAACCCATGGGCGTGTGGGGGCTGATTACCCCGTGGAACTTCCCGGTGGCCATCCCCACCTGGAAGACGTTTCCTGCCATAACCACCGGTAATACGATAGTTATCAAACCGGCCACCTACACCCCGGCCTGCACCGCAAAGCTGATGGAGATTCTGGACGAAGCCGGCATCCCAAAGGGCGTTATCAACTACGTGACCGGCACAGGCGGAGTGGTTGGCGAGCGGCTCATCAACCACCCGGACGTCAAAGGGATAAGCTTTACCGGTTCGTCGGAGGTAGGCAAGCGGATTGCGGAGGTCACCGGCAAGACCCTGAAGCGGTGTTCGCTAGAGCTTGGCGGCAAGAACGGCCAGATCGTGATGAACGACGCGAATCTGGAACTTGCGCTGGACGGCGCTTTATGGGGCGCGTTCGGCACCACCGGTCAGCGCTGCACCGCGACATCGAGGATCATTGTCCAGGAGGGAGTTCACGACGAGTTCCTGGCCGAGCTGGTAAACAGAGCCAAACAGATCAAGATCGGCAACGGGCTGGACGAATCGGTCCAGATGGGCCCGCTGGTCTCCGAGGCACAGCTCAAGACGGTTGAGTCTTATGTCCAGATTGGAATTGACGAAGGTGCGGCGTTAGTCGTCGGAGGCCACCGCCTCACTGGCGGCGACTTCGATAAGGGCTTCTTCCACGAGCCGACGATATTCGACCAGGTAACACCAAATATGCGCATCGCCCAGGAGGAGATCTTCGGGCCGGTGCTTTCGGTGATTACGGTCAAGGATCTTAAGGAGGCGATCGAGGTTCTCAACGGTACGGTTTACGGGCTGTCTTCTTCGATCTACACCCAGGACGTGAACGCGGCGATGAGAGCGATCGAGCGTATCGAGGCGGGCATAACATACGTGAACGGCCCGACCATCGGCGCGGAGTGCCACCTGCCCTTCGGCGGGGTCAAGGAAACCGGCAACGGACACCGCGAGGGCGGCTGGACCGCGTACGAGATTTTTACCGAGATGAAAACCGTCTACATTGACTACAGCGGGAAGTTACAACGAGCTCAGATTGATAATAAATAGTCCCCGCCTCCTTTGTCCCCCTCCACTAGGGAGGGGAATGGAGCGAAGCGACCAGCGATCTTTTTGCATTAGCAAAAAGGAGCATGAAGGCAAGCTGCAAAGGGCGCAAATCAATAATAGGTAGGAATCTATCCGCAGATTTCGCAGGCTCAACGTATGTTGAGGATACCCTCTATCCACTCAGATTAATTCACAGGGTTGCTTTTCGGTTTGTAGCGCCAGGCCAGCCAGATATTTTTCGCCTGATGCCGAAACACTTGAAATTCGTACTCTCCTTTTTCGGAAGAAAAATCTTTAGCCAAGCAAAGAGAATCCATTGTTGCTGTAAGCGCCCCTCCGCCTGATTGGGTCAAGGATATAATCACCGCCTCAGGCTCACCTACTGTAAGTATATAACCTTTTTCCTTTGCTGAAGAGACCTTTCTAGCCAATGCTCTGTCGAAAAGGATAATCACGGAAGCGTAGCCGTATTCATGCGGAAGAGCATCAAGCCTCTCTAAAGCCAGCCTCTTGAGCTTTTCCTCATCAACATCTTTGGACACATAGTAGAATTTAATTATAGCGGAAGCCTCAGAGTCAGGTCTTATTGGATGAACGAGGTTTTTCCATGTACGTATTTCTTCAAGAGGACCATACCTGCGGCCAGGCTGATAGATAATGAGAAAGATTGCGGCACAAATTACAACGACTGTCACTACAATAATAAGAGCTTTCAGTCTTTTAGATATAAGGACCTCCTATTGGTGAACCAGTATACACCTCTAAAGCCTTCTTGTCAATCCCTCTTAAACACAGCATTGGCGCGGATTTGCGGAAGTGAAGCCCTAAGTTTCGGGTTTTTGGTGTATAAACTATACTCTTTAAGACTCTTTTTGTCAAGACCCCTCCCCCTATCCCCCTCCACCAGGGGGGGAACTTTCCTTTTGGAGTGCATCAATCATATTGTTGCGCAATGACATGGTCGTTGCGCTCCATAATCCCCCCTACCCCCCTTAAAAAGGGGGGCTTTGAGAGACCTCCCTTATCAAGGGAGGTGGCCGAAGGCCGGAGGGATTCTTATTAAGGGAGACGCAGGGGGATCAAAATCTGCGGATTATTCTCCCCGGTGCTTGTCGGCAATAAGTTGGCCGTTGGAACCCACGTTCTCCGGCTGGTTCTCCCTAATCAGCACGGTGATGTGCTGGATGTTGTAAATCCGCATGGCGACGTCGGTTAGTTCTTTGACCAGCCGCCTCTTCTTGTCCGTATCTATGGACGGGCCGTCTACCTGGATTAAAGGCATAACTCCTCCTTCGTGTTTGTAAGTATAAGCATCTCGCCTGCTTACCTATAGAGCTTATTGAACCTCTCCCTTGCAAGCTCCATCATCTCGTAGCCTTGCCATGCCTCAATGCCGGTCAGCAAAAACCCTGCCTTCTCGTATACCCGGAATGCCGGCGGGTTATCCCTGTGAGGAGGCACGACTAAAAGCTCGCAGGAGGTTTTGGCAAATATTAACTCGACGATCATCCGCATACCCTGAGTACCGATACCCCTTCCCCAATAACGAGATAGAAGCTTGATGTCGGTCATAAGGCATTTCACGCCCTCTGGCTTGCGCCACTCGCCGACCTCGAACCCGTCAGGCACCGGGCCGTAGTGCGACTCACCGATCGCAGTACCGTCCTCAAGGTGCAGAATAAGCTGGGGCTCCTCGTTCCCTGACCGCCTACGTTCTGCAAGATACCCCTGCCACCAGCGCCGGATGTCGGCATCTGACCAGCACCTTCCTTCGGGATAGCCCGCATATCGCATCATCCTGGGATCGTTCCACATCTCCAGAAGGAAATCTATGTCCTCCTCATTGGCTTCGGTGAGTGCAAGGTTTTCCATCTTTATACTATACCAGGCTGACGATGAAGTTTTCTGCCAGGTGATGCGGGTTGTATGTGAGCTTCGCCTTGCGAATCCCCTCCTCGCCTAAGTCCTGTTCCCGGTTGATGTAGGTGACATCTCCCCAGGCATACTCGCAGCACTGCTGGTTTATGGCCGCATAAAGCCCGCGAATCCCCGGATTTGCCTTCTCTATGTGGACGACAGCGGTGTCTTTATTCAAAAGTTCTCCGATGGAAAAGGCTTCGAGGTTCCCCTCAATAAGTATCACCACTCCCATGAGTTTTAAAGCGGAGAAGTTGGCAAGCGCCTCGTTCACCGCCTTCCGCTCGCTTGTAAGGCTCATGTCGTCTGAGCAGCGCTTCATCATGCACCAGGCAGAGGCAAGCTCACGGCACGCTTCGATGTTGGTCTCGTCAAGCGGGGCATAGGTGAAGCGGTAGTTCTTGCGAAAAGCGTTCAGGTGATTCTTCTTTGAATGGTGCTTGCGCCCGGACAGCACAACCAATGCTTCACGCAGATACACGTAATCGTGGTGCCCGCGCTGAGGCTCTATCGAGAAGTCAGGTGATCCTTCCAGTTCCTCCACCAGCCGCCTGTCCGCTCGCTCGATGCACGGATTGGGGGATTGCTTCTCGTTCCGCAGCCACTGCAGTAACATATGGACTACATCAACTCGTGATCCGGAGCCAACAGGAGGGAATGCGTAAGCTTCGCCTTCCTTGGAGGAGGCCAAAAGAAGGAGAGTATCCTTGTACATGCACCACTGGACAGAGTAGTGATGCCGCCAGTTGTAGAGGTTGGCAAAGCACAGCTTGGATATCTCGGGCTGGTAACCCCAAATGATCTCATGGATTACGTCCCGATCTTCAAGCTCGATGGGTTTGAAGTTCGGAAATACCGGATGCATCGCGCCACCTCGTTCGTGGATTAACATTATTGATTTATAGCCGGATATTCAGATCTGTCAAGCAACCTCACCTTCCTTGACCTCCCTAATCCAGGCTGTGATGAACAGATACCCGGCAGGTGTTACCTGAAAAAGAACGCCAGTATCAATCCACCTAGATATTCCCATACTAATCCAAAGCCACAACGTGCAATCCTCTTAGGCTTTTGCCAACGCCGCCTGGTAGCTTTGGCGAACGTAATCCATGATCTCTTCAAGCTCAGAGCAGTCCGCAACCACCACCTGCATCCAGCCGCCGATCATTCATGTCCGATTCGGAGTAGTACTTGATGATTTATCTTTTCGTGACCACAGAATCTGTCTATCCACGATTCAGCTGCTGATTTGCTTCTCCAGTGCCTCAAAACACACGTTCCACATCTTCTCGAACCACTGCCGCGCCTCTTCCCACTCTTCTGAGCTTCTCCACCCCAAGTGAATGAGCTGGACTTCGGTGAATCCGTCTCCTGGTATAAAGAAGACCACGACGTGGGTCAAAGGATCGGCTGTGTTCATGAAGTCCGAATACTGCTTCGGTCCCTTCCATTCAAAGGAAAGGAACTTGTCCTCTTTGATTGCGGTTACCCTGCAGCCGATGGTAGAATCGTAGCGCTTATCATCCGGATTCCAGAAAAGCTCGTACTTCCCGCCTACCTTCGGCTCAACATCAGCCTTCTCAGTCAACCAGTTCTCAAGCTTCCCATTCACGGTAAACATCTCGAACGCGTGATGCGCATCGCAGTTGAGTTTGAGTGAACGATGGATGATCTTATCCATACGCTCCTCCTTACTTTCCCGGCCACTCTGTGGATTCAGGCTTCTCTTTCGGGCTGGTGTAGACCTCGATGGTGTTGCCCTGGGGGTCCATCACAGAAAAGCCCCAGTAGCTCGACTGCCGCCACTGTGGATATTCGGAGAAGGCTTTAACGCCTGCCTCCTTGAGACGCTTTACGGTTTCGGCAAAGTTTTCCTCAGGAATCTGGATAGCCCAGGAGGTTACGTGCAGGCTGCCGCCATCGTAGCCGGGCTGCCACGCCCAATCCTTGAACACCGGCGCTTCCTGCCCTGAGTAGAAGAACATAAGGTGAACGCCTTCGCATGGATAGGATAGATACCCGAACTGCTCTTCGTTGAAGAACGCCTGTTCCTGCATTCCCAACAGATCGGAGTAAAAGTGCCGCATGGCCTCTATGTCGCTGCACAGGGAAAAGATGAATCGCACGTTGATCTTGGGCGTTTTCTTCTCTACTTTTTCGGCCTCGGCCATCTCGCTCTCCTTTGGTTTAGAGGTTCTTCGAACAAAACAGCCTTGCAGAAACGAAATCAGCAAGACAACGATCAGAAGGAGCTTCTTTTGTATAGACTCTCTTCTCAGCCCTGGTTACCAGGCCAAAGAATCCAACCTCGGCTTTGTTCGGATTGCATGAGCCGATTCTCCTCAAGCCTCAATAAAACCTCCAACTCCGCAGGGACTTAGAATTTCTCAAGTATCTCTTTCTTCTTCGCCTCGTACTCCTCGTTTGTAATCAATTCATCCTCAAGCATCTTCTTGAGCGCTTTGAGTTTGGCAACCAGTGCATCGGTCTCGTCTGAAGTCTCAGGCTTGGGTCGTTCCTGAGGAAGGTCTTGAGG
The DNA here is from genome assembly GCA_023128825.1 of Caldifarciminota bacterium. Classification (GTDB taxonomy): domain Bacteria; phylum Hydrothermota; class Tepidihabitantia; order B3-TA06; family B3-TA06; genus B3-TA06. Next base: position 35,082 of record JAGMDF010000037.1, on the reverse strand, counting down.
AGGGCGAGGAGGGCTCTGCCCGACCTGCTGGTCTACAGGTACGCCTGCACCGCCGATCTGATCGCTCTCCATGCGCTTGCCCAGAAGCTCCTGGAACTTCTCCATCTCCTCCTCGGGGATCGAGATGCGCTCTATGTTGAAGTTTACTATCTCTATCCCGTAGCGCTGGAACTCACGGGTTACGGCGTTTCCTGTAAAGGTGGAAAGCTCGTTCAGCTGGGCGTTGGCCTGAAAAACCGAAGACTTCTCACTCTCAAAGAACTCGGATAGGGCATCGGAAAACTTCTGGTCTATCTCAACGATGAAATATTCCTCTATCCGGGCTGTATCAGTCATTTTAAGGGTACCTACCATCTGGGTAACGAAGCTGCGTGAATCTGTAATTCGCAGACCCCAGCGTCCATAGGCCCTGACATTGACAGTGTAGTTGTAAACCGAATCAATGATGGGGATCGGTGCCTTTGTTCCCCATTTGAGATCACGCTTGACCGTCTTGTTGACGAACCAGACCTCTGCGGTGAAGGATGTATCTCCGCCGAAAGACAGGTTGACCAACCGGTGTAAGAGAGGCAGATTGCCTGTAGAAAGGGTGTGGGTTCCAGGGCCGAACACGTCAAGGGCCTCGCCCTTTTTGACAAAAACCGCCTCCTGGCTCTGATTTACTACAAGCTGAGAGCCCAGTCTGAGCTGTTCACCTGGATACCTCCATACGAGCATCTCCTCAGACGGGGCATCAAACCTTATCCTATCTATAATCGCCACTTACTACCTCCTGGACCCGTAACACCCCCAAAACATCCCCCCAAAAAACATACCCAAAAGATACCCAAAAGATACCCAAAAGATACCCAAAAGACACCAGAACAGTTACCATCCCGGTTAATACCAGGGTTTGGGCGCCGCAGCAATCTGAATCAGTGCAATGATCATTAGAACAACAATGATCAGCAGTATCCCTCCGGAGATTCCAACCGCTATCCAGGCGAAAACCTTGCCTTTCGGCTCTTTCTTGAGTGCGATAAGACCAACTATTAAAGCAGGTATGAAGGTGATGATAACCGCGAATCCGACAAGCGCCAGAACGAACGCCGTGATCGAAAGTGTGGTTGACTGGGGCACTGCGAAGGGCTGCGTTGCGGGTACGGGTGTTAGGGGTGTTGCGGGCTCTGCACCACAGTAAGGGCAGCAGACAGCATCAGGGGGAAGCTCCGAGCGGCAATACTCACAAATCCTTCTATCACTCATCCTCTCTCCCTTGCAAATCCGAAAAGCTGGGATTTGTGCCTTCCTGCTCGAAATCCTGCTTCATAGTTAATCTCCATGAATTTGAAACTTACGAAGTTCCTATTAACAATACTCCTTGGCGATTAATTGTCAAGCCAGCCCGACCCTCAACCGGTTGCTAAGTAATTCGAGGGAAGCATTTAAAATCCGCAGATTGACGCAGATTTCACAGATTCGGTAATCCCTCCGACCGCTCTTATGAGCGGTCACCTCCCTTACCAAGGAAGAACCAAAGAGGGATCAAATGTCCCCCTTAATAAGGGGGATAAAGGGGGATTAAACGTAGGGGCCGACCTTTAGGTCGGCCTTGAATTGTAAATACCACAATTGCCTTGTTTCTTTCGACTTCTCAACTATAATTACAAGTAAGGTAAGTTCAAAAAAGGAGATAGAATGATAGTAAGATGGTCAACAGAAATGACAGAAGAGGAAGAACAGTTCGGATTTGAATGGGTAGAAACCCAAGACCCAACCGACAAAAGCTCATACAAACCTCGAAAACGTAAGTTAGTTACCAAAACTCTTTCCGAAAACATTATGATCTTCAAAGGAGAAACCCATGATAAGAAGGCGGCCTACGGTTTCTTCCGATGGGAAAGGAAATTCGAGGGTATAGAAGGATGGAGTACTGCTTTAATAAGACCAGTTATCGGCTTTTCGGTGTTGAAGGCTTTCTTGGAGAAATTCGATCCCAAATCACCTAAGGAGCCATGGGAGATTTTAGGAAAATAGCCAAAGATTATGCGGGCCGACCTTTAGGTCGGCCTTAACAGACCCCTGATCTCATGGCTTGACAAAATGTGAAGAATTATGTATTCTACTACGTGAAACCTCCAAAAGTATTTATTAGCCATGCAAGTGAGGATAAGGAACGCTTTGTCCTAGAGTTCGCCAAGAAATTGTGTGAGCATGGGATAGACCCCTGGGTAGATAAATGGGAAATACTTCTTGGGGACAGCATTATAGATAAGATATTCGAAGAAGGAATAGGGCAAGCTCAAGCCATAATCGTAGTTCTTTCCAAATATAGCATCAATAAACGTTGGGTTCAAGAAGAATTAAATGCAAGCTTGGTGAAAAGAATACAAAGAGGCAGTCGACTCATACCTGTTATCTTAGATATTGATGAGGACTTGATCCCGCAATCTCTCAAATCAATCGCTTGGGTTAAAATAAAAGATCTTCTCCATTACGAAAAACACTTAAAGAAAATAGTAGATGCTATCTATGGACGTATAGAAAAACCACTTATATCAATCTCCAAAAACATAGAATCCGAGATTGAAGAGTTCCCTCCTCTATCAAAACCGACATCAACAATCTTTAAATTAGTGTGCGAAAGAGCCATCACAGAAAGGTGGACGAACAACTACCGCCACATCTATGTCTCTTCCTCTTCCCCAATAGAAGAATCTTTTCTAGAAAAGTTAAAATCAAAAGGAGCAGCTCCAAGAAGTGTTTTTAATGCGCTAAAACAGCTAGAGCAATTGAAGTATATAATAGCGAAAGCAGAAGACTTGGAAAGCTCTTATAGAAAAATCCTTTCTTTCATAATCAGGCTATACGCTCTTGAAAAATATCTTAGAGAGAATTTCAATAATTACTTCTCAATAAAAAAGCGGGTAGGAATTGAAGTGGTAAAAAAAGGCTGGGCGGAGAGTCGACAGCTTTCAGAATCGTTGGACTTACCTCATCCCGTAGTATTTCATTTATTCGAAATATGGGAAGAGGAAGGTTTTGTTCGTTGCAGTAGACCATCAAGATCTCCAATGAAGATTTACATAATGATAGATTATATCGACTCCTCGTTTAAGGAGTGGTTGAAAACCATTTAACCTGTAAAATCATTCGGCTATAAACTCAAAATATGCCTCTCCCCATTCTTTTATTTTTCCTCCTCATTTACTTCAACTATAATTCTCCCCTACCCCTATATCAAGGGTTGAACAAGGGGTTTACGCTTTAGCGAGCCTGAAGGTCTGAACCCCTTGTCTGAAACCACTTGTCGCTGACGTTTCCCGCAATGAGGCGCTCGTTGCACTCAATAATCCCCCCTACCCCCCTTAAAAAGGGGGGCTTTGAGAGGCCTCCCTTATCAAGGGAGGTGGCCGAAGGCCGGAGGGATTCTTATTAAGGGGGACACAGGGGGATCAAAATCTGCGGATTTATTTATTCACCCCACAGATCCGCTACGCGGCTCTGCGGGGACCCCTAAATCACATCTTTAAATTGACACCTAACTAAATTAAACTATAATCGTTGCTTATGTCTGAGAGACCAACTCCCTCCCCTGTTCCAAACCGCTCGGAACTCATGGGCACCCAGTCAGTGGGCAAGCTTTTGTGGCGTTTCTCCCTGCCGGGTGTTATCGGGATGCTGGTGAACGCCACCTACAACATGGTGGATACCATCTTCGTTGGCGGCCTGGGTCCAAACGCCATCGCCGCGCTTACCGTGGTCTTTCCCTTACAGATGGTCTTTATCGCCATAGGTGCAGGAACGGGCATAGGGTCATCCTCCCTTATCTCACGTAGACTTGGTGAAGGACGGGTGGAGGCGGCCAACCAGGTGGTAGGACAGGCGCTTGTGATCATCCTGATACTCGGCATACTTGCCGCAATCGCAGGACACACCGTGGGTTATCCTCTACTTAAAGTTCTGGGCGCGTCGGAAGCGATCATAGGCGACGCGTACTTATACATGATCGTTATCGCTTCAGGAGCGATAGTCATCTTCACCAACATGATAGGCAACAACCTTATCAGAGCCGAAGGCAACCCCAACCTGCCTATGATAGCAATGATCACCGGTGCGGTCATAAACATAGGTCTCGATCCGATATTCATCTACGTTCTGGGAATGGGTGTCCAGGGAGCGGCGGTGGCTACCATACTGGCCCGGGCGGTAGGTGCATCTATCGTTCTCACCTACCTTTTCGGCAAGCGCACGAGTTTCAGATTAAAGGCCTCCTACTTCAAGCTTAACTTCAGGTTGTGGGGTCAGATCTATGCGGTGGGCGGTCCTCACACGCTGATGTCTTTGGTGGGCAGCGTAGCCATGGCCGTGGTGAACAATGTGGCCTCCGGGTTCGGGCCTCTTACCATCGCGGCTTACGGGGTCTTCTTCCGCATAACCCAGCTGGGGTTCATGCCATGCATAGGTATCTCCACCGGAGCCCTGCCCATAATCGCATACAACTTCGGGGCAAAAAAGTACCTGCGTGTACGGAGTACGGTCCACAGGACGGTGCTTGTATCCACAGCCATAACCATGGGTGTCTCGCTTTTGGCCATTCTTTTCCCTCGCCAGATAGTGAGCATCTTCAACCGCGATCCGGAGTTCGTTCCCATGGCCGCCCACGCCATGCGAATAGCGATGATAGGTTTCAGCCTCGTGGGCGCACAGGTGGCATTTGCAAACTTCTTCCAGGGGATTGGAAAAGGAATCCCCTCTGCGGTGATCGGCATCTCACGCCGGCTGTTGATACTGGTTCCGGCGATCCTCCTCTTCGCGCACTTCTTCGGTCAGGAAGGGATATGGTTCGCCATTCCCATCTCGGATATAGGCGCGTTCATCATATCGCTCGTCTGGACCTTAATCGTGATGTGCAAACTGGGGATAGGGCTGTGGGGAAAGTGCAAGGGACCCAAAAACGAAGTCCAGTCTTAACTCGGTTTATTCCACGATCTTTTTGCCGAAGGCAAAAAGGAGCATTTATATCAGTTGACCCTCGACTCAAAATCGTTATACTAAACGACAATGCGGCTTGATCATTTCCTCATACACGTCAATAACGACGCGGCGATCCTTGAAAACCTCAAAAAGGAAATCGTGCCGCTTGGTTTTCCCTTCGATCCAGGATCGGAAAAAAGCACGCAGGGGCTTGCAGTTTCCAATATCTGGATAGGCGAACAGTACCTGCAGCTGGTTCGTCTCTTGCAGCCTTCGGTCAGGGGGTTGGAATCCCCGCTGGGTTAAATGCTATAACGAGGGAAAGCGCGGCGTCTTTTCAATCTTTATCGCCGTAAAGGAACTGGACGAAGTGTACGAAGGTCTGGTTGAAAGGGGCATCGCGATCCCTGAGCCTGAACCAAAACAATCCCTTGTTAAAACGTCCAAAGACATCCTGGAGGCCGTCACCGGGTTCCTGGGCCTGGGACAGTCGAAGCAGAAGAAGATTTCTCCTTGGCGCTCCCTGAACCTGCCCCCTATCCCTGGCACCGACATGGACATAAACTTCCTTGAATATCATGAGGATTCAGAGGAGGGTATCAAGACCCTCATGAAGCCGAACGCCGAGGAGTACGGGATAACCGGTATCCACAGGGTAAAGATATATCTGCCCCTGTGGAATGAAGGGATCGAGTTCCTTCAAAAGGTCTTTCCTCAACTTCTGCAAACGACAACTCAGCAGAAGGTTGAGCTAAGAAAGGACGAACTGCTATTCTTCCGCTCCGATCCGGAAGCCGGCCTAGAGGTAAAGCTCAAGGCCACTGCAGGGAATAAACGATACGCAGGCAACAAGTTCCAAATCGAGAACGTAGAGATCAAAACCGTCTCACCCTGACCCCTCCACAACCCTCCCCATCCCTTCAGGAGAACTTGTATCCGATCTTACGCATGAACTCACGGCGCTCTCTTATCTTTGCTTCATCCTCGATACCAACCGGCGAGTAGCCGTCTACCACACCTAAAACACCCCTGCCCTGGTCTGTCTCGGCAATCAGGACCTGAACCGGATTGGAGGTGGCGCAGAACAAGTTAACTATCTCGCGCACCCCGCGCAACGATTCCATAACGTTTACCGGATAGGCGTTACCGAGAATCAGAACGAAGCTGTGGCCAGCGCCTATGGCCTCGGCGTTCTTTACGGCAAGCCTGGTTAGCTCCTCGTCGGTGCCCTCATATCGAATTAAGCGATCCTGGGAAGCCTCGCAAAAGGCGAACCCGAACTTTATGCCTGGAACCGATGTAACCAGGGCTTCGTACACGTCCTCGCAGGACTTGATGAAGTGCGTCATCCCTATGATCACGTTTGCCTCTTCCGGTTTTTCGATCGGTATGAGTTTAAGTTCCATTATTCCTCCAGTTTGAGCTAATATATCTACGTGGCGGGATTAAGTCAAGAGCGAGAGAGCGTATCCACCGGGATCTACCGGTCTTCACCCCCTCCTCAATCCTACCCTATGAACGCATAAAGCGCTCAAGGGGCACACTGTCCCCAATCAAGGGGGAGGAAATTAATGCTCCTTTTGTCTCTTTGGGACAAAAGATCGCAGAGAAAAGACTGGCCAGCCAAGCTTTGCGTGTGGTCTCTATCGGTATCGCTCCGTTGGGGTTCCCGCGACGGCGCAAGCCGGCAAAGCGGATTCGTGGGGTGGTGTGGCACAGGCTCTCCAGCCTGTGCATAATTTCTTGCAGAAACCTAACGGGCGGATATAATAGAACATGAACACCTGGGACGTGATCGTTGTGGGCGGAGGACCTGCAGGTTCTTCTGCCGCGAAGGTAGTTGCAGAGGCCGCCTACTCGGTTCTCGTTCTTGATAAGAAGAAGGTCATAGGCGAGCCGAACCACTGCGGCGAGGGAATCTCCATTTCGGATCGTGCTGCAAAAGCAGGTGAGGTGATCACTGAAGCCTTGAAGAAAGACGACTCCTACCTGCTCTCCGACTATCCTCGCAGGGTAAAACTTTATCCCTGCCGGGACCGGGTGCATCTTATGATCCCGCAGGCGTTCTTCCGCTCCGACAACCGGATCATAAATACAATCGGAAAGATCATGGACGGCAAAGAATACACCGAGATACCGGTCATACGTTTCCTTAGGTACTTCCTCCGACATCCTACTCCGCGCATTCTTTGGGGGATAGCTGTGGGCTTTGCAGTGCAGCGCTTCTACCATAAAAGCGAGCCTTTTGCCTGGTGAAAAGGGTTCTGTTTGCATCCGATCTGCACGCCAGGCCGGATAAGCCCGAGCGCGAGGAAATCTTCAAGTGTTTTCTCAAGAAAGAGGCTTTAAGCTGCGATAAACTGTACCTTTTGGGCGACCTGTTTGAGTTCGGCTTCGTGTTCCGAGGTCGTGTGTTACCTGCCTATGAGCCGTTGATCGAGGAGATAGCCGAACTTATAAGGAAGGGGATCGAGGTTTTTTTTCTTGCAGGCAACCACGATCTTTGGATGGCGGAGTACCTGCGCAAAAGGGGGCTCAGGATCGTTCACGACGGCGAGGTGCACGAAGTGTTTGGACGAAGGGTGCAGCTGTTCCACGGGTTACTGCGCGAACCGGATTCACTCTCGCGTCTTACCGCCCGCATCATGCAGAACCCAACCTCGGTCTGGCTCTACTCGCTTCTCCCCTACCGACTTGGCTTCAGCCTTGCACTTAAGGCAGCCCACTTAAGTCGTGAACGTCATGTAAGGTTTCCCCGCGTATTCTATAGTTCAAGTCTTAAACCCATTGATCCCAGCACCCAGATCATTATCAGCGGGCACCACCACGAACCACTGTGCTTCGCCTATAGGAACCGTGAATTTTACTCTCTTGGCGAGTGGTTCAGCCGCTTCACCTATCTGGAGATGACGCCTTCCGGACTAGAACTCAAAGCCTTTCGCGTGGATGCGCTCCTCTGCAAATAAGGCAAAGCCTGAAGCGGGAAATCCGGCAAGCTCCAGATAGGACCTCCACTCGGCAAACTGTCCCCAGCTCCTAAAATCCACTTCAATGGGGACGGTCTGTGAGCTCTCGCCAGGCCAGGATAGAGAGTTCCATTCAAGGCCCCTGCAAAGCACTGCAAGACGCTCCTTTGCTTCGATAGGCAAAAGGATATGTGCATGGATGAAGTTGTCTATCCTGTACCAGTGGATGGTGGCCCGCAGGATGACTACGCCCTGGGGATTGTCACAGTGAAGAACCAGGCGCCGAAGTTTGGCCTGGACCCACGAGGTATCGCGTTCAAGCTGCCTGGCAAGAACCGACGGCACAACCTCGCCGGTGGAGTTTATAGTCCGAAGAAGCAGCCGTTCCTCATCCGAAAGGCTGGCGGAGAAGGGAAAGTTATAGGAACGGACCTCCAACGGCTCTTCTTCAACGCCGGCTTCGCGAAGGATAAGCTTGAGTTCTTCAGGTGTCTGCGAGAAGCAAAAGAAACTGGCGGTCGTGAAGCGACGTGTAAAGAAGCAAGCGTTGTGAATTGATTCCTCAAGACCTGACAGGTTCCTTACGAGCCGTTCTTCGAGCCCAATATCCAGTTTATACAGACGCACCACATAGCGTCCCCACAGGCCGCCGTGCAGGGCAGGAAGGAATGGTGCGGCGTGGAAAGGACCCAATATCCTCGAATGCCTCAAAGCGTACAGGCGAGGCTCGATCTCTTCTTCGGTTATAGAGGCTGCTCCGGCAAGGTCAGCCGGAGCAGCCCAGCCCCCACGGCTTACAGCACGCAGAAGCTTGATGGATTTCTTATCCAGCGAACAGCTCAAGAACTGCTACTTGGTTATCTTTTTTTCGCCGCCGGCCTGCTTATCTATCCAGACCTTTAAGAGGTCTATGGGCACCGGGAAGATGATGGTGGAGTTCTTCTCGGTAGCAATCTCGGTTAGGGTGCCGAGGAATCGGAGCTGGATGGCCGCGGGGTTCTTTGCAAGCACCCCTGCAGCCAGACTCAGTTTCTCTGATGCCTGGAACTCGCCCTCAGCATGGATAACCTTCGCACGGCGCTCACGCTCAGCCTCTGCCTGACGGGCGATCGCACGGCGCATCTCATCTGGAAGATTCACGTCCTTGATCTCCACCATCGAAACCTTGACGCCCCAGGGATCGGTCTGCTTGTCTATGATCCGCTGCAGCCGTTCGTTTATGGCCTCACGCTTTGAAAGTAGATCGTCGAGCTCGTACTCACCCAGAACAGAACGCAGGGTGGTCTGGGCGATCTGCGAGGTGCCGAAGATGAAGTCCTGAATCTCAACTATCGCCTTGGACGCATCCATGACCCTGAAGTACGTAACCGCGTTAACCTCAACGGTTACGTTGTCGCGGGTAATTACGTCCTGAGGTGGGATATCCATGGTGATGGTCCGCAGGCTTACGCGCACCATCCTGTCGATAAAAGGAATCAAAAGGACAATCCCAGGGCCTTTCGAGCCCACAAGCCTGCCCAGACGGAAGATAACCCCGCGCTCGTACTCCTTAAGTATCCTGATCGCCGAAGACAGAAGGATGATTACGATCACACCAAGGGCTATGTACAAATAAAGCATTGTGCCTCCTTTATTGGATTATAGGCGTAAGATGGGAGCTGTCAATTAGATTTAATTCAGAAGCACCTCCTCGGAACCGAACGACCGCGATGCGAAACGAAGGGCCAATATGAGGAAGACCAGGTTGGAGGCAACGGTGTATAGAACCGCAGAGCCGGGCAGGGTGTCCATCAGAAGTCCGCGCAGAAGCAGCATCACGTTCACGAACGGGATGAAGAACGTCCAGTTCGGAGGCAGGGCAGGGATGATCTGCAGGAAGATTATGGGTATTACCACGATGATGTTTAATGGGGCAAGATAGGTCTGTGCCTGGCGGTTGGAGTGGGCGCGAACCGCAACCGTCATCTGAAGAGCGGCGATAAACGCGGCCATCAAGAGGATTACCAAGAGTATTATGAGGATCTTTCCCGGGGAGATTAAGCCTGAGAGGTCAACGCTCCCGCCTGACGATACCAGCACCGGAACCACAAAGCTGGCGGCAAGCGACATACCAAGTGCGGTAAGTATGGGAGAAATGAAGGCAAAGGTCACCCCGGCCAAGTACTTGCCCATCATGATTGCCCTGCGGGGGATGGGAACGGTCAAAAGAAGCTCTAAGGTCTTTCGTTCCTTCTCCCCTGCGGTGGAATCTATAACCACTGCCATACTGCCCATCATCGAACCCATCACCACGAACATCCCGATTATAAGACCCAGGAAATAGCCCAGCATCTGGTTCTGGCCCATGGCGTTCTCCCGCCTGTAGGAGAGGGCTTTTAACATCCTTTCAGGAACCCCTTGTTGGGCAAGCCTTTCTATTACTATCTTCCGCTCGTATTGGGAAAGGACCAGTTCTACCTTATCGGCAGCGGCGCGTGATTCGGTCTGGGTGGGATCGTAGAGGATTCTGGCGTAGGTCACCAGGCTGTCGGAAGCGAGGCTGTCAACGTAAACCACGCAGTGGGTCTTTCTTTGCTGAAGTGCGGCGGCTGCCGAATCCTCAAGCCGGACCAGTTGAAGTTTGTCCGACGCCTCAAACTCCTTTTCCAATTCGGGATAGGCGGATACCAGAGCCACCTTGGAGGATTGCGCCTGCGCCCTTTGCTCCTTGCCTCCAATCAGCAGCATGGGCAGAACCGTAAACACCGGCCAGACAAGCAGGGGAAACAAGAAAAGGAAGATCAAGGTGCGGCGTTCCCGCAGTGCGGTCCACATCTCCTTGCGAAAGATTAGGCCGATCCCTTTAAGCATACCTGCCCACCAGTTTTAGAAATGCCTGCTCCAGGTTCCTGGCCCCGGCTTTTCTGCATATCTCGGCAACCGTGCCCTGGGCAACGATTCTGCCGTGATCTATTATGGCCAGCCGGTCGCAGAGTTCTTCCGCTTCGGACATGATGTGGGTCGAATACAGGATAGTCCTCTCCTTCTTGATCTTGCCCAAAAGGTCCCTTATTACCTTCTGGGCAGGCACGTCAAGCCCTATGGTGGGTTCATCAAGGATCAGAAGCGGCGGGTCTATAACCAGGGCCTGGCCTAGAAGAATCTTCTGCTTGTTTCCCTTGGAGAGCTTTTTGAATTGACGCTTGCGGTACTCATCTAACCCTAGGGTATCACAGATCGAATCGATACGTTCGTCTATCAAGCTGCCGTCGACTCCGTGTAGCTGAGCCAAGAGCTTCATGTTCTCTTCCGCGGTGAGCCGCTCGTAAAGACCCCCGTCCTCAAGCACCACCCCGATCTTTTTTAAGGCCATTAAGGGATTGGAAGCCACCGATACACCTTCAACCTCGATACTTCCATCGTCAGGCTTGATTATGGAACAGATGCATCGGATCGTGGTGGTTTTGCCGGCCCCGTTAGGGCCGAGCAATCCGAAAAGCTCCCCCCTGCGGCAAGTAAAGTCTATGCCGTCAAGCGCCTGAACGTCGCCGAATCGTTTTCTTAATCCCTCAACCCGAAGGACAACTTCACGAATCATTCCGTCTTCCGGCGGATGCGTTGAACCTCCCGATCGATCATCCTCTCGCGAAACCTGCCGAACACGAATACACTCAGGAAATGAACAATAAGCCCTACCCCCCATCCCCCAAGCGGGATAACAAACCATGGGAATCCTTTCCCATGATCTAAGACAAAATACCACGCCAAAAATATCCCCGCGTTCACAACAAGATAACTCGCAAGGTGTGTAAAAAACCCCATTCGCCTCTCTACCCTTTCCTCTGCCCTACGATGAATGTCTCGTTCCATTCTTCATTACTCCTTTGGTAAATGCGTCAAGATACACAAGAAAGCCTGTTTGTCAAGCTTATAGGAAAGCCTGTATGCGCCAAGAGATCGTTACCATGGTTAAAACTTCACCCTCCACACCCTCCACCCAACCCCCTACCCTATGAGCGCATAAAGCACTCAAGGGGCACGCTGTCCCATCAAGGGAAGGAAAATAGGTTTCTCTGCCGTCTCCATCTTCTTCCTTCGACGGGGAGAGTAAATTCCTTGTCATCTTCTCCATTCGATGGGTGAGAATAAAAGAGGGGGTGACTTAACACCCCGCATCTTAACTGCACGCGCTTGGGTAAAGGTTTTCTCCTCAACCATCTACTGCCTGGTAACGATCTACTGGACAATCTACAAATGCTATTGACAGCCCCTAACAAAGGGATATAATCCAACTCATGCAGCTATTCCTACTACTTTCCCTTGTAACTTTACCGGTAGGTGAGGCAAGGATAAACGGGCTTGCCGATGCGGGTGTAACCATTGCCGATCAGCCCCTGGCTCTTTATGTTAACCCGGCTTTACTAACCAGCACCAGCGACAGTAAGCTTCTCTTTAACCCTGTCGGTTTCAGGTTCGAACCTCAAGAACGCCGGGGGGAGAATGTTCTACCTCGCGTGTTTGGCTCCTACACCGGTGTAGGGTTCGTCGGCTACACCCAGCCTTTTGGAGATTTCGGCGCCGGGCTGGCAGGTTTTCAGGACGAGGCCCGAGCACATGGTCTTCTACTGGGGGCGGCTTACCGATGGAGATTCCTGCAGACCGGAGCCAGCTTGGGGATTCGATATCTGGACTACGACCCTGGCCCTGATGAAAGCCGTCTCAAACCGGCCTTTGCTCTGGGCATATCCATACCGGATATAAAGTTTGAAGACGTCCCAGGCGAGATCTCGGTTGCCGCAGCTGTTCGCAAGGCAGAGTGGTCCGCCATTCAAGTCGGCATGGATTACAACATAGCGTTCTTCCGCTTTCTTACTAACTTCAATCTTCGCGAACCGTTTCGGGAAGAAACCAGACAGGGAACCGTCCACCTCGCCGGCCTCTTCTCCTTCAAGGATCTTTTAGGAATACCTTTCGAGGTCGGGGGCGGCTGGGCAAGCGATAATCGTTTCGGTATCCTGACAGCCGTGGACCTGAACCTCTGTAAGATCAACCTCAGCTACTCGAAGATACCCGCATCCGTCGTTCAACCCAATGGAAGGGTCGCATTCTCATTCCTGTTCAACATAGCCTCAACCAAGGAGGTTGAAGAACGATTGGCCTCCATAGAGAGCGAGAAGCAGACGAAGAACAGAATAACCAGCAAGACCTACACGACCCAGGGAATAGATTCCTACAACGACGGCGCCTTTGACGATGCCATTCACGCATTTGACGTTGCCCTTATCTGGGATCCTGCCAACGATGAGGCACTAAACTGGCTCCAGCGCGTTAAGGAAGAAAAGAGAACCTCCGAGCTGCGCGCCCTGATTGCCGCAGCCAACGCGGCTATACGAACTCAGGACTATCTCGAAGCGATGAGCAAGGCGGAAGCCGCTTTAAGGATCGACTCCACCTCAACCCAAGCACGGTCACTCGCTGAGGAGGCGCAGCGCAAGTTCTCGGAATCCATACTTACCCAAACCTCATCGGTGCGCAACGCAGGAGAGATCAACGCACTATACCAGAAAGGGCTTGAGGAATATGCAGCCGGCGAGTACAAAAATGCCGCCGAAACATGGGAAAAGATAGAGAAGCTTCAACCCAGGTCCAGAACCGTCCAGACCTACAAGAAAAAGACCTCAGAGAAGCTCGGCCAACAGATCGCCGAAGGCATGAAGCGGCTGGAAAGCCTTGAACGCAAGGGCCAGTGGCTGAAAGCCCTTAACCTTGCCAAACAATTAAAAGCTCTGGCTCCGTCCAATCGCGAGATCGCGGCCAAGATAACCTCCTATCAAGGTAAGATACACTCCTCGGCATCCGATTATGAAACCCAGGGGATCGACTACTATAACCGCGGCTACTACGTTCAGGCGCAAAATTCGTTCTACGCCCTGCTCGCGGTCGATCCAGACAACGCCACCGCCAGAGGCTACCTTGAGCGCATCAACTCCAAACTTCAAAAAAAGGACGCGGACGAGCTCTACCTGCAAGGTGTGCAGGCGTATACCAACAACAACTACAAGCAGGCGATCAATTACTGGGAGCAGGTTTTGGCAATAGACCCATCATACGGAAACGCGACCCGCAACATCCAGCGCGCCAAGGAAAAACTCGAACAGCTGAAGTAAAAAGATTCCCTAGAGATCCGAACCCAATCAACAATCAGGGTATCATTATCTTCTGACAAAGCAAAGGAAAGACAGAATACTTAGCTGAAGCTTAGGCTTCGCCTCCTTCCTTTACTACAAAATCCCCCCGCAGCAATGAAAGAGATTATCGCAGGAGCATGAACTAGTCTATCTAAAGAAAGAGCCGGATACACCGTTGATGGGACCACTCTCCTTTTTCCGTTCGGGGTTTACTTAGTAGCCCCAGATCTCGTTGAGGATCACCTCACGCCGGCAAGCCGGGCACAAAAGCCGCTGGTGATCGCTGCGGTAAGGTTCAAAATCCCCTCGCTCAGGCTTCATCTCAACCGTATCCAGACTGCTCTGACGCGTAAGAACCAGGGTGGGGTTGGCATAGGCAAGCTCTCCCAGGCGTCGGGCGATCCACTCCAGATGCTCACGGGTGGTTATCACCCTGCCGCAGCGCTCGCAGAACAAAAGCTCCTTCTCGATCTCATCCCGGTATTGATCCTTGTCAAGAAAGGTCATGTCGTAATCAACGGTGTGGCGAATGGCCTCTGTCGGGCAATATGTAACGCACTGACCGCAGAAGATGCACATATCCTTTAGATAGACCACGTGCCGGATGCCTTTCTCAAGATCATCCTCCAGCTCACGCGCCCTGGCAGGACAAACCTCAACGCATGCCCCGCAACCGATGCATTTCTCTTCATCGAAAACGATAACGCCGCGGAACCGAGGCGGAGGCAGGATTGCCCTTTTGGGAAATTTAGTGGTGTAAGGAGCGGAGAAGAGCGATCGCAGCGCCTCACCCAGCTCGCGAATCTTAGGCCACTTCATCTTCCTTCTCCTTACTCTCTTTGGCTTCGCCTTCCTCGCTTTCGATCTGCGGCCCTCCCAGTTTGTCCTTGCCGTAGGCGTCAATCACGGTTCCCTTCCACATCTTTGCTCCAAAGCGCAACGAGCCTCGGGAAAGGGCGTGCGCGGAAACGGGCGCGGTCAACAGCAAAAAAACTCCGCAGATGAGCGCCTTGATCCCCAAAGGGGTAAAGCCTGTAACTATCAGGATCCCGATCATGATCCCGAAAGTGCCCAGGGTAACGCTCTTTGTTGCCGACTGCAGACGGTTGTAGACATCGGGGAACCGGACAAGACCAATAGCACCAAGAAGGTCAAAAACCACACCCACAAAGATCACGATGTATCCGATTACATCAATCACAGTTACCTCAGTCATCAAGCGTCCTCCGCTCAAGGTACTTGGCCAGGGCAAGCGTCCCGACAAAACTAATCAAGACAAGGGCAATCGCGATATCCACCAGGAATGAGAGATTGTAGAGTATTCCGGTAATCGCCGTTATTCCGACGAACAGTATGCCCATGATGTCAACCCCAACCATGCGGTCGGCAATCGTGGGCCCGCGGAAGATGCGGAAAAGGCACAGAAAAGCCGCAACCCCAAGGATAATGAGAATGCTAATCCAGAGAACGCTCATTCGAAGATCCTCCTCAAGTACTTCTCGAACTTCGCCACTATTGCCTTTGTGTTGGCTTTGACATCCTCCCCATCGCCCAGTACGTCGATCCAATGAACGTAAAGAACATCTTCATCCACGTCAACGGTCATGGTTCCAGGGGTAAGGGTGATGGAGTTGGCAAGAAACGTCTTGGCAACGTCTGTCTTGAGCACGGTTTTCACCTTGACTATTCCGGGTTTTACAGGACAGGCAGGATGAAGCACGCGGAACGCAACGTCAAGATTTGCCACCAGCATGTGCCAGAAGAAAACCGGGATGTAAATGATGCCCCAGAACCAGCGACGAGGGTTGAGGAATGAAAGGGGCCGATGGGTAAACTCTGCACCGAAGAAGATAGCCACAAGAAGCGCCAACACCGCTCCAACAACATAGACCGGCCAATCGCCTCCTGGCAAGGTCAAGAGCAGCCACAATCCGTAACTTAGGACAAATAAAACCACTCGCCGCATCCTAACCCCCTGCTCCTATCCTGAACACAATTTCAGCATACTCGGTCCCCTTGAGCAGAACATCGGCCGCAGGCTGCAAAAGGTGGGGTTTGAGCCAGAAGAAAAACGCGCCGCCTGCTACCAAAAGAACAACAAGAGAAACCATGGCAAAGACCATAACGAATGGGGATTCCTTTATCCCTTTTATACCTTCCTTGCCCCAGAAGACCTTGTTGGTGATCTTTAGAAGATAGCCCAGGGTAACCACAGCAAAGAGTCCGGCCACGACGGCAGGGACGATGAATCCCGCTTTTACCGCGCCCAGGATAATAAACAGCTTGGAGAAGAAGCCCAGGAAAGGAGGCATGCCGGCAACAGAAAGAGCACCCAGGTTATAGGAAAGCGAAGTCCAGGGCATCTGTTTGCCCAGCCCACCGGTAAACTTGGTTATGTCGCGTTCTCCAACACGGTAGACCACAGAACCTGAGGTGAGAAACAGAAGCCCCTTGCCGAGCGAGTGGCTCAGGATATGCGCAAGCGCACCGATAAGGGCGAACTCGTTGCCTATACCCAACGCAAGCACGATGTAGCCGATCTGACTGATGCTCGAGTAGGCCAGAAGCCGCTTGTAGTCTTTCTGATAGAGGGCAAGCAGGCTCGCAATAATAATCGAGGCGAGCCCGAGTATTAGAAGGGCGTTAAAGACCGCGGGGTAGCTGGCTCGTGAGACGCCGTATACGTTGAAAAGAATCCGTGCCATGGCATAAACACCCA
Source organism: Caldifarciminota bacterium (assembly GCA_023128825.1). Classification (GTDB taxonomy): domain Bacteria; phylum Hydrothermota; class Tepidihabitantia; order B3-TA06; family B3-TA06; genus B3-TA06. The sequence goes on along the minus strand of JAGMDF010000037.1, from coordinate 18,274 downwards.
GCACCTTGATAAACACGCCTGAAAGCAACGCGGAGATCGGAGCAGGAGCCGAGGGGTGCGCGTCAGGCAACCAGGAGTGGAAGGGAACAATCGCCGCCTTGATCGAAAAGCCGGACATCAAGAGGATGAACACAAACCAGAAGCCAGGGGTCTTATCCATGGCGGCAAACGAGCGGGAGATGTCCGCAAGATTAAGGGTTGAGGTAGCGGCGTAGATGAATGCGATCGCCAAAAGAATCATCATGCTGGCGATCTCGCCCATCACCATGTACTTGAAGCCAGCCTCTAACTCCTCAGCCTCAGTGCCGAATGCAACCAGGGCATAGGAGGAGAGACCAGCGATCTCCATAAACACAAACATGTTAAACAGATCGCCGGTCATCACCACCCCGTTCATACCCACGAGCATCAGAAGATACAGGGTATAGAACTTGCCCGAACCGGTGAAGTGATCCATGTATCGGATAGCAAAAATGTAGGAGAAGAACACCAGGATAGCAACAACCAGCAGCATAAACGAGGAGAGCCTATCAACCGCGAACGCGATCCCCAAAGGAACCGGCCAGTTGCCGAAGAGATAGACCAGTGGCTTGCCGGGCACAAGAAAGAAGGCGAGATAGATACTCAAAGCCAAAACAGCCGCCAGGCAAAGCCCGGCCACGATCTCTGCCAAACGATTCCACGCCTTGTAGAGGATAGGAATAAGGAAGGCCCCGCCCAGGGGGATTGCAATCAAAAGAACCGGGAATATCTCCATAGCCAGCTACCCTTTCAGCCTCTGGATCTCTTCGAGATCAAAGGAACCGATGCGGTTGTAGAGACGTAATATCAACGACAGCATGAAAGCGGTGACGCCAAGACCGATCACTATAGCGGTAAGCACCAGTGCCTGGGGCAAGGGGTCGGAGTAAACCTTACCTGCCTCAACCGCCTGGAGTATGGGCGGCAAGGCACCCGGACGAAATCCCACAATAGCGAACAGAAAGTTCACCGAGTACTCCATAAGCGAAAACCCCACCGCTACCTTAATCATGTTGCGCTTGGTGATTATGGCATAAAGCCCAACAAGGAACAGAATCAACGAAGCAACCAGAATAATCACCGCATCACTCCTTGAATATGTATTTGGTTGACGCCAGCACGACGAAGATGGAAAGTATAGCCGCCGCAACCTTGATGCCGATCGCAATGTTGGAGAAGGGAATGGAACCGGCAGAGACAAGCCTTCCCGGTGTACCGAAGGAAGGAAAGAGATTTATAAAGAAGTACCCGCCGACAAAGAGTCCAAGCAGAGCAATGAGAAGGAAAAGAAGCCCGCCGGTGCTTTCGAAGATGGAGGAGGAGATCGAGGCGCTCCTCTCCTGGCTGGCGGTTGTCCCGAACGCCAGTCGAGCAAGTATAAGGCCCGCGGCTATAATCGCCCCGCCTGCAAACCCGCCGCCGGGTGAGAGATGCCCGTAGAGCACGATGTAGCAGCCGTAAATGAAGATGAATCCTCCAACGATGCGGGCTACCACCTTTACAATCGGCGTCATCCCTTTCATTTCTTCCTCCCTTCAAGCCTGAGAACCGCAAGGACTCCAATCACCGCGGTAAACAGAACCGTTGCCTCGCCTAAGGTATCCAACGCCCGGTAGTCGAGCACCACCGACGTTACGCGGTTCACTGCACCGGTCTCTGCCAGACCCTGCGTTAGATAGTGACTCGCAACCTGACCGAGCTCCCGACTCATAGGGGCAAGACCTGCAAGCAGCCTCACACCGAAGTAGACAAAGGCAAGCGCAAACATCCCGAACACCACGAAGGTGAAGATATCTCCTCCTTTATAGGGCCGTCCGAGTGTAGAATCAACATGGGTCGTCTTAAGGATCACCGCTACAAAGAATACCACCGAGAGAACCTCGATCACGATCTGAACTATGGCCAGATCGGGCGCCGCAAGCATTATGAATCCAATGGCTACGGCGAACCCCACCGCACCTAACGCTATCACCGAGGCCAAGAGGTCCTTGATCTCGACGGCCACAATCCCGGCCGCTATCATAAAGATCAACAAAACGATAAGCTCAAGCACCGCCGCCTCCTCGAATTAATAACAGGATCAAAATCAAGATCCCCAATAATATCCAGCCCAGGTAAAACGGCAACCCTCCGGTATGCAGGAGACTAAACCCTTTGCCTACAAGATCAAGAAAGTATCTTATAAAACGCGCAAATGCGTTAAGGGAGTCGTCTATCAATTTCTTCAGTGTCCTGCCAAGCGTGTTACTCAGACCTTGTATATAACGAAAAACGTCGAACGAACCTCCTTCTGCGAAGCGGTAAAACTCGAAAAAGATCTTGATATTCTTAATCGATGAGTAAAAGTGCGGACCGGAGAAGTGCATCTCCTCCTCGGTCAACTCCTCAGCGCCCAAGAAAACCTTACGCGGACGAGGCCTATAGGTACCGCCGACAATATAGATAAGGAAACCAAGAGACACAATGATAAGCATGATTGCTGCAAAAGCAAGCGGTGAAAAGTGCCCTAAAGGAACTATAACCGATGCTGAAAGCGCGGGAGAGATGAGATACCGCAGGGGCAGGCGGAAGGCAAAGAGACCGAATGCTATGCAGGTCAAAGCCATCAGGAGGGGCGGGAACCACTTTGTGAAGCCGACTTCGTGCACCCCTTCCAACGCCTTGGGACGTCTGCCCAGGAACATAGAGTGAGTGAGCTTGAGGAAAGAGGCAAGGGTCAGAACGCTGCCGAATGCACCCGCGATCAGGAAAATAAGGAAGAAAGGCTGGGTTCGCCCCAGCTCCACGAACGACTGGTAGATAAGCCACTTGGACACGAAACCATTGAGCGGCGGGACACCTGAGATCGCCAGGGCCGCAATAAGGAAGGAGAAGAAGGTTACTGGCATGGCCCTGGCAAGCCCGCCCAGCTTCTCAAGATCGCTCTCCCCGGTCTGGCGCTTCACCGCTCCACCGGTAAGAAACAGGGTGCTCTTGTAGATGGCATGATTCATCATGTGGAACAGACCGCCGGCGATCCCAAGCACCGTACCCGAGGCTATTCCCAAGATCATGTAACCTACCTGGCTCACCGCGTGGTAGGAAAGAAGACGCATGGCGTCTTTTTGAACCAGCGCCATGAACACCGCGGCAAGAACGGTAACCGCCCCTATCGTAAGGAAGATGAGCTGCACCGTAAGGTTGGAACGAATCTCAAAGATGGAGTAGCAAAGCCGAACGAAGAGGTATATTCCCAGAAGTTTATCCAGACTTGCCGGGATGAACGCCATCGTTTCAGCGGGCGCCGACTCAGCCGCTTTGGGAATCCAGGTGTGCATCGGGAACGCGCCTGCCTTGGTTAAAGCAGCGGCAGCGATGCAAACAAAAGCAACAATCGCCAACGGGTCGCTTAAAGCAAAACGCCTCATACCAGGGAAGTAGGCAAGTTGTCCTGGCTCTACTCCCTGCTGTTTGGTGTAGATGATAAAAACAAGTAACCCGAACAGCAACAGGAAGTCGGCAACCCCGTTGAGAACGAACATCTTGCGTGCGGCCGTCTCCACGTCTCCCCTGCCGTAGAACAGCAGTCCGTATACCGTAAAAAGCAGGATCCCCCAGAAGAAGTAAAGCAGAAGCACTGAACTGGACAACAGCACGCCATTCGCCGCACCATAGGTCAGGAGCCCGAAGGTAAAGAATTTCCAGTCATCCCGGGGCCCATCCTTGAAGCGAAAGCTGTAGAGGAAGATAAGGAACGCGAACCCTGAAACAAGCAAAAGGATCGTCCCGGAAAGGTAATCCACCTGAAGAAAGTTGGATACCCCCCAAACCTGGGGAAGGATGATCGGTGGAACTTGACCGATTCCATCCACAAAGAACCGCACCACAAAGTAACCGGTCGCCAACGCAGCAGCCACGGCCAGGTAACGGCGTATGGGACGGATGACGATCGCAAGAAGTGCAGCTAACCAGGGAATAAGAATGATAAGCCCAGCCGGCTGAAGCAGCTTAACCATCTTATCCTCCTCCAGCCAGGTAGGCCACCAGCGGCTTGAGGGCTACGCTTCCCCCAATAAGGCTGAGCGAAAGCAAAAGCACGAGCACCGAAAGATAGATAGGCTCTTTAAGACCCTCCTGGGGTTTCTCTCCGGTAAGGAACACCGACGAGAAGAGACGAAGCATATAAAGAAGCGTCAGCACCGAGGAAAGAATGAACCCGAATCCCAAAAGGATTCTATAGGTAGGCTGGGGAACGACATCCACAAGCCCTAAAACCCCGAATATCACGTCAATCTTGGCAAAGAAACCCAGGAACGGCGGCAGTCCGATGATGGAGAGGGTTGCTATCATGACGCCAACAAAGAGAAGGGGAAATCTGGCAACAAGACGACCCACCTCTTTGATGTTCCGTTTACCGGTTTCCTTTACCACCACCCCGTAGCCGAGGAACAGGGCTCCCTTTGCCAGACAATGGGCGACAAGATAAAGCACCCCCCCAACAGAACCGGCAATCTGAGTAACCACAACTAATCCGCCGAAGATAAAAGCCACCTGGCTGATCGTGGAGTATGCCAGGATTCGCTTGCAGTCCTTTTCGATCAAAGCAATCCCACCCGCAACCAGACTGGAAACGATCACCATCACAAGGATAGCGATGTTCCAGCCAGGGGTGACGCTAAAGGTCTGTACGAACATTTTGAGATAGACAATAAGGCCGATTTTTACAATAACCCCGGAGAGCAGTGCGCTCATGGGTGAAGGTGCGGCAGGGTGAGCATCGGGCAACCAGATATAGAGTGGGATGACCGCAGACTTGGCGAATATACCGGCAAGGATAAAGACCCCTGCAAGTACCGGCATCTGGCTGCTTATCATGTCGCCGAGATTGAATGAACCGAAGTTCGTAATCAGAATTGCAAACCCAACCAGCATGAGGGCGGAGCCGAAGAAGGTGATAATAATGGTTTTGGTGGCGATGGAGATGACCTTCTGGGTACGCTCGAAGCCTACAAGACGCCAGGTGGTTATCGCGGCTATCTCCCAGAAGAGATACAGGAAGATAAGGTCGTTAGCAAATAAAAGTCCCAGGGTTGAGCCGAGCATAAACAGGGTAAGGGAGTAGTACTCGGTATCCGCTTCACCACCTTTAGGAAAGTAACCGAAGGAATAAAGAATCACTATGAGCCAGAGTAAAACGAACGCCGCGCCAATAACCAGGGTTATCGGGGAGACAGAGAACTGCTGCAGGTTTGCTGAACCCATCACATGCCACAGACTGAAGCCGGGCTTGGTTCCTCCAACAAAATTTATCGTCAGAAGCAAAGCGGTGCCAAGAACGGTCAGCAATGAGAATATCCAGCGCAGCATCCGCAGGAACCGTCCCGGGAAAATCACCAATAGACCACCTATGAATGGAACCGCGATAAGCAAAAGCAGCACAACGTTCATGATCCGCCTCCCATGCGTGCGGTCTTCTCCTGAGAAAGCTTCACAAGATCATCCCATGTGTAGAGAAGTTTACCTTTGGTGTTGAATGCCGCGATTCGTTCGGTACAGCAGTAGCAAGGGTCAACCGCGGCCAGGGTGATGGCGGCATCGGCAACCGAACCGCCTAAGACCGCCACCTCGTTGGACTTGATGTTCATAGAGCTCGGGGCGCGGATCTTGTAGCGGCTAGGATAGAGTGAACCGTCCCCCTTAACGTAGTGAAAGACCTCACCGCGAGGCGCCTCGTACCGGCCGATACCCTCGCCGTCAGGGCCACGCTCCATGTGAGCATCTATCTCACCTTCGGGCAAATCCTTCAGCTTCTGAACACACTGACGGATAATCTTGGTGGATTCAAGGCATTCAAGCAACCGAACCTTGGCTTTGGCAAACACGTCCCCTTCATGCAAAACTATCTCTTCCCACTCGATCCAATCGTATGCCGCATGGGGATCGTCCTTGCGAACGTCAATCGCCAGACCTGAGGCGCGAGCAGTGGGTCCGACAACGCTGTATTCAACGGCCATCTCCGGAGTAAGCACCCCTACGCCCTCAAGACGTTTGTGAAGCACCGGATCGTCCAGAACAGCCTTGGTAAGCATCAGGATCTTCTTATCGGCGTCGTCAAGCACCTGCAAGAGCGGGGGGATCATACCGCCTTCGATGTCGCGGCGAACACCGCCCGGCTTGAACATGGCATAGTGGTTGCGGTTTCCGGTGATGAGTTCACTTATCTCCAGCACAGACTCACGGTACTTCCACGCCCACATCCAGACGGTGTTATAGCCCAAAAAGTGCCCTGCAAGTCCGACCCAGAGAAGATGGGAATGGATACGCTCAAGCTCGCCAACAATGGTACGGATGTAAGCGGCCCGGGGTGGAATTTCGATACCTGCCGCGTCTTCGATCGCCTGCACGCATGCGAAGGGGTGCGAGGTGGAACAGATACCGCAGATGCGCTCAACAACAAAGGGGATCTGGTCGTAGGTCTTGCCCTCGCATATCTTCTCGTGGCCGCGGTGCATGTAGCCAAGCTGGATGTCGAGCCCGACTACCTTCTCCCCCTCGACCGTCAGCTTGAAGTACTCGGCCTCCTCCTGCAAGGGGTGGAACGGCCCGATGGGGATTACCTTACGTTCGAGTGCAGCCAAAGGACCTCCTGTAGGGATGATAGTCATCAGGTGAGTCGTCCGGAAGCAAGAGATGGCGGGTATCACCCAGACCGCGGAACCCTATTCCAAGCATCTCGTGCATCTCGCGCTCAATCCACTCGAAGCCGCGGCCAAGAACGGTGAGGGAGTCAACCTCTGGATCATCGTGAGGCAGGATAACCCTGACGTTTATTAAAAGACCGAGACGATCAATGGAGAAGTGGTAGAGTATGGTGAATCCCCTCGGGGTATCTTCGCCTGTGGCGGTCGAGAAGCGGCAGCCCAGGGTATTGAAGCAGAAATCGGCGACCTTAACGAGATCCTCGGCGACTATCTCCCAGTACCAGCGGCGCTTACGGACAAGGTTAAGCTCGCCTTCGGGATAGAACTCGCGGCATTGCCCCTCTATATGCTTGAACTCAGGCTCGCTGTCCCTTTGATGACAGAAGCCTTTGCCTCCGATATAAGCGCCGTTCTTATCAAGATTCTGAGATCTCTTGAGCGTATCAGCCATCACAGGTCCTTAAGTTTCTTTAATTTCTCGATAGCGCGCATCACCCCGAGTATCATCGCCTCGGGTTTGGGCGGGCAGCCGCCTATGTAGACATCAACCGGAATATGCTTATCCAAAGGACCGGCAAAGTTGTAGGAGTCCACGAACAGATCGCCGGAGATCGCGCACGATCCGACCGCAGCAACCACGCAGGGCTTAGGGATCTGGGCATAAACCCTGAGTACCCGGTCGAGAACCTTCTTATTGACCATGCCGGTAACCAGAAGCAAGTCTGCGTGACGCGGAGAAGCGGCAAGGAGCAGGCCGAACCGCTCCACGTCGAATCGAGGGGTCAAGAGGTCGAGTATCTCGATGTCGCAGTTGTTGCACGGGCTTGCGGCAACATGGTAAATCCACAAAGAACGGGCAAGTGCGGCTTTCTTCAATTTCTTAAGCATCACAACCCCACCGTAGCCAGTATGAATCCCGCGATCGAGAGAACCAAAACGATAGACCAGAAGAAACGCAGAGCCTGGTCTATCCGCAGCCGGGGATTGGTGTTCTTGATAAGGATTATCAAAACGATTATTGCCAGGGGTTTAAGCCAACCCAGGATGTGGTACCAGCCCTCGCGTGGGGAACGGAACCCGCCCCAGAAAAATACGGTAAGGAAAATGCTTACCGTAAAGTAAAGCATCGCCTTGGTGAGCTTTAAAACAGCCAGCACAGGACCCGAATACTCCAGTGTGATGCCGCCCATGATCTCCTGTTCCGCCTCGGCTATATCAAATGGAACAAACCCCAGCTTGGCCTGCATGCATAGAAACGCCGAGACGAAGGCGAGGGCTCCTGAAGCTGAATAAAGGAAGGGGTGATTGGTCCATTGCCACTGCAGCAGGTCCCCTATCTTCAAAAGCCCGCCTGACTTGACTATGATCGTGGCCAGAGCAAAGAGCAGCGGCAGCTCGTATGCAAGATAAAGGCTCATCTCACGCGATGCACCAAGCGCGGAGATCGGGTTGGAGGAGGAAGAAGCACCAAGGATCAGAACAATCGGCACGAACGCAAAGAGGTAGAGGACGACTATCAAATCACCTGCAAATGCCTGCCCGGGAAAGAGATTGGAAACAAGGAGCACGGTGGACAGCACGCTGACCGAGGCAAGTCCTATAAGCGGCGCGCCAAGGAAGATAGAACGCGGCGCACCCTCAGGCACAAAGGTATCTTTACCTAAAAGCTTAAAGAAATCGTAAAACGGCTGAAGCAGAGGCGGTCCGACCCTGAACTGTATGCGGGCGGTCACCTTGCGGTCAACCCAGGTATAGAGAAGTCCAACCACGCTGGTAAAGAGGAACCCTGGGAAGACAAGGAGATAGAAGAACACCCAGCCGACGCTCATATTCATTGGCGCCTCCATGATGGTGAACGGGAGATGAAGCGGTCGTTTACCGGCACCTTGGGGAGTTCGTCAACACTTATATATTTAAGGGCGAAGGAAGAACAACTTGCCACACATCTGGGGCCTTCCTCCCGCTCCTGGCAGTAGTCACACTTGATGGCGATGTGCCTTAAAAGATGCTGCTGGATGACCCCGAAAGGACATGCAAAGGTGCAGGACTGGCACCCGATGCAAAGGAAGGGACGATGAACGACAAGGCCCGTCTTTTCGTCTTTTATAAGGGCGTCCGTAGGACAGGAGGCTACGCACAAAGGCTCCTCGCAGTGACGGCAGGCAGAGGGAAGACTGGCTTCTCCCGCTATATACCCGTGACGGATACGCGGCTCACCGTGGTGGGACTGCATACAGGCCGCCCTGCAACTCTCGCAACCGCAGCATAGATCAAGATCAAGGACTATTACTTTTTCCATATCCTGCTCCATGAAGGCTTAAGCAGGCCCTCGCCGGTTGCCGAATCCGTGCTCAGCTCAAAAAGCGCAAGAGAGGGTTGATGGTTCATGCTGACGACCGCAACCCCGGAAGGTATACCGGGCTGAATCCTCGTGCTTAACCCTGCTTCACCCTGTTCGGTTTCAATCCCGACCTCTTCCTTATCCTTGACCCCAAGCGATGATGCATCCTGGGGGCCAAGCTTGACCCAATCCTCTTCTTCAAAGATGGAAAGGAAGCCGATCGCTGACTGGGCCCCTAAAAGGAGATAGTCCCTGCCCCTTCTTCGCTTTGCCTTGTAAGATAAAAGCGCCTCGGCGCGTTCATCAATCGCAGCCTCATCCAACGCTTCATGATTCCCAACTCGGAACTCTACCGGCTTCATTGGACCACCCAGGCGCTTTATATACTCTCCTGCGGGCAGGCTGCCGGAAAGTGCGGGGAGTTCACCGGTAAGTTTTGCTTCACCGAAAAGGGTTAGGATACTGCCCTGCTTTTCGATCTCCGCGGCCATCGGCAGAACAAGCTCCAACTCAAACCGCCCGTCCGGGATAAAAAGGGACCCGGCGGCCACGAACTCGGCCTTACGAAGAACCGGCTTAAGTTGGGGATGATTCCACGGGAAGTAAGCGCCAAAACTCACCACCGCCTTGATGCGTCCTCCCATGAGCATGGGAAGATAGGAGTAGAAGGAACGCGTAACCCTACCGGGCACCCGGTGCCCAAGAGGAAGATACCTCATCTGCTCAAGCGTCTGGGAAAGTTTAAGAGAGGCTGCGTGGGTAAGGAATGGATCAAAGCTGCGCCCACGCGCCGGCGCATTCACAAGAATCCCATCCTTGTTGCGGATCATCGTAGCAACCGCCTCAAAACTCGAGGCCTCAACCCCACACACCTCGGCAATAGAGTCAAGATTAACCTTCTGGTTTGCAACGTGCTTGTAGAGCCCATATAAAAACAGCCCCTCGTAACCGGGTCTTACCTGCACGAACCTGTGGGCAAAGTGCGAGGTATTGGTCTCAAACGAATCCAGCACTATGTACCGAAACTCACGGTTGTCACCCTTTGCCTTGGCGATATAACCAGAGATAACCGAGTCCTGACCAAAGGCATCACCCACAATGAAGGCATACTCACCGGTGGTGATCTTCTCTACAGAGGTTACCGGCAACTTGCCGTAAAGGAACGCCGACTCCGGACCGAACGTTACGTAAGCTGGATTCTCGTAGCCCGCTTCACGTGCCCATGCCGCGAGGAAACCGATCTCCTCAAAGGTAAGCGAGGCGTCGTAAACTACAAGCACCTCTTCAGGCTTAAAATCAGTAAGCCTTTGACGAAGATACCCTATCGCCTCGGCCAACGAAGCCTGCTTACCCTTTATAACAGGATGATAGAGTCGCTTGCGGTGATTCGCTATCTCGGCAGCCGCGTTTCCTTTAGCACAAAGCCTGCCTTCGTTGCGTGAATCGGAAACGTAATCCACTCCCCGGATATCCCTTCCCTTGACCTCGAACCCCAACTCGCAGCCCAGGTTGCAGAATGGACATACGGTGCGAGGGATTTTGCTCATACGAACGCATCCTCCAGATGCTTGATACGATCCCAGGTAATAACAGGGCCGTCCTTGCAGCAGAAGAGCTCTCCCAGCCGACAGTGACCGCACTTGCCGAACCCGCACGACATGTTCTTTTCCATCGAGAGATAGATATCCTCATCCGCGAACCCAAGCTCAAGGAGCCTTTTGGTGACAAACTTCATCATGACAGGCGGTCCGCAGGCAACGGCAAGGCCATCCTTGGGCTTGAAGGGAAGCCCGTCCAAAAGCACGGTCACAACACCCACCTTCTCCTTCCAGTTCTTGTCCCCCACGTCCACGCTGCGGCGGATCTCCACATTCTTGATCTTACCCCACTCCTTGAACATACGGTCGTAGACCACATCCTTGGAGGTGCGTGCCCCGTAGTAGAGATGAATCTTCTTGTATGCGGAGACGTTGTGAAGGAGCGCAAGGAAGAGCGATCTCAGCGGAGCAAGCCCGACGCCGCCGCCCACTATCAGTACATGACGGCCCTCGTAGCGTTCTATATCATAAGGCACACCATATGGACCTCTGATAGCCAGGGTGTCGCCAGGGCGCAGGTCAAAGAGCTTCGAGGTCACACGCCCGACCTTCATTATCGTAACCTCCATACTCTCCTCCACGTAAGGAGAGGACGAGGGTGTAAATGGTGCCTCTCCAACCCCGGGGGCCGTTAGCTCGATAAACTGACCTGCGTGAAACGAAAGAGGAGGCTTTGGTTCCAATACGAACGTCCGGATGGTCGGGGTCTCGACGATAACTTCCTTGATGTTAGCCTGACGTGATTCGTAAGGATTCATAGCGCCCTGAGGACCTTTCTGATGTCGATCTTCCCGGTGCAGCCGGCAATGCAGCGCCCGCAGCCGGTACAGGCATAAACCTTGAAGTTGCGAGGGAACGCCATGAATTTGCACTCGAAACGGTTACGCAGCCGGTGAGAAAAATGCGCAAGGGGATTCGCGCCACCGCCCACCCTGCCATAGGCGGCATGGTAACACCAATCAAGCACCTTGATACGTTCAATCCCCTTACCAACAGGAATGTCATAAAGCAGGAAGCAGTAGCACGTCGGACAGATCCGCTCGCAGGCCTGACAGTCAACACAGTTGGCCATGGCCTTGGCCCAGAATCCGGTATCAAGCTGATGCTCAATCCGATCGGGAAGGTCAGGGACAAACTCCTCGGGGTTGATCTTGGCAAGCTTGCGCTCAGCGTCGGCACGATGCTTGTCGCGTTTCTTGATCTCTTTTTTATCCGCCTCCTTGAGAACATCCCCCATCTTCTCTACAATCTCATCACCCTTTGCGGAAAGCACATCCACCACTATTCCCTCCTCGCCGAAGGATAGGTTGAGGTCTCCGCCCCAGGTAGAGTAGGGTTTGCCGTCGATCCGCAGGCAGAAGCAGGTATCTGCAGGTTCAGGACAATCCACGGTGACCACGAGATACTTCTCCCGGCGCTCCTTGTAGAACGGGTCCTCGAGCACGCCCTTCAGGTAGACGTTATCCTGAATCTCAATGAGCGAGCGGATGTCGCAGTCCTTCGCGCCAACTATCACCTTAGGCTTGATCTGCTTGGAAAAGAGCTGCGGGAAGCTTGCCACCCGCTCGCGTGAGCCTAAGAAAAACTCCTTCAAAGGTTCTACAGGCCGAATCATCTTGAGTGCTTGGTAAAGTTCCTCTGCTGGAATCTTCTCATCGCGCCAGACCTCGTAGGTGGCGTGACGTTCAAGCACGCGTGGGTAGTAGGTTTCGCCGTATTTTGCCAACTGGGTATAGAATTCAGGGATTGAGGCTATGGGTAAAAAAAGAGACCTCATTGCGGCGAACTATACACAGAAATCAGGGCTTGTCAAGTTATGTCAACCCCAATTGATTGGTAGGTGCACGGCATGCCGTGCCCATACGGATTTGTACCGTAGACCGTAGGGGCGGACCTTTAGGTCCGCCCGAATGTCGATAAAACCGGGCCGACTTACGCGAAGAGGCGTTTAAACGCCAAAGCGAGTTGGGCGAGGCACAGCGTACCCCTTGAGTGCTTTATGCGCTCATAGGGTATGCCTCGCCCCTACTTCTTTTGCGTCATCGCGAGTCTCGAAGAGGAGCGACGACCTCAACGATGATAACACCCCACTACCAGCTTCTCTCAAGGCAAAGCAATCTCTATGTGTGAGATTGCTCTGGTATCCTATAGTATGGGCACGGCATGCCGTGCCCATACAGACTCCTTTTTCGATTAAAGGGGATTCGTCATCGCGAGGGTGCCATGAATCCCCCTCCACCTAATCCCTTCCCACCAGGGGAGGGGGAAATAATCGGTTTAATCTGCGTTCCGAAGGGGAACCCTGATTGGGTTCCAATCTGTGGATTTAAACTTTCCTCACCCTTGATGGTCAGGATTGAGGTGGGAGCCTGCGCGAACAGACAGAAGTATCTGTTCTACATGCAACGTCACGTCGGCCTCTGCGAACTTGCAAGGGATGGTTTCTCTGGCATCCTGCTGTAGGGGCAAGGCATGCCTTGCCCCTACAGACTAAAACAAGAAAGAAGGCTGTTCAGGGATTATCACTCCGGCAGGTACTTCTCAGGCGGTTTGGTGGCGCGGCGTACGAACGAGGGGTCCTTGCGCCAGTTCTTTGCTACCTTTACCCAAAGCTCAAGGAAGACAGACCGACCGGAGAGCAGCTCGATCTTTTTACGTGCCCGCGTACCCAGCCGTTTTATTGCCTCTCCCCCGCGTCCCAGGATAATCGGCTTCTGCGATTCGCGCTCCACATAAAGTATAGCCTGTATCAAATCCTTGCGTCCTTCCTGCTCCTTGTACTCTTCTATCTCTATAAAAACCGAGTACGGTATCTCCTCGCCGTAAAGCTCGAATAAGGACTCGCGAATCGCCTCTGCGGCAAAGAACCGCATGGGATAGATGGTGATCTCCGCCTCTGGATAGTATGGTTCACCACGAGGTGCTGCCTTAAAGAGTCCTTTGAGAAGCTCGCTCAAGCCCTCGCCTTTAAGTGCTGAGATTGGGTAGACCTCGTCCAATTCCAGGCTCAGGTAGCGATCGATGAGTGGAAGCAGGGTTAGTTTATCTTTGATGAGGTCTATCTTGTTTATGGCCAGCAGTACCGGCTTATCTATCGATTTTATGAAGGATGCAAGCTCGTCATCCGGCTTATAGCGCGGCTCAACCATTAAAAGCACCAGATCGGCATCACCAAGTGCGGATTTGATCTGGCTTCGCATGAACTCATAGACCGCCCCCTTGCGCTGGATAAGACCAGGAGTATCGAGAAAAACAAACTGACCCTGGGGCGCGGTAAGGATGCCTAAAACGTTTCGTGAAGTGGTCTGCGGTCTGCGTGATACCGCAGAAAGGTGCGTACCCATATAGCTGTTGAGAAGGGTTGATTTGCCTACGTTGGGCGGGCCGACGATGGCCACGAATCCTGACTTAGTCAATATCTACCTCCACAAACTCGGCATCTGCGGTGAACAAGAGCGAACAGCGATCCACCGGTTTCTTATATATAGCCTCCGCCGCCCTGGCATAGAGCTTGAGCTGATCTTTGAACTTTTCGATACCCTCCACCTCGGACGGGAACGACTTGTAATCTATTATATCGAGGCCTTCGGGTTTAATTAAAACCCTGTCTATGCGTCCGGTGATCGTCTCTCCACCCTCACGGAGCACAAAGCCGACCTCGCTTGCGGCATCCTTCCGGGGCAAAACGATTCGCTTCAGAAGCCCCGACTCACGAAGCGCGGCGATGTGTTCTGCGACCCCTCTTTGATAACCGTCGACTTTTGAAGGTGCAAGATCAAAGCAAAGCACAAGCGAACGCACCGCCTGGTTGATGGAGCCAGCCTCGTCGGTAATTAAGCCTTTGGAAAGTCTATCAAGCACGGCATGGACAATCTCACCGAAGTACCGCAGGCCCTTGCTCTGGTGATAGCTAAACTCCAGTTCGTCGCTCACCCTTTTGAACCTTCGCTTTCTCACAGACCAGCCTCGCCCAAGGATAGTTGCAAGCTTCACTTTGGATTCTTCGGCAGCTTCAATCACCTCCTCTTCTGCTACCGGTTCCCTGACCTCCAGGATCACTCCTTTGGGGGCATCAGGCAGCTCGAGATTACCCATCACCTCACGCATACCCAAACCCTGCTCAAGATAGCCAAGCCATCCTGAGGCCTTGCCGCCCCATGCACCTGAGCAGAAGAGTGCATCGCGTGCGCGCGTGCAGGCAACGTAGAAGAGCCGCTTCTGCTCGGCTGCCTGTTTTTGCTGCCACAACAACCGTTCCGGATGATCCTTGTAGGCGGAGTCGGTAAAGGTCAGGATAACCCTCTCGGCTTCTTCTCTCACGGCAAGAGGATCGGCCCTGCGCGTGTCCTCGTCCATTCCTGTAAGGAAGACCACGTTCGAATCAAGCCCCTTGGCCGCGTGGACGGTCATGATTTTTACGGCGTCCATACCCTCGGTCGAGACGTTGGCTTTTGGCTCCTCCTCACGGGTGCTCATGCGCTCAAGCCTCTCGGCAATCTTGAACATTGAAAGTCCATCCGAGTCGAACTCCTCAAGGAGCCTTAAGAACTTGCGGATGTTTTCCGCCTCCTGGCGGTCGGCGAACCAGGACCACAGTCTGCGCGCGCGAATTATGCGCTCCAGCAGAACGGAAGAAGGTAAGGCATCAACGTCCTTCATGGCTTTCTTCAACCAGATCGCCGATCTTCGTAACTGTTTTAAGGAGAAAACCTTTTCCCAGAGCCTGTCACCCTTCTCAAAGAAGGCAATTTCGAGTATCTCGGTCTCAGAAAGCGCGCAAAGTGGGGAACGAAGGATACCGTAGAGTGCCGTGTCTTCATTGGGATTGGCAAGGAAACGAATCAGCTGGCGCAGAAGCACCACCTCAGGCGATGCGTGGAAGCCTGTTCCCCGCACCACCACAAAGGGGATGCCGCGGCGGCGAAAGGCCTCCTCGTATCTGAAAAGATGGGTTCTGCGGCGCAGGAGGATCGTTATGTCTTCATATCTACATGGACGTTCGATTTCTTTATCGTCTTCGCGCTCGAAAACAGGCAGGCTGCCTGCGATTTCCTTGATACGCGCTGCAACGACCTCGGCCTCCGCCTGCTTCTTCTCGGCCATGTTTGCCTTCTCCTCGACCCTGGCAAGCAGTATCTCCACGTGCCCCTCTTTCCCTGGATTACGCATGGCACGGAACTCCTCGTATGAGGTCTGCCAGTCTTGATCCCCGCCCTGCATCAATTTTGAGAAGAGGAAGTTGACGAAATCAACGATTAGAGGCAGGCTGCGGTAGTTTTCTCGCACCACCACCTCCTCGAACCCGGCCTCGATCCATGTCTGGAGTTCTCTTGCCGCGCGGTTGAACACCTCAACGTTAGCGCCCCGGAAGAGGTAGATGGACTGGCGCACGTCACCTACGAGGAAGATGGTGGGGAGCTTACCCAGTTCATGTTTGGCGCCGAAACCTGAACGCCACTCCTCGATGAGCTTGGTAACGATTGCCCACTGCAGCCCGTTGGTATCCTGGAACTCGTCAACCAGGATATGATCGGTCTGCTCGTCAAAGCTTTCAAGTACGTTGGACCAGTTGGGAGAATGATAAAGAACATGATAGAGCCTGTATTCCAGGTCCCCGAAATCAAGGACATGCTGGACGCGCTTGCGGCGCTCGTAGCGTTCGGCAAGGTGGCGAAAGACGTACAAAAAACCCCTGGTCTGAACAGCCGCGTGCCAGCGCCAGAAGGTTTCGTGATAACGAAGAAACGCCTCTCCCCTCCTTATAAACGCCTCACGCTCAGGCTCGCTTTTGGGGAGACGCCTACGGAGCGTCCCGCTGGTGGTAAGGAAGTATGGAGAAACCCGATCGAGTAGAAACCGCATGGCCATCAGATGCCCTCGTTCGTCTGAAGGTTGGGGTACGTCAACAAAGCCCATCGCCTGCCAGAACCCATCGCCCCAGACCCTCCTCAGACTCTCCCATGCCTGCTCGTATTCCTCTCTGAGATCGTCGGGTTCAGCATCAAGTGAAAGATAGGACTGAGGTATATGCCGCAAGAGCAGACGGATCTTGCGCTGCAGCCTGCTCCAGCCCTCGGTAAGGGTGAGGTGACGCACCCAGAGAGCGGCTTCGTTGTCGAGCGAGCCCAACTCGACCAGCCCCTCGCGAATCACCTCCTCGCGCATAAGCTCGGCTTCGATAGCGTCAAGCACGGAAAAATCGGGCGCAAGATCAAGCTCGAACGCGAAACGTTCCAGCACAGATCGTGCAAATGCGTGAACGGTGGAGATGCGGAAGCGGGAGAGCCTGGGTTGAATCTTTTTATGAAGATCGGGCAAACGCTCTCGCAAAATACTAAGTACGCGTTCCTTCATCTCCGCGGCCGCCTTCTCGGTGAATGTGATCGCAAGGATTCGTTCGGGCGCGACACCTGATTCCAGTAAAGCCACGTAGCGCTCGGCCAGCTTCTGGGTCTTGCCCGAACCGGCAGGCGAGGAGACCACCAGACTCCGTTTCACATCAAGGTGGGAGGCCTTGAGACGGCGTCCGGCAGACCCTTTAGGATTACCTCTGGCAGAACTCATTGTACTCACAATACCTGCAGGTTTGGGATTTTGCGGCCTCGAAGAGCCCTTCACGGATCCCGCTGACCGCATCGGATGCAAAACCAACAGCGGCGCGCATCGCTTCGCGAGGTTGAGTTATCTGCACCAGCTTGGAGTCAAGGAAGGAGTAGATGCCGAAGGAATCGACCTCGGCTTTCTCTAACCGACGAATCATCTCAGAATAAAGCGGAAGCTGAATGCTTTCGCCTTTGGCTATCTTACGCTTGAAATATTGCTCCTTGCCTGTTTTATAGTCAAGTATCCTTGCGCAATTACCCCGCCAGTCCACCCTGTCTACCCGTCCGCGCAACCTGAATCCCTCTTTCTCGAATGAGAGTTCAAGGTCGCGCTCAAGCCAGCCCGGATCAACACGCCAGCTTCCCTCGGCACGCGCCAGCTCCTGATCGCGGAACCAGTCCTTGCGTGCCTTAACCCAGTCCTCGATCCAAAGCCTGAGGAATGGGTTAAGTCTGCGCCTCTCAAGTTCAGCAACCAAGAGATCCAACAACTTTTCGTCTATACGTTCAGAATCGGGCTGCTCCTTGAACAAACGCTCGAGCAAGGAATGCAAGACGGTTCCCAGAAGCCTGCCCTCGGGTTCGGCGGTAGGTTCCTCTGCGGGTTCGAGCCCGAGCACCGCACGAAGGTAGTAGCGGTAGGGACAGTTACGATAGACCTCAAGCCGGGTGACCTTAAAGGGATGCTTGGGACCGAAGTGGGCGTTTATGAGTTCAAGGGAGCCTGAATCGGTGAAGGTAACGCCTTTCTGCGGCCCGCCACGATTCAACGGGGTAAGTATCTGAAGCTCATCTTCGCAGTAGAGGGTCGGGTCATTGATCTCGGGACTTTCTTCCCATTCGGCCAGCAAGACGCTGGGCAGAAGCGGCCGATCGGCCTGTATCGAGGGTGCGGATAAGAACACATGCTCGCGCGGCATAGCCAGAAGCCGACGGAACTCGAACTCGGCGTTGGCAAACTCGTCCTCCACCGTGGGCAGACCTAAAGTCTGATGCATACGCTCGGGCAAGAGGAGATCCCTATGGGGATGC
>JAGMDF010000036.1 GCA_023128825.1 Caldifarciminota bacterium | reverse complement strand
TTGGGAACTCGCCGTCCACCAGCCCGCCGACAAAGAGGTAGGAAGCGTCAAGCCAGCGACTCTCCACCAGAGGCATGACGCGAATCGCATCCGCCTCAGACTCATTCCCCGGGTGAGAAATCTCCATGTGCAGAAGGATCTCCAGGGTCTCGCGGGCAAAGCGCGGGCTGACCTTTGCCTCACCAGCCAGCTCGGTCATTCGGACAAGCTTCTCCAAAATCTCTTCAAACCCCTGCCGAAGCCCTTCATCTGCCTTCCAGCCGAGCCAGGAAAGTACCGATCTGAGCCTTCCCGTAAACCCATCTGCAGAGGCAGGACGAGTAAACGCCTTCAGCCTCTTGATAAACTTGGCGATAAAGATGCGTATCTTCTTGGAGATCGGGCCGGCATGAGGATGATCCCTTAGCCTCCATGGGACGTCGGACAGGAACCAACCGGTCCAGGCGGCCTCGCCTGAGATGATGCCCTCCTCGCGCGATAAAACGTCAACCCAGCGGCGAACGAATTTCGGTATCTTATTGAACGCCGGGGACAAAAGCAGTCCAACCACGTCGCGGCGGCGAAACCCCTGCTCTGCGGTGTATAAGAGATCAAGAACCGCTCTGATTGCAGGAAAGCTTTCCAACCGTGGACGAAGTGAGACACGGGGTTTGAGTCCGTATCGCCCAAAGACCCGTTCAACGATTGGCCGGTAGATTTCAAGTGCGGGAAAAACAACCACGATCTCATCCGCATAGACCCCCTTCTCGGCCAACGCACAGATGTGTCTGGCGATCGCGACCACTTCGTCCTCACGCGAGGGGAAGCGATGCCAGAAGGATTGAGGCCCAGGCGCAGGTTCCGGGGTGGAGCGTTGAACGAGGTTGTATCTCGTAAAGAACCTCTCCCCTTTTAAGGCGAGCGGATCTGCAGGAACGATCACGACCGCTTCAGGGATGTGGTTCAGGATTGTATCGAAGAGATTCTGCTCGGCCGCCCAAGGCTCGAAATAGCCCTCGATTATAAGGAGCCGGTGAGGAAGCAAGTGGACATGCGAAATCGCCTCAGCCAGAAGCCCCTCGTGATCAACAAGGTCTTGGCGAGCCAGGTGCCTATCGTAGTGCTCAAGAAGCTCAATCGCCTGTTTTAAGCGCCTGGCGGTATCCGGATCGAATATCTCCTCCTGCGCGCGATCAGGTATCATCGACCAGTCGCGAGGTTGGTGCCGCTTCAACTCGGCGTAGAGTGTTGAGAGAAGTCCAAGATGTTCCTCGCGGAAGAGAAGTTTCTCTCCCTCGCGGATAAGCTTTAAGAGGATGAACCGGCGGTCGCGTTCGTCAACGATCCCTTTTTGTGATCCGGCAAGCACAAGCTCCCTGGCAAGGGTTTGCAGATCAAGAGAGGTCGGGGTCTGCAGGACATCGCTTTGATATAAGGAGAGTATCTCGAAAAAAGCCGCCCTTGCCCTGCGTTTGTTCGGGGTAAGGTAAAGGATCTCTTGAGGGGCAAACCGTTCGGCTATCTTGAGGTTTTGAAGCAGCTTGCGTGTAAACCCGGGCGAGCAAAGCGGACGCCGCGCAAGCAGTCTGAGAGGTGTGTTACGGGTGTTACGGGTCATCAGTTCAGTTTAATCGGGAGAAGGAATAAGTCAATCTTTAAAAGGAACCCCCATTTGTTTCAGAGGCCGTTCTCAGTGAAGGATCACGAGCTTGGTGCGGGCGCTGGCCGAGTTGTTCTTGACCCGTGCGAAGTAGACGCCTTCACCCCACGCGTCTGCTTCGCATCCGCGCGGGGACCCCGAAAACAGAACTCCGTTAGCGTAACACGATGACTTTTGTGCGTGCCGAGTAACCCTCGGTTGAAACCCGTGCAAAATAGACACCTTGTGGAAGAGCCGGTGCGTCCCAGATGCCTTTACCTTTCACGGTCTCGGTAAGCACTCTGCGGCCGTCTGAGGAGTAAAGGGTAAGCTTGGCTTCGCCCATAACACTCCCGGACACGTCGTAGAAAAGCCGGTTGAGGGATGTCTCAAGGCGGATGGGGGATTCGGTCTGTATGGGAGATTCAACTACCCCTACGCCCATGTCCCAGTCGGAGATTAAGGCCCAGGCCTCAAGGATGCTATCCGGGTTGGGGCGGGTATACACCCACACGATCCGGTCGTCGCACACCGCCACTGCAGTTGTAGCACAAAAAATGTCCCATGCAGTATCCTTTCCCAAGGGCGGGGTGTACTCGAACAGGTTGGTTCGACGCCAGGGTTCGTTGTCGCGAATCTCGCCAAGCACCCCGCCCCCGTGCTCCCATAAGCACAGGGGATCCCAGTGAGAGTAACCTCTCTCGTGGGTCTCGGCAAACCGATCGTCAGAAGAGAAGGCAACCGAGAAATCCCTGTCGCCTCCATTCACGCACCATCTTGAGGCTAGTGTATCCACCACCACCGTGCGTATTGGATACCGCGCCAACCCGCGATGGGTGAACACTTCACCCACAAGCCCGTAAGGCCATGTATTCTTTACCCAGAACGTCACGAAACGATCATCGTCAAGCCAATAGGGCTCGGCCCACTTGCCCCACTCCTCATAATCCAAAAGATGCCCCCTTGGTCTCCAGGACAGGATGGGTTCATCTGCGGCATCGAACACCTGAAACCGGCGATGCACCGTGTCAGGATTAGGCTGATCACGCCAGGTTACCACAAGGTCTCCCTCGTCATTCAGCGCCACCCTGGGAGAAGTGAAGGGAAGAAGGTAATCACCACCCGGAACGTCATGGGTCAAAAAGGCCTGGTTTTCAGGGTAGCCATCCAGGTCAAAACGCTGGGCCCACACGCTGGTCAACTCCCAATAAGGGGGAATTACCTCAAGCCAGGTCACTGCGAACTCACCCCTGTTGTTGAGGCTCAAGTCAATCGGACTCCTCTTGTATAAGAATACCCGGGCCACCACCGTGTGCGCAGAACCCACAGGGCTGCCGTCAGGACCAAAGCGCTGAAAGCGCACGTAAGAAGGTTCCTCCTTACCCTGAGTCTTCCTCTCTTCCCAAAGCAGGATGGTATTGCCTACGGTGTCCATCTCAAGGCAAGGGTGGCGGATCCACGAGGTGTCCGCAAGCTTTGTAATCTTATAGG
>JAGMDF010000035.1 GCA_023128825.1 Caldifarciminota bacterium | reverse complement strand
CTTCGGCCATCTTTTGCTTCATCTCGGCCACGATCCGCTCGAACTGTGCGTTGAACTCGGTCACCGGCTTGGTCTTGGAACGCAGTATCGGGGCTCCATAGATCTTTATGCTCATGGATTCGATTATAGGTCGGAGATTGGTGGTGTCAAGAAATAACTGAAGCGATCCTGCTTACTGATGTGAACTGGATGATGCCCGAGATTGTCCCTTTATTCTTCTATTACAGGACTCGCTGCTCTTCCCCGACCTGCTCTTTATTGCGTGACAACGATGCCTTGAGATTTCTTCTTTGCGATTTTTTACTCAGTGGCAAAGAGGTGTTGAATTCGGGATTCCCGCGGCGTTGCTCGGTAACGCTCTCTACTCACCCAGCTGCCTAAGCATGCCCTTGCCGAACTGGATATCGGGCAGCTCCTTGATGCGCACGTAAAGATTCCACTCAAGGTTATCCAACCCCCAGCCGAACGCATCTTGGGGTGTGACCTCGAACACCGCCTCCCAGCAGTGAAGCCCCTTGACCAGAGAGAGGTTGTAACTTGCGATGTAGTCCTGCCAGCGTTCCTTGGGTTTCGATAGATTCGTGGCCACGTTCAGGTTCAACTCGATCTCAAACGGCAAGAACAACTGGGTTCTGGCAGATACCATGTGGTCGGACTTGCCCACCCCTCCCAGGGAGTCGCTACGAACGCCCCAACTATTCTCAAGGGAAAGCTTGCTTTTCGAGAATCGTTCCAGGAAGGTCTCCCTCTCCTCGTAAGGACGATACAACGAATCCTCACTTATGACCATACTATCAGGGGGCTGCAGCCTCACAATGCTGTCGAATGCTGCCGTATCCCCACGTTCAATCCCCAGGCTGTCCCAGGGTATAGTATCTTCTTCTACTACTCCCCGCTCCCGCAACCCGAATAAAGGGAACAGCAGCTTATCAAGGCTGGCGCTCGCGTTGGTTCTGATGGAGAAGCTGTCTGTGTAGAGGTAATAATCCATCGAGATGTTGGCGTAAACTGGTAATCCGTGAGGGAGTTCGATGGATGCATTTACCGGAGTCAGGCTGTCGGTCAACAGGTTGTAGCCGATACCTGTTGTAAGATTCAACAGGTTTTGTTTCCTGAACTTCGTGGTGTCCCTGGGGGCACGGAACTTGGCTTGAAAAGTCTGAACCACATCTAGATTGACTCTATGCCCGGCAAGTGTGGTATCAAAGCGCGGGTACACCAGCCAGGGATGAATCGTGGCGGTGGCCGGGGTTGTAGTGTAGCTGATGGAGGGGCTTACGGTGTGGAGCACCCCGTTCATACCAAGGATGTTGATCCCAAAAATGCGGTAGATATCGGTTCCTATCGAGTTGGTCAGAGAGTAGCTTGCCCCGCGTATAAGGGTATCCTGGGTCCATGTAAGATTCTGTCCTGCGCCCCAGTTTTGCGAGAACCTGTAAGCACTGAAAAACGTATAGCTCCAGGAAAGTGAAAGAGGTTGTCTGAAGCTAGTTGTGCGGGTATCCTGGATGGTCTCTAACGTATCTCCAAGGGTATCTATAGCCCGGGTTACGTCATGACGGTACTGGTTATTGACGCCGAAGCTTCCAAAATTGATGGTAAAGAAGTCCCAGAGCGTTGCGGTAGGCCACGAGAAGTTGAACACAGGCAGGGTCATCGTGTAGGAACCGGTTGTCAGATCGTCGGTGCGGGAAGCGGAAATGGACGTGAGTCTACCGAAAATCTGCCTTGATACCGAAACATCGGAGCGGGTAGTCTGAGTCAGATCAAGCAACTCGGTAAGGCTATCCTCGTCCTCTATGTAATCGAGGATATAGCGCTGGTCGCTTTGAAAGTTTATGTCGGCAGTAATCCTCGTACCGTCGGGTATGTAGCTTGTGTTGTTTAAGCCAAGCCTCCAGCGCTGTTTGCGGGTATCTATCTCGTTGATGTAATTTAGGTTGAAGCTCCCGGAAGCGTACTCAGCTCCCCTGGGGCCGTAACGCCAGTTGAAGTAACCCCCCGGACGAAAACCTTTATGGGTCATGATATCCAGGCTGAAAAGCGCATCCGAGTAGTCGTTCGTTACCCAGTAGTAGCGGAGCATCTTCGCAAACCAGCCATCCTCATCGCTGTGACCGAACTTGAAAGGCATAAGTCCTGATTTACGCTTATTGCCGATTGGTAGATACCAGAAAGGTGCTGCCAGAACAGGGATGCGCCGAACACGCAACACGATCGGCCTGGAGATAACCATGTCATTGAGAATCACCTTAAGCTCGCTACCATAGAAATCGTAGTGCGGCGGGTAGCGCTCGCAGGTCGTGTAGTAGCCGTTGGTTATGTGGATGGTGTTCTCCTCCACGAGCCAGACGCCTTGACCTGCGAAATAACCCTTCTCTATCTGCGTACGCCCCTTCTGCATTACTCCCTTCTGGGTTTGGACCGCGTAGTGCAATTCCTGACCTATCAAGCTGTCTGTAGAAGATTTAAGCCTTGCTCCCTTGTATGCGGAAAGCAACTTCTTCCGGGTTGAAAATCGAATGGAGTCTGAATAAACAGTTATATCCCCGTAGGTTACCTCACCGTTATGCAACAGGAGTACGTCCTTTGTATCGGTATAGAAGATGATCGTATCGGCTTCGAACTCAACCTCTGACACTCCACCCCTGAGCGTATCATGATAAGCCGTGTCCTGATCAACTGAACCTCTCGGCACCTCTCTTACAACCTCCTGCCGTATGGGTTTTTGCAGAGGCTGAGCTAAAAGGAAAAGTATGAGAAACAAGGCTACCTGTAAGAGACGACGTCTATTTCAATCTCGCCGACTACCGAGAGCACCCGTGCCTGCTCGTCCAGTTCCCCCTCGTGAAGCTGAACATGGGTGGGGTCGGCAGGCAGCTGGCCGAAGGTGGCGTCTGCAGTGACCCAGGTTCCGCCGATAAAGAACGAGTTCCAGGCATGGTAGTAGAAGGCTCCGTTGAGATAGACAAGCCCGACGTTGATCTTTGTAGGTATCCCTGCGGCCCGGGCAAGTGCTGCAAGCAGTATGGCGTGCTCGTTGCAGTCGCCCTCACGAGTCTCTAATACCTCGACCGCCGAGGGAACCGATGCCGTTGCTCGTTTTCTGAGATTGCGATAGACCCAGCTCACGAGCTTTAGAGCAGCACTCATCGCATCAGTCTCATCGCCAACGATCTGAGCCGCCGTCCGTTTGATTTGGGGATCTCCGGTCTGTATGTAAAAGCTTGAAGCGAGAAACTCAGCGGGTTCGCTCATGGGCAAGCTGGAACGCTTGATCCTCGATGTGTCGGGCGAGGTTATGGTGAGTTCTACTCCCCCGTTGATATTCTTGACCTTCTGGGTGGAAGAGGATATGCTCAACCCCTCGTCTGCGAAGAGTCCTTTGACCTTCAGCTTTAATTCCTTCAGTTCACGCGGATTCTGGATAGCCGAGTCAGGTCGGACGGCAAAGAAGCTCAAGAGATCGAGCTTTGCCGCGCCGGATACCGCTTCAAGCGCCTTCTCGCGGGATTCGCGGATCATCACTATACCCGGCTGCTGGATTTCCTTCACGCTTGAGCCTGTGGAATCCACCCAGGCCTCGGATTTTAACCCCATCATGTGGGTTTCCATCTTAAGGACAGGGATACGTTTTCCATCAACCGTAAGGGTCTCTGGTGCAATAACATTGATCGAGACCGGCAGGGTCTTCAATAGGGTAGGTTCGAATACGGTAACGTTCAGCTTATCCCCTGGCTTTGGCGACTGTGCCGCAACCCAGGAGGCAAGCGCAGGCGCGATAAGGGCGTCCTTTGCCTTGATCTCCTTGGTCTCTGTCCTCCCCGCGGTCTCGATCTTCACCTTTATCACCTCACCC
This sequence comes from Caldifarciminota bacterium, assembly GCA_023128825.1. Taxonomy (GTDB): domain Bacteria; phylum Hydrothermota; class Tepidihabitantia; order B3-TA06; family B3-TA06; genus B3-TA06. The sequence continues at coordinate 47,392 of JAGMDF010000035.1, read as the reverse complement.
TCACGCTTGCCCTCCGCGTAGAACGTGTGCTTCCTGGAGGAGATGTCAAAGGTAAACTCCTCAAGGTTCAGATCCCTATCGGTCACAGCCACCAGATTGGTGGCGAACTCCTCGTCCGAGCCTAAAAGCTCAAGCTTCATCGTCGACTTCTGGATAAACCGGTAGCTATCTCCTCTGATCTCCTGTCTGGAATAGACGTAGCCGATCTTGGCATTATTTATATATATCCCCATCCAGTCCTCTGAAGCGCTGACATCTACCTTCTTGAACGTCTGCTTGCCGCCGCAGGCCAGCAGAAGAAGTGCTACAGCGATGAATCTCTTGTGCATTCAGGAGTATATGAGCGCCTTGGGACGTGTCAAGGCAAACCACAGATTGATTCTTAACCGCGGATGAGAACTCCTGGGAGTCGTTCTCTCCGTAGGATTACACAGATGACACAGATTAATCCAGGACTAAAAGGATTCAATTCAATCCGTGTAATCTGCGTCCCGAAGGGAAACGAGTGAAACGAGTTTCAATCTGTGGTTTCATTGATTAACAACAATCTCCGCGAAGTTTGCGGCAAGCCGTCTGCCCGCAGCACCCGAGCGCTCGGGATGAAACTGTACGCCCCACAGGGGACGCGCTTTGTGGCGGATGACCTCCACCTTGCACGATGAGGAGTATGCCAGAAGCTCGAAGTGTTTTTTTAGATTCCTGTCGGGAACCACATGTTCGCAGTGCGACTCCGAAACGGTGAAGAAAAGCCCCATGTTGTAAAGCAGCTCCTCGGTCCTCAGGACCCGGATGACCTCATCGCGCTCGATGAAGCGGTTCTTTTTAATGACCTTCGCACCCCATGCGTAAGCCAACGTCTGGTGTCCCCAGCAGATGCCGAGGAGTGGTTTGGTGGTCTCTAGATAGAGCCTGGTAATTATTTCAGGGACAGGGTCTTTCGCAATCTGCCAGCGGGAGCCTGTGACAACGACCCCATCCTCTTTAACCTCAGGCGAGGTCAGGTCGACAACGTAGACGTGCGTCATCTCAAAGAAAGGCTCAAGCCAGTCTATGTAGGCTTGCAGCTTATCCTTTTCTTCCTCCGGATCGTGATGACACTCGATAAGAAGTACTGAAGGCTTCACGTCTGCAGTTTACGGATGGGAAGGCGGGAGTCAATAGGGAACAAATCGTCCGCTTTCTATTGCGTTCTTCACGGTTTTGACTAGATTTTAACCATGCATGAAAATCCGTAGGTGCACGGCATGCCGTGCCTCTACGGTAATCTGCGTTAATCTGTGTACGCCTATGGCGAGAACGACCCTAGGGAGTTCTCATCTGCGGATAGATTACAGCCTATCAGCCACCGCCTGGGCGACCTCGAGCGTCGTGTTATCCCCGCCCATGTCGTAGGTGCGAACCTTGCCCTCGGCTATGACCGCGGCTATGGCCTTGTCAAGGGCTTGGGCCATGTCGTGCTCGCCAAGCCAGTCAAGCATTAGCTTGGTAGTAATGAGCATCGCCATAGGGTTCACCTTGTAGAGACCCGCGTACTTGGGCGCCGAGCCGTGGGTTGGCTCGAACAAAGCGTATGAATCACCTATGTTGGCAGACGCGGCAAAACCCAGTCCGCCCACCAGCTGGCCGCACAGATCGGAGATGATGTCGCCGAACATGTTGGATGATACCAGCACGTCGTATTCTCTGGGATTCTTCAAAAGCCACATGCACATGGCGTCCACGTTGGCCTCCCAAAGCAGAACGTTGGGGTACTCCTCTGCAATCTTACGCCCCTCGCGGATCATGAGGCCCGAGGTCTCCCTGATCACGTTCGGCTTTTCAACTACGGTAACTGAGGGACGCCCGTGCTTCTTGGCGTACTCGAACGCAGAACGCAGGATGCGCTGACATCCTTTGCGGGTAAACAGACGTAAGGAGACCGCCATGTCGTCGTTGGACGTATCTGCGAATTTCTTGGCGTTGGGATGCGAATCAATGGCGGCGCGGACGTTTTCAGGGATAGGATGCCACTCGATGCCTGAATACAGCCCTTCGGTGTTCTCCCGGAAGATAACGAGATCAATGCCCTCTTTATAGACCAATGGATTGCCCTCATAAGCCTTGCAAGGCCGCAGATTAGTGTAGAGGTCGAAGAGCTGACGCAGGCGCACGATTGGCGAGCGGTAGACTAAACCTTTGCCTTTAAGCTCAGGTGCGAGTTCTGCCTCTGCCTCCTGTTTGGGCTTTGAGGTTATGGCCCCGAACAGGCAGCAGTCGGTGGACTTAAGAAGATCAATGGTACGCCGGGGCAGGGGATCGCCTTCCTTGCACCAGAACTCCCAGCCTATATCGCCGCAGGTGTATTCCGCATCCAGCTTGATTTTATCGAGAACGATCATCGCCGCCTCGGTGACATCCTTTCCTACCCCGTCGCCTGCAAGCACTGCAATCTTATAGCGAGCCACTACGCCTCCTTCTTGCCCGGTTGGTTGAAGGCTTGCCAGCCTGCAAGTATGTCTTTGATTGCTTCAGAAATCTTCTTCTTGAGTTCCTCGTAGTATGCCGCTGCCTTCTCAGGGGTGAATGGTTTTGCCTGCTCCTCGGAGTATCGGATTGCGGAACGGGGCGAGGGATAAGCCTTGACGCCGGGTCGATAGAGAAACGCACGGCTACCGTCCCAGGTTTTGGGTACCAAAGAGGGGTTGGCCGCGTAGACCAGGGCCAGCTCATCTGCCCCGCCGTGCCCTGCCGCTGAGCCGAAGTGCTCTTCGGAGAGTTTGGAGCCTACCGTCCACCAGTCTATGAAAGCGGTCTTGAGACCAGTCTCTTTCCACACTTCGGGCAGAATCTCGGATAGTGCCTGGGTGTTGCCGCCGTGCCCGTTGAAGATGATTACCGACTCCACCCCGGATACAGCAAGTGATGCCAGAAGCTCGAAGACGAGGTCTTTGTATGTATCTTCATCCACCCACATCCCGCCCGGATAACCGGAAAGGGATGAGACCAGGCCGTAGGGCAGGGTGGGAAGGATGAGAGCGTTGAACTCTTCTGCAAGATCGGTGGCGAGCTTTTCAGGCGCGATCGCATCGGTGCCCAGCGGCCCTTGGTCATGGGCCTCAATGGTTCCCACCGGCCAGAAGCACAGCCTCGGCTCGGCCTTGGCAAACTCGTGAGTGTTCATCTCTATTAGTTTCATACTAATTGCCTCCTTGTCATAAGATACGTCAGTTATTCCCCCTCCTCGGTGCTATAGCACCACCCCTCCCACCAGGGGAGGGGACATAATATGCCGAATCAGCCACATCGTCTCCATTTGTTCAATACACAGTATCTCTTCTACCTTCAGTTCTCTCCGGACTGTTCCACAAATCCAGTCCTCCCCCTTGATGGGGGAGGGTAGGGTGGGGATGTAGAAATAGCGTCCTCAATTACTTTTAGGACTCCTTCAATATTCCTTACAACTTCCTTGTTCCAGAATCTTAAAACCTTAAATCCTTGTGACTTTAACCAGGCATCCCTTAACTTATCCTCTTTTGATTCCATATGTTGACTACCGTCGACTTCAACTACTAATCCTGCTTCAAACGAGACAAAATCTACAATGTAGTTACCGATTGGACATTGCTTCCTGAACTTTGCGTTAAGTTTCTTGCCACTCAAGTATACCCATAATTTAACTTCAGCTTTGGTCAGATTTTTTCTATGCACTTTAGCAAGCGGCGTAAGCCTTTTTCCCACCGTTAGTTTATTTCTTCGTATCTGTTTTAATTCTCAACGGTTCAAATATCCTCACAGCGGGATCTCCTTCTGCCGCTCTTCACCTTTTACTTCCAGGGCCTTGATGTCCGTGCCGATCTGTTCGAGATGTTTGGCAACCTCATCATACTTGTTGCGAGCGTTGGTTATATGTTTACCCACCACCTCCCACTCCTCGCGCGCTGTATCGAACTCCTTGGCCAGCCGGTTCAGGGTATCAAGGATGCGCTGGGCTTCCTTCCCGATTGCCAATCCGCGCAGGCCCAGGATGATGGTTTCTAAAAACTGGTAGAAGGTGGAGGGTGAGACCGGGAAGACACGGACACGTCGGAAGGCAACCATAAGTTCGTCAATACCGGATAACCGGGAGTAAAGCTTCTCCGATGGGATGTACATGAGGGCGAAGTTAACCGTGCCCTCGTCAGGCTTTATGTACTGCTTCACCTCGTTCACCCTGGGGCGCATGATCTGCTTGAAGCGCGACTTGAAGTGTTCTTCATCGACCTCATCGGCCACCATGCGCTGAAACTCTTCCAAAGGGAACTTTGAATCGATGGGTATGATGCGGTCTTCGGTCTTGATGACCGCGTCTACGATTGTGCCGTCGCGGAACCTGTACTGGAACGCGTAGTTAGCCGCAGGCAGCACGTCCTTGATGAGTTCGTTTAAGAGCACCTCGCCGAACCCGCCCCGGACTTTAGGTGATAAGAGGAGTTCCTGAAAGGTGGATATGGATTTTCCTACATCCTGCATCCCTTTTGCTGCTTCCTGCATGGAACCTAAGTCCTTACGAATCTCACCGAACAGGTTGGTAGTCGCCTCCAGTCGCTTGTTGATCTCAGATAGAGTCTTGATCTGGGCCGGGTTTTCGGCCAGGGTCTCGAGCTTTATGAGCTTTTCGGTAATCTTTTGCTGTTCTTCCTTACGAACGCGCTCAAGTTCTTCCTGCTTTCTGCGTTGTCGGGAAAGCATCAGGAGTAGGATTACCAAGAGAACAACAACAGCAGCTCCTCCCAGAACACCCAGGATAATTTCTATCATCTATTCCTCCTCAAGGGATGTGTTAAAATGTTCCATGCCTTCATAAACTTCTCTTCCAGAAACGCCCGGATGAAAGGCAAGCCTTCAATAACGTCAAGGTAGGGGTTGAGCTGACCTGAGTGCCGTGCAAACTCAAACGTCTGGCGCGCCATGTACACCGGGCAGCCCTTCAGGTGAACGCGGGGTTTTACGTCTTTGGCACGGGTACAGTCACCCACAAAGACAAGATTGGACCGGTACTCATCTGGTATATCGCCTTTATAATCGCCCACCACAACCCCCAGCTTGCGTGGCCGCTCCTGGGATGGAAGTTGTCCGAGAAGCCAGAAAAGAGCGCTGGCGGCGAAATTGACCTTTTCGTTTTTTCGCCAGTTGTGGTAGTGGTTGAGGTAATGGATGGACTCTGCCACGAACCCGATGCAGCCGCCGCGACAGCGCTTTCCGTCGTGGACATCCCCTTCGAAGTAACGAATATGGGGATTGAGGCCATTGATTTTCCGTTCCTTGTACTGATCGGGTCTTGCCGGTTGGACACGATCCGGATTGATTAATTCTATCTTTGTAAGATCAACCGGCCCCAGGCCGCGCCGGGATGCGAGTCGCAGGTGCTCGATCTCTGCCGGATCAAAACCCAGCAGCCACGCCGATACCGCGTCTGCAGCTACCGGGTTGCGGGCAGCAATGAGAGCGCCGAGATTGACCGGGTCAGGGCAACCTACCCCGTTAATGCCGATGTTTACCGCGTCGACAAGAACCAAATCGGGCGGATAGGCGAATACGGCGTCGACTATCTTTTTCCCAAGATCGTAGTGGTGACGGTGCAGGCGGACGGAGCGCTTGATTATTCCGATCATCAGCTTCGAGGACCCGGTAATATCGGTCTGGGAATGCACCTTGAGCTTTGGGGCGTAGACGTGCAGGCCGTCACGCAGCAACTCGGAGGGCAGGGGAAGCTCATCATGAATCTCGCCTCTATCGATTTTTACCCAGGCGTCGTGCACCGCCTCGGCAAGATTGAGAAACCGGACCCCCTCATCCTTGCACAGCCTGTTGTAGCCCGACCCGCGGAAAACGTAGCGCAGAGGCACGGCAATCCCGCAGTCCTCATAGAGTATTTGCTCGGCAACACCTGATTCCCTGAGTCCTCTGAAAATGCCTCTCAGGAACTCCGGATGGGTGTATGCGTGTTCTGCGTATCTTGTGGCCTGTACCAGATTCGGCTTTATGAACGCGCGGGGTTTGGGCTCAATGTCCAAGGTCTTGATCGCTTTATAGACAAAATCCTGAATGGCCGTTGTGTCGTAGCGCTCAACCCGTTTGATTATTACTTTCTCCCCACTCATTCTGTATCAGATGGCAGGGGCACGGCACAGCGTACCCCTTGAGTGTATTTTGCGCTCATAGGGTATGCCGTGCCCCTACGGCTTTTTTGATTCAACCTATTCTCCATCCTGGGGTGCAAAACGCGTCCAGTAGCCGAGCACCCGCAGGATGCCTTCAAGTTTTTCTCTCCAGATCGATTCCGGCAACAGCTCAAGCTTCTTCGCTGCCAGATCGAGATGCTGACGCGATAGCTGTTGGTTGAACTGTAACGCGTCGTAGCGGCGGTAGAGTTCTAAAATCTCCTCTGCACCTTCAGAGGTTCCCAGAGACAAAAGGTGCAGAAGCTTTCTGCGGTCCTCATCGGTGGCCGCGTGAACGGTGTGTATGAGTTGGGCGGTGAGTTTGCCCTTCTTGATGTCGGTGAAGCGGGATTTGAGGCTGATCGTAGACGCCGCCAGGAGGTCCTTGGCATCGTCGTATATCTGGAAAGCTATTCCCAGGTCACGCCCGAACTCGCGCATTGCAGTGATCATCTCAGGTGAGGTTTTAGCCAGAACCGCACCCGCCTCGGTTGCAGCCTCGAGAAGCGCACCGGTCTTGAGCCGGATAAGCTGGACATAATCGTCCACGGTTTTATCCACTATCTCGTCTGGCGAGAAGTTGATGTCTCGCACCTCGCCCTCCGATGCCTCCAGACCTGAACGACAACCTACCGAAATGAGTCGAACCAGGGTATCTTTGTCCACGCCTTCGCGCTCTTGATAGGAAGCAAGCATCTGGAAGCCTTTTATGAGTAGTGCGTCGCCCGCGGTAATCGCGTGCCCCACCCCGTACTTGCGGTGCAGGGTCTCGGCACCCCTGCGCCACTCCCCCCCGTCTATGATATCGTCGTGAACAAGGGACGCTGTGTGGCTCAACTCGTAGGCAAGGGCGACCGGAAGCAGCTCCTCTCTCTTGGCTCCCAACGCCTGCCCTACAAGAAGCACGAGAACGGCCCTGAGTCTCTTTCCTCCTTGAAGCAGAACCTCATTCACCATCCGGTGCAGCTCGGTGTCGTGGACAAAGAGCTTACGAAGCTCGCTGGTGATCAATTCCCGTTCATCCTGGATGATGGAATCCAGCTCATCCGCAATCAGTGCGAAGGATGCCTCTTCGATAAGTTCGTAGGCCAGACGGTGAGACTCGGTTGAGGAAAGAAGTATACCCAGTCCATCACGTATCGATCCATCCTCGGCTCCCTTCTCCAGGATCAGCTTAACAAGATGCTCATCGGTGAGAAAAGGCTTAAGACGCCTGTCCCATCTGCGCTCGTGCTCAGTGAAGTAGAAGTGTACCTGCTCCTGGTAGTCGGAGAGCGCGTTCTTATCACCGTCAAGATAGCGCTGGGCCGCCTCCGCCGCGAACATCGCAGTCTTTCGCGCCTGGTAGATGCCGCCCCCGTGGATGATTGAGCCAACACCGGCGGCATCGCCGATGACTAAAAGGCCGTCGCCGTAAATAGGGTTGCGGAGTCTCATCGGCACCTTGCCCCCGTCCAGGCGGATACGGGGCATGGATTCGGACAATCCGAGTCGGGGGAGTTGGTGTTTAAGGAAGGATTCCAATTCGGTCTTGAGGGAGATACGGCGGGAGCGTATCACGTCCATGAGAGTGCCGACACCGGCGACAAGGACATCGCGCTTTGGGAAGAGCCAGAAGTAGCCCTCCGGGATGCGGGAGGGAACGAAGTGAAACTCGATAGTATTACCGAAAGCTTTGTCGAGCGTCGCTTCGTCGGACTGGAGCCAGAACTGGCAGGTGATGCCCATGCCTTCATAGGAGAGCGGTTCGAGTCCCAGCTTTTGCTCAAGTAAGGACGCGTTGCCTCCGGCTGCGTGGATGATGAGGGGCGCTTCGATGCTGATCTGTTCTTGCGGGGTGTTAGCTATAACCTGCCAGCGGTTACCCGATCTGAGAAGGGCTGCGATCTCGGCGTGTTCAATGAACTGAGCCTTTTCCGCTCTCTGCTGCAGCCAGCGGTCGTAGGTTGAACGCTTGACGGTAATCCCTGACTGGTTTTCATGCCGGATGGATATGGTAAGTGCCGAACCATCTGATCCAAAGATCCGGGCCGCCGAAATCTTGCGTTCGATAATTTTCTGAGGAGGGCTGCCGAACTCGATGAGCTCTCCGGTCTGGATAGCGCCCCCGCAGGGTTTTTCGCGATCGAGGGCTGCCTTTTCCAGAACCACCACCCTGAGCCCGGCCTCCGATAGCTGATACGCCGCCTGTGATCCCGCAGGGCCTGCACCCAGGATTAAGACATCAGAACAGATCACCGACCAAGGCCGAATCTCGAAAGAGACAACATCACCGCCGCCAGCACCACGGATAATAGTATCCACGGGACAAACACAGAAAGATAGCTCTTGACCTTAGAGGCGTTCAAAACGATTGCGAAACCAAATCCCATCACGATTAAACGCCACACGGTAAAGAAATCAATCTGGGCGGCGAGATTGTAAAAGTAAGTCTTTGGCTCAAGGAAAGGGAGCACGGCAAGCGAGGTGTACACCTCCTGTCGTTGCAATATCAACATAAGGATTATCACCAGAACGGTGCCCAAGCCCTTGATAAGGCTGGTGTAAGATACCACGGTAAGGGATTTCAAGAATGTCGGTTTGTCTCCCAGGATGGCAAACAGCCCCCATAAGAAAAGGGTGGCGAGGATCGTTCCCAATCCTGCAACAAACGCACCTCCCAGGCCGTTTAGTACAAGCATGGCCGGAGCACGCATCATTTTCAGCAATCCTTCCATATCTTCCGGCGACACCTCGGTCTGGGCTGGCAGATTCTTCTGAATGGTATCCAAAAGCACTTGGTCGGGGAGAAACAGGCGAGGCAAGACGACGGCCAATGCCGCTACCAGCAGAAAGATAACAAACGGCACCCACCAACGCAGACGCTCCCGCAGATCTGTGAACAGTTCGTTTGGCGCTACAAATACGGATAGAAGACGCCTGCCCTCGTTCAGAACTCCTCCTTCTCAAGACCCAGCTCCTTCTTGAGCCGCGAGAGGTAACTGGGTTGAATACCGAGAATCTCTGCGGCCCTTTTATGGTTGCCCCTTGTTTTTTTGAGGGTGTGATAGAGATACTGGCTCTTGAAATCCTGCACCGCATCAAGCCAGGGCTTATCTTCGGCAAAGATATCTGCACGCTCCTCCTCGTGCGGACCCTTGCCTGTAACAATATCCTCGGCCCGGATCGTCGGCCCTGCTGAAAGCACGAATGCACGCTCAATCACGTTTCTCAGCTCACGGACGTTGCCAGGCCAGTCGTAGCCCTCAAGCTTGGCCAAGGCATCCACTTCTATCACCTCAATGCACTTGGTCATCTCCATGTTGAAGAGTTTAACAAAGTGTTCGACAAGGGGAGGTATGTCGCCTTTTCGTTCCGAGAGAGGCGGAAGGTCTATGGGGAAGACGTCGATCCGGTAGTAAAGGTCCTCGCGGAACTTCTTATCGCGAATCAAATGAGGAAGACTCTGATTGGTGGCGGTGATCACGCGCACGTCTACGGTCAGCCTCTCCTTGCCACCCAGACGCTCGAACTCCTTGTCCTCGAGGAAACGCAACATCTTAACCTGGGTCTCAAGCCCAAGGTCTCCGATCTCGTCAAGGAAGAGTGTTCCTTTGTGTGCCTGCTCGAACTTGCCCTCCTTTCGGGAGGTAGCTCCGGTAAACGCACCCTTCTCGTAGCCGAAGAGCTCCGATTCTATAAGGGTTGTAGGAATGGCTGCGCAGTTGACCACCAGGAAAGGGCCGTCCCTACGCGGACTCTCAAGATGTATGTAGCGTGCCAGTAGTTCCTTACCCGTTCCGCTTTCCCCTGTTATTATAACCGTTGTGTTCGAGGAAGCCACTCGCTTTGCAAGATCAATCGCTTCCAGCAATTTGGGAGCACGACCTACGATTTTGTATCTCAGTTCCTGTGCCGCCTCGATCGCCTGCTTGGAGGCTCGAAGCTCCATGTACTCCTGGGCATTGTGCAGAACCTGGACCGCCTGACCGGCGAGAAGCTCCATAAGCTTGATGTCTTCTCTCGTGAACCCGGCTCCCCCCCCCTTATTGAGCACCTCGATGACCCCTACAGTACGGTTTTCAAGCTTCAACGGCACGCCGAGAATCGAACGAGTCTCAAAGGAGGTAACCTCATCTACTCCTGAATACCAGCGACCGTCCTTCTTTACGTCGTTCACCACCAGGGGTTCACCGTGCAGGGCCACATAACCAGCGATGCTCTCCTCGCCCAAGGGAACGTAAAGAGACCCGAGTGAGGCCTTGGCCGCCCCCGTAGCCACCGCGAAACGCAGCTTACCCACCTTCTCATCGAGAAGCAAAAGGGATGAAGCACCCGATTGGGTCAGGGATTTAGCCGACTCCAGGATGATTTCAAGGAGACGATCGAAATCTATGGTGGAAAGCAGCTTGCCGGTAACTTTTACCAGCCGGCGTAACTCCTCCGTACCTATCGCGCCTACGGGCAAGGACGACTTAGAGCCTTTTTTCGACATAGAACTCCTCTTGAGCCTCGGCAATCAAATCCTCAAGCCACTCCTCCTGCTTTAACGCAGCAAGGTAGTTACGAATTTCCACCTGCATCTCATCAAAGGAAAGCACGCTCTCCTCGTGCTTATCCGCAGCATACAAAAGATGAACGCCCATATCCGAGACGAAGGGTTTGCTTACCTCGCCTGAATCAACGGTCGCGGCAACCGAATCAAAAGGAGGGGTAAGGGCGGCCAGCGGAACCTCACCAATAAAGCCGCCCTGTTCGCTTGTGGTAAAGTCCTCGGAGTAGGTTCGTGCCGCCTCGGCAAAGGTCAACTCGCCTGAAACTATCTCCTCCCTTATCTTGTCTGCAAGCTCGAGAACCCGAAGGGTATCTTGCCTGGTTACGTGCTGCTTGAAGAGTATGTGCCGTACATAGACCTTATCCCCTGAACGGGCTTCAACGAGAAAAAGGTGGTAACCCTCGCGGGAGGGAACCGGAGGCGAAACACGACCTGCAGGCAGTGAGAAGATAACCGAATCTATCTCGGGCAAAAGATCCCCACGCTTTACCCAACCAAGCGAGCCACCTCGCGATCGGGTGCGGGGATCCTCTGAGAACGATTCGGCCAGGACATCGAAATCGCCGCCACGGGAAAGGATATCCATAATCTCCAGAATCTTCCTTTCTATGCGGGCCTGTTCTGCCGCCGAAGGTCTTATGCTGAAGGCGATGTGAGCCATACTGATGTAGCCGGGAACCACCGCTATGGAATCCTTGTGCCGCTCGTAGTATTCCCTGACCTCGTTAGGCGAGACGTAGGGTTGTATCTTACCCCGGGAGACAAACATCTGCTGGATAATAGCCTGAAACCGCCCCTGATTCATAAGCAACTGGCGCAGGCGATCACGAGTCAATCCGGCCTCTTGTAACTCGGCTCGAGTCTCGGGGAATGAATCAAGCTGTGCGTAAAAGGCTTGCAATTGACGCTCGACGCCTTTAGCTATCTCCTCGCGGTCAATCTCTATCGTCGAGTCAAGTGCGGCCTTCTTAAAGATGAGCTTCTGAGCGATAAGACGATCCAGCAATACAAGCTTCAGCGAGTCTTCGCTGGCTTCCAGGAACGGAGCCTCAAGTCTGCCAAGGGTCACCATCGCCTCAACCTCGCTTAAAAGGATAGGGTCAACATCTACCACACCAACCACCCGGTCAGCACTCCCCGCTACCAGCGCCAAGGCCAATAAAACCGTCACAGTACCCTAGTAAAAAAGATTCTCTACACGGATCTCGATCTCCGACTGAGCTGCGTTCCTGAGGGAATCAACCTTTTGTACAATAACCCGCTCAGCCCGTTCGTTGGAAAGCATAGCCTGAAGGTAGGAGGCTACCTCCTCAAACGCTATATCCTTACGAACCTTTCGCTTGTCTATGAGTTTAAAGATCATGCTAAGTCCCTGAGGGGTCATGAGGGGTTTGGTGAACTCCCCGGGTCCAAGCACAAAGACAGCATCCTCCATCGCCAACGTGAGAAGCCCCGATCCCCTGGGGATGTAGGAACTAGGCTCGCCTTTGAGCGGATCAAGCGTATGCTGCTCGGCCAGCTTTCGAAAGTCGGAACCCCCCTTAAGCTGCTGGTAAATCTGAGAGGCAATTATCGGATCGGCGACCACAATCTGAGAAACCTTAACCTCGTATAGAAACTCCTCCTTGTGGGCATTAAAATAACCCCTGAGTTCATCCTGAGAGACCGTTATATTCTTGCTTGCCTCAGCCAGCCATGCCTGAGTTAAAAGCTGTTTGCGATTCATCCCGTATGCGAATTTGAGCTGATCAAGGGCTACACGAACAGTATCCTTCTTCTCAAGCCCCATCCGTTTAGCTTCCCGGTATACTATCTCCTGCTCTATCCAGGCGTTTATGATCTCCATTGGATCAACCTGGTTCCGGCTCTCCTGCGGAACGTAGAGGGTAACAAGGGTCTGGTAATCCTTAAGGGTAAGCTTGGATGAACCGACACTGGCAACAATCTTTGTATCGGTCTCATCACCGCCTGCGGATCCGCCGACTACGCTCTGAACGAAGGGTGGGGGCCATATAAGAAGCACAACAACAACCACAACAACCGCGCCTATAACGATGGCCCACGGCACCCATTTCTTTTTATTCGCCGGTTCCTTCTTTACTGACTCGTTCTTCACCGGTTTTTTCTTCGCCGATTCCTTCCTCATGAATTCTACTCCTCTATCCAGAAGACTCTGATTGGTTTATTTCCTCGAAAACTCTTAACTCGACTCGCCCTCCGGCTCTTCCACCCTGCCTATAAGCAGAAGCAATCCCTCGTCAACGGTTACCTTAATCTTCCCGCGCAGCTCTTCGATAAACGCTGCCTTAACTTCTTTTTCCTTCTCTCCTCGCAGTCTGCGTTCGATACGACGCTCTTCGCTCTCGAACTCCTTGGTATAGGCCGGTTGAACGTCATCTACCTTGACAATCCCGAAGCCATTGTGGACCTCAAAGGATCTTGAGTACTGACCTTTTGCGAGTTTGAACCCTTGTTCCACGAAGGGTTTGAAGGAAACGTCGTCCGCTTTCCTGAAGCCTATCGAGCCTCCACGTTTGGCAGACTGATGGTCCGAAAAGCGACGGGCGACCTCTTCGAAGGGCTGGCCTTGACGCAGAAGGGAGGAAGCCTGCTGGATATCGCTGTAGGAGGATGTTTGGATGATTGAAAGTTTGCGCCTTTCAGGAACAAAGAACTCGTCAGGATGTTCATCGTAGTAAGCGCGCACCTCCTCAGGGCTGACCCTGATCTTTGCGGCTACCTCTTCAGCGTATATCCTGTTCCGCATCTGGGATGCTATGTAGGCATCAATAGTTTCCTTGACGGCCGGATCGCGATCCAGCTTGCGTTTGAGGGCAACACTGACAAGCGCCGGCCTCTGAGCTACGTATTCGGCAAAAGCCTGAAGCTGTTGAGGTGGAACGCCTTCCGGGAACCGGTTGTATACCTCAAGCATAGAACCAACGCTGTCTGTAACCTTTCCGTCGACCTTAATGGTCCAGACTGCAAGCTCGGCCTCACTCAAAGCATAACTGGGCTTGGAAAGCAGCGCAAGACCGGCGTTATTGTACTCGATCTTTGCTTCTTCAAGCAGCCTCTCCAGACTCTCGTAACTCAGCTTGCCCTGACGCATGTGCTCGATCTGCTTGACGATGGAGGCTTCCATCTCCTTGAAGGGCGGCTGATCCTTCTTCTCGCTGCGTTCTGCGAGATAGTATATGTCGTAGCCGCCGGATTCATTCTCTATCGGTAAGGTGGTGTGTCCCTCTTTAAGACTGGAAAGCTCCCTGAACGCCGGGTCCTCGAAGAAGGTGGATAACGGAATGGTACCTGCCTTACCACCGCTGCGAGCAGTGGGATGGCTTGAGTAACGTACCGCAAGGGTATCGAACGGCACACCAACTGAGAACTCCTCCAGGATCAAGTAGCCCAACGTGTCCGAGTCGATATGAATGATACTCAGCGTAAGAAGGATCTTATCCGCCTCGTAGAAACGTTTCGCATCCAGACGCGAAGCCTTGCCCTTCTCAACGACCTCTTTCACGTAAAGGGTGTTGATTAAGGCTCTGTCAATAACGTCCTGGAGACCTTCCTTGATGGTCGGATCCTCCTCGTATCCGCGATTTCTGGCTTCGGCTACCAGGAGCTTCTCTTCTATCAGTTTGTCCAGAGCCTTTTTCTTTGCCTCAAGCTCGGCTTCCTCGCTGGGGTAAGACTGTGGTCGGTAGACCGCAAGAAAGTCCTTCACCTTGACCGTCTCGTCTCCCACACGCACCAGGATGCGCTCTTCCTGCGTTCCGCATGCCAGAACGCTTACCAAGACAAAAAGGATCGGAAATGTCATTTTTCTCATAACCTGAAGTATAGCCTGAGGTCGGCCTTTGTCAAGTGAAAGTTTCACAAAAAGTCAATTTTCTTTGTCCATCATAAGTAACAGGCCTAAAATCACCTGCTTACCAGACCCGACCGAGTACCGGTCTTAAAAAAATCGAGAGCGGACAAAAAGACACTCATGTATCCCCGTACGTAGATAACGCATTCAACGGACCACACTTCCTCAAAGTACCTGCGGCTAAAAGCATCCCTATAAGGTTTAATATCAACGTAAACAAGTGGCTTCAATTTACTTGACATGGATAAATTTTTTCTTATTGTTACAGAATAATTGAACACCACGAAAGCGAGGTAATATGCTTGAAGAACTAGAGGCGGCTTTAGGCTCCTCAAAGGCCGACTACACCGACGTTCGCTACGAGGATAACCGGAGCGTCAACATCTCCTACGAGAACCGTGAGCTACGCAGGCTTTCGGCAACCACCAGCAGAGGCGGTCACGTGCGCTGCTACACGAAAGGCGGAAAGGCTATCCATTCCTTTTCCAGAATGGAGGATATGGAGCGGGGTCTAGCTCAGTGTGCGGCTGACTCACAGATTGCAGGCTCGCACCGAAAAGCCAAGCTCTCCCTTGCCCCTACTGAACCTTTGCGAGGCCAGTTCATGGTTTCGCCGAAAAAGGATCCACGCGATTGGCCGCTTGAGGAGAAGCACGAGCTACTCAAGCACTATCGGAACCTCTTGATGGATGTCCCCAAGGTGGTTGTAGTCAACGGATCATACTCCGAGTGGTACTCGCATCGCTGGTTCGTCTCATCGGAAGGCACCGCTATCGAGTACGATCTTTTGATTTCAAACATCGGGTTTCAGATCACCGCCAAGGAAGGCGAAGTGGTGCAGTTGACCGGTCTCTCGGTGGGCGGCTCCGACGACTACGGCAAACTTCTGGGTAGAGAGGAAGATTTCCTGGAGCGCGGCAGGATAGCGGCCGAGCTTACCACCGCAGATCAACTGCCTGCAGGCAACTTCCCGGTGATCCTTGATTCTGATGAGGCCGCGGTCTTCATCCACGAGGCGTTCGGGCATCTTTCAGAGGCGGACGGTCTTCAGGATAACCCCGCGTTTTTGGCCAAGCTTCAGATCGGCGCAAAGTTAGGCTCCGAGATTCTAAACGTAACAAACGACGGCACGATACTTAACGTGCCGGGTGGACATCTGGTTGACGATGAAGGAGTGCGGACCCGTCGAACCGAGCTTATCAAGAACGGCGTCCTTGCTGGCAGGATGCACTCTCGGGAGACCGCGGCGGAGTTCGGTGAGCCGCTTTCAGGCAACATGAGGGCGGTCGGACCCCGGTTTACTCCAATCGTGCGCATGTCAAACATCTTTATCGAGAGTGGAACTTCCACTTTTGAGGAGATGGTTTCTTCTATAGATCACGGCTACTACCTTGTTGGAGCCAAGGGCGGCCAGACTTCGGGCGATCAGTTCACCTTCGGCGCACAGTACGGGTACGAGATAAAGAACGGTAAGCTCGGCGAGTTGGTTCGCGATGCTAACATGTCCGGCGAGTTGTTTGAGACTTTGCAAAACATCTCCATCATCGGCGACGATTTAAGATTTTCAGAGCGCGGGGGCTGCGGCAAGGGCGGAGGAGGCCCCATGCAGCTCAATGCAAAATCAGGCAAAGGTGCTCCCCACATCAAGATCAACAAGGTTACCCTCGGAGGTGCAAGATGATAGAGAAACTGCTCAACGCATCCCTCGAACTGTTCGACGACTCGGAGATATACTATAAAGAAGAGGTAAATACCAGCGTTCGCTACGGGAACGGGGATTTAAGGAGTATCTCCTCCAACCGGATCTCAGGCGTGATGATGCGGGTAAAGAGGGGTGGCAGGCTGGGCATCGCATCGGCCACCACCCTTGATGATCCTCTGAGCCTTTTAGAGCAGGCGGCGGAATCGGCAAAACACGGCGACGAGATACCATACTCCTTCTCCGTCGCTGCCGAGTTCCCCGAGGTTAAACCCTACTCTCAAGAGACTTCCGACTATCCCACGGAAAAGATGATCGAGATGTGCGAGCAGGCCAAAGCCGACGTTCTCAAAGAACTGCCCGACATCTCCGTCAACATCAAGGTAGAAAAGGAAGAGGAGAATATCCAGATCGCCACCTCGGGCGGCACCCGGGCCCAACAGGTGGAAACCGGCCTGAGTTTCGTGGTCTCCGCACCCATAAGAGGAGCGGGCATGTCGGTCTACCGCTTCAAGACTGAGATAGCGCCGTTCGAGTATCCTGAAGAAGTAGTGCGTGAGTTCATACGCCGCTACCGGTGGACCGAGAACACCAAGACTCCCCAGACGAAACGTATGCCTGTGATCTGGACACCTCAGGCTCTTTACATGTTCACCTTGGCCCTTTGCGCTGGAATCTCAGGCGAGGAGCTGGTCAAGAAAACCTCTCCACTCATGGACAAACACGATCAAAAGATACTTTCGGATAAGATCACCTTGATTGACGATCCCCATTCGCCTCGCGTGGGTGCCAGGGGTTTCGACGACGAAGGCATACCTACCGAGAAGCGAGCGCTGGTCCAGAAAGGGGTGCTCAAGAGTTTCCTTCTCGATCTTCGGACAGGAGCGAAACTAGGCGCACGCTCCTCGGGCAACGGGTTCAAGAGGGCGCTGTTCGGCGGAGGCACGAGTTCGATGCCCAACCCCTGGCCCGCAAACCTGTGGCTCGAACCCGGCTCATCATCCCTCGACGAGATGATCGCCTCGTTGGATGAGGGCATTCTTCTCACCGGCGGAATGGGTTTCCACTCCTCCAACTACTCCCAGGGACACATCGCGGTAAGGGCAATAGGGTTCATGATCGAGAAAGGCCAGGTTACAGGCCGCCTTGAAGGGACCATGCTCTCAGGGAACATCTACGAGGAGTTCAAGCATGTGCGCGCCATCTCCAAGGAGATCGAGCAAGGCCACGGCGGCTTCTATCCGTACGTGCTAGTGGACTCAATGCAGGTTGTTGGGAAATAATTTCACCCCGCACCGTTACTTCGCAGCTTCGTGGGGTGGAAAAGTTAGGGGCACGGCATGCCGTGCCCCTACATCTTTTAGGGAAGACCACTGAAACCCTCAGTCATTGCGAGATTTTGCGAAGCAAAATCGTGGCAATCTCATATGTAGCAGAATTCGAGAATTTACCACTAGTGTTTATCACCCTTCCGCATGACTCGAGAACGTTCTAAGGCCGTCTTTAATCCATGTGCGTCCGGTATATGAGATCGCCGCGCCGCCTTCGGCGGCTCGCGATGACAGAAAAGGCAGAGGCTACATATAATTATGCCCCACGCAGGCGTATCCTTACTGGATGAGAGGTTGGGAGACAAAAACCGAAGGCCAGTCGAAAACCGGCCTTACAGATTGTTATCCTGCGATCTTTTTGCGTTAGCAAAAAGGAGCACTTGATTTGGGGTGTCTAAATGCCGCGCTCCTTGCGCTTCTCTGAAAGATCGGCGATGTGCTTGCGTTCCTCCTCGGCGATTGCCTCGATAAGGGGATGATCTTGTTTATTCACGAACCGCATCATCTCGTGGTAGAAGAGAAGCGAATCCTTTTCAAGACCGATGGCGGCCTCGAATGCAGCGCGTTCGTCCGCGGCTTCCTCTGCGATCCTGGCTCCCACGTTCTCGTCGGTAAAGACTTCTTTGGAAACCAGGGCCGCGAGGTAGTCGCGCGCCTCGTCCCAGTCGTAGGGAGCAACGTAGCCCTCTTTTGAGAGCCTGTCGCGCAGCCCCTTGAACCGCTCGAGATGAGCATCTTCCTGATCCGCCAGGTACTTGAAGAAGGTTCGCATATCAGCATCGTTGGATTTTCTGGCAAGCTCGGAGTAGAACGCCTTGCCGTTGCGTTCTATCTGAACGGCCATCTCCCCAATCTCGTATCCTGAGAACTTGATGCCCACTTTACCTCCTTTAATTTACTCGACTATTTCCTGCAAGTTCAGTCCCGTTTTGCGACATCCAACCGTTTAGGATGAGTGTGTTACGGGTGTGTTACGGGCGTATTACGGGTGTTACGGGCCTTCTTTGGGCTCCATATCCTGGCCGCAGCAGACGAGGGTTCCGGCTCCCGCCTTGGTAACCTTCACCTCCTGTCCGCAGATGTTGCAGACGTAGGTCTTTCCTTCTTCGGCCATTGGATCCTCCTTGTCTTTAATTCTAAGTTGCCTCGATTCTTATCTTACCTGTAACCAGCCGGTTGGCGTAAGCTAAACGACTGTCCGGCGGAGATCGTGTGCTCCCCTTCAATTTACTCTAAACAAAAACCGGCTCTTGTCAAGAGAGAATCTACTGTGATCCGGCAAGCTTTTGGGGGCAAAGCACTTGACTACGCCCGTTTTTTGAATAGGATGCCCCATGAGTGATACGGCAAGCGGAACTGATCCCGACCCTCAAGCCGGCAGGCAAAAAAGAGCCATCCCTGATCTCTTCCTGCTGCAGTATCTTCCCATCATTCCACGGGGGGTAGCGCTCGATCTGGGCGCGGGCAACGGTCGCAACTCGATCTTCCTCGCCGAGCACGGCTTTGAGGTGGATGCGTTTGACCGCGGCACCGAATCAGTAGCAGAACTTATGACCGCAGCCCGGGAGCGAAATCTGCCTATCAGGGCGATAAGGAACGAAGTCACCACACTGACTATTCTGCCCAAACGCTACTCGCTCGCCGTAATCGCCTGGGTGTTGATGTTTTTAAGACGCGGCGAACGCGACGGAGTAGTCAAGATGGCCATTCGAGGGCTCCTTCCCGGCGGGTTCATCTACCTTGGGGTGTTTTCTACCCATGACCCAGGATACGCTCTGTGTAAGGAAAAGTTTGAGGAGATCGAGGAACGCACCTTCTTCGTGCCCAAACGCAAGATGACCATGCACTACTTCATCCCGGAGGAAGTCAAGGCGCTTCTGGGGGGCCTTGAGGAGATCGCCTTCAAAGAAGGCTACGAGATGGACATAGGCCACGGCGAGCCGCACCATCACGGCCGCATAGAGGTAATCGCCCGTCTGCCCAAAGAATAAAACCTTTGCGTCTTTCAAAATCCCTATACCTTAACTCCATCCGAATAAAATCTATAATCTAGAATATGCCTGTAAGAGAGTTTCGATGCCGCGACTGCGGCAACACCTTCGAGTTTCTGATCCTGAAGAAATCGGATGAGGCAAGTTGTCCGAAATGCAAGTCTCGCAATCTTGAGAGGTTATTGTCGGTATTCGGTATAGCAGGCGCGGTCGAGAAAGCCCGGACTTCCTCCGGGGGAAGTGGGTGTTCTACCTGTTCATCAAGCAACTGCTCCATCTGTAGATAATGCTCCTTTTGCTCAAAGCGTAAATGGAGCATTAAGGGGTTCCAAAAATGGAACGGAGTATTCTTCTGGGGTGCTAGTCGTTGCGCGACCAGTATCTCTCCTGAGAGACCTCCTCAAGATCAGCGGGTGAAAGATCAAGGTAGCCGAGTGCGTTATCCGGAATCTCTATCGGTAAAGGCTCAGGCCCGGCTCTCTTGCCCTCAAGGAAGCCCGCCGAGGCGGCAAAACCTGAGATAAGGGATTCATCTATGGTGCAGTAGTAGAACCTGCCGTTACGGCCTATAACTGAGAGATTTTTGAACCGATCTAAATAATCGAGTATCAACTCCAGCGGTCTCCGGTAGCCTACGTTCCATATGGGATAGGCATGCGGCACGAGCAACTTTTCGGCTTCGCCGATCTCAGAACCCTCCAGGAGTTCCAACCGGCGAGCGGTGCTCAGGGTCATATCCAGAAGCTCGTCGGTTGAAGCGTTCCAGAACCGATCACCCTCGTTTGCAAAGAATTCAACCACCAGTGATGAGTGCCTTCCGTCAGGAACCATCGCTGGACTCCAGTTCTTAGGTTCGTGCCAGCGACCGAACGGAACCCTCTCATCAGGGAAGTATATCCATGAATCATCGGTAACGTTGGACGCGTTGATGCGGATGAACAGTATCACCAGGTCGCGGTATCGCAGCTTAGAGGCTGCTGCAAGGACCTCTGGGGGAGGTGCGGGATCGAGGGCCTTCAGAAAAAGATCAAGGTCTATTGATGAGGCAACCCATTCGGGTCTGATGGATTTTCTTCTGCCTTTGGGGTCTCGGCTGATGATTCTCGTGATGCGCTTGCCGTCGTGTTGAACCTTAAAAACCTCCTGGCTAAGATGAACCCCTCCTCCACGCTTTTTTACCCCCCTTTCCAGATAACGAGCGATCTGTCCGATGCCGTGCCGCGGGTACAGGAAGCGGTCAACCAGGGTGGCGATATCGCTCTGGCGAACGAAGAATTCCTTTACGATCTTTCCGAGAGACAGTCCTTTAATACGCAGGGCAGCCCAATCCGAAGACAAGCTGGAAGGCTCCATCCCCCACACCTTCCGGGTGTAGTTTTCGAAGTTGAACTCGTATAGCGCGCGGCCGAACCGGTGGGTAACCCAATCCTCAAAGGACTCCTCTTTCCTGTCTCTGATACCTCGTACCTTTTCGATCAGGTAATCGGTGAGCATCTTGAAAGAGTGTGTTACGGGAAGCTTGCGGGCAACGTCTGACAACCGAACAGGATAATCGAAGAACTTCCCGTCGAGGTAGAAACGGCTCTTGCGCGGGGTCATGATCAATTCCTCACCCAGAAGCTTCTTTAGGAACACTGCAAGATAGCGCGAGGGGCTGTAGTAGCGGTGCCCGCCAAGGTCGTGGTAGTATCCGTCGGGTGTGCGGCGGGTAAGGGCGAGTCCGCCCGGGATATTGCGCCTTTCAAGAACTTGTGCAGACGCCCCTGCTTTAGCCGCAAGGTAGGCCGCACCCAGCCCGGCGGTGCCTGCGCCCAGCACACAGAGGCAACATACCCTACTCATAGCCGACGTAGCGTGTTTGTCTTCTTAAGATTGCCGGATGCCAATCCGTGTGCGGCAAGAAGCGCTGCAAGCGGCAACAAGGGCAGGAAGTGGCGAGGCTGTCCTGCCGGGCCGGTAACGCCTAAAAAATACAGCGCCGTCAGGAAAGCGAGGAGGTTAAAAGATACCTTGAAGCTTTTCTTAACGAATCCCTTTATCGCCAGTACGATAATGAAGATATTGAATAGCAACCCCAGCACGTAGACAACAAACACCCAGCCGGTAGGTGCTATACGTTCCTGCCAGATCACCCTTAGCGCCTCCCCCACATCACCCTTCAGAATAGCCTTTTGGACGGGGGGAGTAAGGTTTCTGATCCCTTGCTCAGGGGAAGCGTAAAAAAGCAGGAACTCGGCAAAGCCCAAGGGGAGCAGGGTTTTGGCCACACCTGCGGCGTAGAGCACTGTGTATCGACCGGGATGCTTCAGGATGTAGCGCACGGCTTCCCGCCCGGTAAAGATGAACCCCTCCGCCTCATTGCACGGCTCGCCGTATCTTGCAAAGGCGGCCCGCTCCAGATCGGCTTCTGCCTCATAGACGGTCTTGCCTTCAATACTGGCTTTTATCGGGGCGGCATGAATATGCGACAGGTTAAAGGACTGAACGGTAGAGAAGAAGAAGTGCCCGAATACTACCCGATTTCGAATAAACCAGGGAGAGACAACCGCGATGCAGACCAGAAGCAGCGCCCCGTAGCCGAACAAACGAGATCGGCCAGGCTTACCGAAGGGTTTGATGAAGAAAAGAAAGGCGAGGATAAGAGGGAAGTATAGTCCAATGGGTCGTGTAAGAGCGCCTAACCCTAAAAGCAGGCCTGCACCAAGACCGGAGTATACAGGACGGCGACCTTCAAAAAGACGAAGCACCAACCACAAACCAGGGAGAAGAAATACAAGGAAAAGGATATCAGTCATGATCTGGGTAGAATAAAAGGCAAGGCACAGATTAAGTAGAAGCAGGATGCCTGCAATGATACCCGCCTTCTTGGAGAACTGCCGAATTCCACACCACATCAGCCCTGCGATAAGCGCAAGGCTCAAGATAGCTTGGATTATCACAACAGCATAGGGCGATTGTCCGAATACTGCATAGATACCGGCTATAAAAAGTGGATAGCCAGGGACCATGGTCGAGTTCGGTTCGTAAGGAGAGGCTTGAGCCAGGGAGTAACCGTTACCCTGAAGCATGTTAAGCGCCAGGCGTTCATAGCACACACTATCCGGCCAGACAAATAGCCTTGAGGAATCTTTGAGTGCAGGGATAAGTAGGAGGAAGTGGATCGCCAGCGAGAGAGCCAGAAGCAGAAATAGCCACCGATTCCTCCTTAAGGTCTCCCCCAGATTCAATCGGTGGCTACGCATGAGCTATTCTAGAGATTCTTCAGCCTCGGCGCGCAGGTTCTTGAGATAGGTGCGGGCCGCTGAAGAAAAGGACCCGTCAGGATCAACCTCAAGCACGGCTTCAAAGTCGCTGCGTGCGGCATCCATCTGGCCTTGCTCAAGACGTATCTTACCGCGCTCAAGATAGGCCTCGGCGATCCTGGAGCGGGCAAGCTCGCTTTCAGGATCCCTCTTTAGGGCTTTTTTGTAGTCGTCAAGCGCGGCGCTGTATTCGGCCTGGTCAAGGTATACCCTTCCCCGATTCAGATAGGCGCGGGTAAGCCCTGGATCGAGGAGCAACGCCTTGGTATAATCGGCCTCTGCTCTGATCAGATTACCCATTCTGTAGTAGGCGGTGCCGCGATTGTTGTAAGCCAGGGCGTAGTCCGGTCTCAGCTCAATCGCATGTGTATAGTCGGCTACGGCTTCCTCGAGACGATCTGCATCCGCATACAGGGCACCTCTGTTGTTGTAGGCCAGGGCCGAGTTGGAATCAAGCTCTAAGGCCTGATCGTAGAACCCCAAGGCCTCCTCGGTTGCCCCTTCATAGTCCGCACATAAGGCAAGGTTGAGGTATATCTCCGGGTTCATGGGATCTAACTCACGAGCCTTCTCGTATATCAAACGAGCCTGGTTGTAGTTCTCCTTCTTGAAGTAGACGTTGCCCAGGTTGTTGTAGTAGTCGGCCCTTGTCGAATCGAGCCTTATAGCCTGCTCGAAGTCCAGCCTTGCCTGATCTAATGCCCCCATATGCATGTAGGTGGTGGCGCGATTGTGGTAGTAGACCGCGTCCTTCGGGCTAAGCCCTATCGCCTTACTAAAGGCGGCGGCTGCGGCCTCGTAGTCGGAAAGCGCGTCATAGCAAAGCCCCATGCGGTTGAATGGCTCGGGCTTCTGGGGCTTCTTCTCTGTGTATCCCTTGTACAGCTCGGCGGCTTTGGCATAGTCACCCTTTTCTAGAGCCGCATCACCATCGCGGATCAACCGCGGGGTGCAACCGAGTAACGTAAGGGGAACGGCTAAAAGACACGCCATATAAAGAAACTTCTTCACGATCAACCTCCGGGTTTTCTTGTTTGCTAAATCATACCGAGAGTTTGAGAGGTGTCAACTTTTAAAATCATACCGCAACCGAACCAACCCCTTGACAAGGCTCCAAAAACTGGATAGTATTGATGGATCGGATGTTTCTTCTGAAGATTGAGAAGCAGCCGCACTCGTTGCAAACCAACCAAGGAGGAGTAATGGGACTATCCAAAAAGCTGCCGCTAGTGGTGGCATCTATCTTTCTTTTAGGGGGACTACTTCTATCCTTAGGCTGCACAGGCAACAACCCGCCGTTGGTTCCGTCAAACCCTTGGCCGAGCGACGGTGCTAGTGGCCAGCCGAGGAGCCTGACGCTTAGCTGGAGCGGAGGGGATCCCGATCCTGAGCTTCCCTATTATGACGTTTACCTGGGAACCACAACCCCCCCGCCCCTTAAAGAGGTCAACCTCATAGAAAAATACTGCGAGATCAGCGATCTTGACTCCAACACCACCTACTACTGGATGATCGTTGCCCAGGACGAGCAAGGCGATACCGCTGCCGGGCCGATCTGGTCCTTTTCCACCACAATGGGTGATTCCTACGAACCGAACGACTTCTTCAGCGCGGCTTATGGCCCTTTGGAGTTTGGAGCCGTCTATGAATCGTGGATCTGGAACCTGGAGGACTACTACGACTTCTACTACTTCATCCCGGACGACAGTGGTAGGGTCAAGATAGATCTCTACAGCCTGCCTGCAGACTACGACCTGGTACTCTTTGATGCGAATCAGGAGGAGCTTGATTGGTCCAGCAACTACGGAATCACTGATGAGTCGATCTCCTGCTTTGTTACTGAATCGGATATCTACTATGTGGTGGTCTTTCAATGCGCTCCTGCAGACTCTACGGACTCCTATCTCCTGAAGGTAGACTACGACACCGCCCAAGCCAAAGACTCTTACGAACCGAACGACTTCTTTGATGAGGCCTACGGCCCACTGGATTTTGAAACGACCTACGAGTCATGGATATCAACCCCGGACGATGAAGACTTCTACTACTTTGTTCCCGCAAGCGACGGCTGGATATGGATCGATCTCTACGACCTGCCCGAAGACTACGATCTCTACCTGTGTGACTCCAACTACGATCTAATAGACGCCTCCGAAAATGAATACACTGAGAGCGAATGGATAGAATTCGAGGGGTCGGCTTCCGAGACCTACTACGTGGTTGTGGTGCCTTTTGAAGGATACGATGCTGTTGATTCCTACTACCTGGAGATCTATTATTCCGAAGCCCTCCAGTCATGGGGACTTATGTCCGGGGAGAAAAAACTGAGAATCGATTAAAAAGCATTAAGTCAATAGCCTACCCCCTATCTCCTTGAGGGAGATAGGGGGCTTTTAAAATATCTCCGGGATGATCATGTCCGACAACATTCTCCAACTACCTGTAGGCAGCAAATAAATCACTCAAAGGATAGGGAAGCAACGTCGCCACCTTGACTTGTTCGAAATCCGCCCTATACTTCACTTCCAGAAAGAGGAGAGCATCGGTGATCTACTATCGGAGGATGGCAAAGCCTGGATTAAAATCGATGTCGAGTGAATTAGCCGGTGTTTGACATTCTTGCTTTCGTATACTGGAGACGTTGAGAGAATCTAAACTTAGTGGAGGAGGTTTTATGGCAAACGCCAGGGCGCGGTTGCGAACGAAGAGGATTTTCAACCTTATGATCATAGGCGCCGACCGCAGGACGCGCAACGCGTTCATTCAGTCACTCCTGGGCGAAAATAATATGGAGGAAGAAAATGGGCTCCCGCTGTTGAACTTCGGCAAGGTTAAGTCGGGACCTTACAGTGTCAACTTGTATGGGATTCCGGCGGACCCCCGCTTTGCCAAGATATGGCAGGCATTTGCCCCCAAGGTAGAGGGGATGATCCTTCTGGGCGGCGCCGGTTCCGAGAAAGATATAAGTAACCTGAACTACGCGTTTTCCCTCCTGCGTGAGGATGTAAAGGGCCCGGCAATACTGGTCAACACCGACCCTGTCCATTACGAAATTCCACTTGAAGAGAATATGCCGGACGTGAAGACGTTTACCTGTTTTCCTTCCGACCGCATCAGGGCAGCGGGGATACTGAAGGATCTTCTTGCCGAACTTAACTGCCGTTAGCCGTCGATATCAAGACACCAATTAGATCGAGGATTCTCCCGTGGTTGGAGTAGGCTTCCTTTCCCTCGACAATCAAAATTGCCCACTCCCCTCAGTTCCTTCCAACCAGGTGAGGGGAATTAGTTAAGCGGCGTTGCACAGCAACGACGTAGGGTGGTAATCCCCCTTTAGTTCCCCCTTAGTAAAAGGAATTCAGTGGGATCAAAGAAATCAAGAAATAGCAGCTTAGGCCTTAATATTCTCAATCCTAAAAGCCTGACTGTTCCACCATGTAGGTGTACTCGATCAACGAGCAAGTCCCTCTCGCTTGACAAACCTACCTGGAGTGGTATATTGTTTCCAACATTGGAGGGAGACATGAAAAGGTTCCTGCGGCTCTGTGCCGCGATCGTAGTGGTTTTCATCGCAACAGGTTGCATGGCAACCACGAAAACCCAACAGCCAGACCAGAATGACGTTCAAACGGGCTATCCTGGCAAGTGGGAACAGGCCACCCTCACAGAGGACGAGTTCGGATTCAAACTTATCGTCGTCCGGCAAAACGACGAAAAGTGGGTTCTTGAATCAAAAACCACATGCTTCTGGACAAGGCAGCTGGTAGGCAGGACGGTATGGCTCAGATGGGGACCTGTGGAGTCGTTCCTTATGAACGATCAAGGTCAGATCTGCGAGTTCTGGACTGGGGAACGTATGGAGTAAGAAGACCCTCGTGTTTTGGCGTTGACAAGCCGAGGCAGCTCTATATACTTACATGGAGGAAGATATGGCTGGGCCCGTTGAGTTGATTGAAACCAAACGCCGCGTGGCAATGGTTATTGCCAAATCCGTCCCGGACAAACCCGGTATCGCGGGCGAACTCTTCTCGCAGCTGGGTAAAGCAGGCTTCAACATAGAGATGATATCCGAAAGCAGTGTATCAGGTGGATCGGCTGAGATCTCTTTCGCATTAAACGAATCACAGGTAAAAGAGGCGGTGGCGCACCTCGAGAGCCTTGATGTTCTAAAGAGAAGCGAGTTCGTGATAGAAAAAGGAAGGGGTATCTTGACGGTTTACGGAAAGAATCTTGCGCACGAGCCGGGGATCGCTGGCAAGATATTCTCTATACTGGCCCAGGAAGCCATAAACATCGATATGATCAGCACCTCATTTACCGCTATAAGCGTGCTTATAAAGGATTCTTACCTCACACCGGCCAGGAACCTTCTAAGCCGGGAGCTTGGATTGGATGCTTGAAGGCAAGATAGAACGACAAGGATTCCTGGATATAATCCAGCTTTTGACCATGAGCCGCAAAACAGGTCGGCTCGATATCACGGGAGCCGCCGAAGGCTCGCTTTTCTTTTCTAAAGGGGAGTTGCTCGACTGCCAGATGGGCAAGCTGACAGGAGACGAGGCGTTTATAGAACTCTTCATACTCGTCGCCGGCAACTTCGAATTCCACGAGGAAAAGGTCCCGGTTGAGCAACGCATCACCAAGTCCTTAACCGACCTTCTTATGGCGGCCTCGAAGCAGGCGACACAGTGGGATGCCGCATGCAAAGAGCTGCCCTTCGAGGATGCGGCGCTGGTTCTTGCATCGGTGGACCCTAACTCCGAGAAGGAATTCAACTTCAATGCCCTGGAATGGGCCATAGCCTCCCATATCAATGGACGCCGCTCATTTGCCGAGATCGCACGTCTGCTTGCACAACCCAAGACCAAGGTAGCCATAACCATAGCTGCACTGAAAAGCCAGGGGCTTATCACAACCGAAGACGAAGGCTCTGCAATACTACGGACCGTCTTTCGTAAAACCGCTGAAGTGCTCTATCACCTGATAGATACTCGCCTCAAGTCTCGTGTAAAGGATCGCGTCTTGATCGAGTTCAACAAGTGGACGTTCTCCAAGGGATTTGATATACGACTGCTTGACGGCGCCGGGGTAATCAACAACATCCCTTACGACATGCCGCTTGACGACAAGATTATAGCCTATAGGCAAGCGTTGGAACAGCTGTACGAAGCGGTCCAGGCTGGACTCAACCGTAATGAGCTACAGGATCATATGGCTGAACTCTACGAATACCTGAACGAAAACGAACGCAAGTGTGTGTCCGATTATGAGCTTAATAAGTTTATCCCAACCCGGGGAAAAAGAAGAAAGGAGGAGGCTAATTTTTGGGAAACCCCACCCGACTCCATGGGTCCAGATGGGATCATCCCGAGATAATAACTAGAATTTAACCCCGGAACACAGGTCGTAAATCTTAAAAAAGATTGATCGCTGAGAAAAGACTTTACAGATCGAAGCGCTCCCAAATAGTGTCTCACCAGAAGATACAAGTGAACCCCGCGGACGTTGCATCGCAAGGCTGCACAAAACGCAGGCAGACCTCTACGCCTCAGGCAGCGCCGCTTTCAGCTTATCCGCGTAGACCTTGCTTACGTAACGGACGGCACCCAGATTTGAGCCGCGGGGCACGCCTATCGCCAAAAACGCCTTGCCCTCATCATCAAGCTGTTTGGTAAGGAAGTGAGCATCCACCGTGGATAGAAGGTTGTCCACCAGCCTCCCTTTCTTTACTTCGTCAACGATCCTTGAGATACTGCGCATGACATCGGTTAGCACTGCGCTCGTGAGCTCGACGTTCTCGCCGCCCTCTCGGGTCTTGCAGGCAAGCACCAACCCATCATCGCCGACAACGCATACCGAAAACGCCTCCTGCAACCACTCGGCTATCTCCTCAAGATACTTCTGCAACTCGCGCATCAGGTGCCTCCTTAATCTCTTTTAGACTCAATCCTAATGATGGATTTGGCAATGTCAAGAAATCCGAAATACTTGACAGATTCCCTTTCTGCGGTTAAAGTTTGTGGAATTAACACGTCAATTCTCGATTGATAAGGAGGAACCATGAGAAGTCTGATTATTCTGGGCGTTTTAGCCTTGAGCGTTCCGGCAGCAGCCGAGATTCACTTCACAGAGGTCGATATTGCGACCTTGGGCGTGGATGAGATCGCCGGCTCGCCGAGCTTTGTTGATTACAACTCCGACGGCATCCTTGACTTCTGGGCCGGATACGCCTACATCAACGACGGCTACGGAAACTTCACCAAGCTTCCTGAAAGCCGTTGGGGAGGCGGTCGTGTGGTCTGTTTCGGCGACTACGACAACGACGGCTACCCTGATATACTGACCACACGGCGTATCTCCGTAAGTGACTCACTGGATACGTGTTTTATCCTCCTGTACCGCAACCAGGGGCCGCCGGATTACGGTGTTGAGGACGTGAGCCTGGGGGCAGGACTCACCGATACGATCCTGAACCGCGATCTGGTGGACGTTGCCTGGCTTGACTACGACTCGGACGGCTGGCTGGACTTCTACGTCTCAAGCTACGAATTCCCGGTCAACTCCGCCGTTGGACACCCGGATTACCTGTATCACAACCAAGGCGACGGAACCTTTAGCGACGTTTCCGTGCAAGCGGGAGTGACCATCCGGGCTCTATGTTCAAGGGGAATAAGCGTTGGAGACTTCGACAACGACGGTGAGGTGGATATCTTCGTATCTGTGTATCGGCTTCAGCGAAACATCCTTTGGCAAAACCAAGGCGACGGAACGTTCACCGACGTGGCCGAGGAGAAAGGCGTAATCGGTGAGGGAACCCTCTTCTCCAAGGGACACAACATCGGGGCGTGCTGGGGCGATTATAACAACGACGGCTACCTCGATCTATTTACACCCATCACCCACCACCCCGGCTACCCTGGAGACTCAACCAACCATCTCTGGGCCAACGACGGCCCGCCCGGATGGGCGTTCACCGACTACATCTGGGAAAGCGGCATCTACAACGCGGAGATCGGTTCGGCGCCGGCCTGGGCCGACTATGACTCGGACGGGGACCTTGACCTTTACTGGGTGAACCTTTACGGAAGTCCGGGGCAACAGAGCTGGCTTTATCGCAACGACGGGGACAACAAGTTCACCGACGTATCGGCGGCCACAGGCATCAAGACGTGGAAAGGCACGAGTTACTCATTGTGGGGAGACATCAACGGCGACGGATTCCTCGACGCCTACATCCCGCACTCTGAGGGCAAAAAATTCTTTATCTCCGACGCGGGAAACGACAATCACTGGCTTTTACTGAACCTTCAAGGCGACACCAGCGGCCTGCGTGCAATGGGCGAGAAAAGCAACTTCTCTGCAATAGGAGCAAGGGTTACCGTCCGGGCCGGCGACCTAACGGTGATGCGTGAGCTGGCGCCTTCGGCAGGCAACGGATACGGCTCGCCCTTCAATCACTTCCTTCACTTCGGGCTGGGCGCACATGAGGAGATAGACTCCGTTGTAATCCGCTGGCCTTCAGGACTCCGGGAGCGTTACAGCGCAACACCCGTGGATACCTGCCTTACGATTATCGAAGGCTTTACTTTAGGAATTGAGGAATCCGGTCTACCCAATCCCGTATCGTTGAATCTCACCGTTCGTGCCTCCTGCTTCAGCGATCACGTCATATTCAGCGTTACCATCCCTGAAGACACCGAGGTAAGAATCGGCATCTTCGATGCGGCAGGCAGAATGGTCGCGGTGCTTGAGCCTGAGATCAAGGGCGATGTGTACGAGGCCACATGGCAGCCGGGAGAGCTGGTTCCGGCAGGCGTCTACTTCGCCCGGCTCCTGGAAACCAATGCCGAATCTGTAAAGATCATCTATGTCAGGTGATCCTTAAAGGGATTCAACCCCCGGGGAGATCGAACGATCTCCCCCTTCTGTTTGTCTCAGAATCCAAAGCGGACTCTAACGTATAGGCACCTCGATCTGGTAGGGCATGAGGTAAAGAAGGTTCTCGGAGAGCCAGGAAGGGAGCATCTTAAGATTAAGAATCGAGGTTTCGTCCAAGACCTCCTCAATGTCGATCATGGGTTCGGGCTTGGGATAGATGACTACATTGCAGTCTTCAGGCAACCCGGCCATCCTGCGGGCCTCTTCAAGCGCGTCCATGAGCCCGCCAACCTCGTCTGCAAGACCGACTTTAACGCCATCAGGGCCTGACCAGATTCGTCCGCGTGCAACCGAATCTACCTCATCGAAGGTCATGCCCCGGCCTTCGGCAACGCGGCCCACGAACTCGGCGTAGCCTTCATCCATCATCCGCTGCATGAGGGCCGCTTCTTCTTCGTCAAACGGACGGTCGGGACTGAACATGTCGGCGTGCGGATAAAGCTTTATGGTTTCACGGTTGATGCCCAGCTTCTCGTTCAAACCCTTGGTCACGAACTTGCCGCCCAGGATGCCTATAGAGCCGGTAACCGTTGTCGCGTCGGCAAAGATCTTATCCGCGGGAGCGGCAATGTAGTAACCGCCCGATGCCGCAGCACCGGCCATTGAAACGATAACCGGCTTTTCCGCTGCAAGCTCTGTAAGCGCGCGGCTTATGATCTCTGAGGCAAGTGCGGACCCGCCGCCTGAGTTGATGCGGAAAACAACCGCTTTAATCTGCTTGTCGGTTTTTACCTTATCAAGGGCCTCGGAGATCGTGGTTGAACCCATGTACTTGCCGCCTATCAGAGGAATAGGTATCGGGTTTGAGCCGCTCTCGCCTGTGACGATGTCGCCCTCCGCGACCACGAGCGCTATCTTGTCTTGCTTGGTGAGGGTGCTCTTTTTTCTTGACTCAACCCACGCCCTTCCGATCTCCTTGGGTCTCTTTTTGAGATCGGCAAGCTTGATGCGTTCAGCGTTGTCGCCGAACTCGATCTTTACGATGCTATCAAGATCAAGGGCCAGGCACAGGCCGTCCACCAGACCGAGCATCTTGGCGGTGTCTCCAGAGACCATGATACGCTCGTTCATGAACTTCTCGAACTCGGCGCGAGAGATATCCCTGTCTCGCCCGATCGCACCCAGCATCTCATCGTACAGTGAAGCAAGGTAGGCCTCAAGCTGTTCCTTATCCTCATCCGAGGGCTGGGAAAACTCAAATAGCTCGTAGGCAGATTTGTACTCACCCACCCGGTAGAAATCGGGCTCGATTCCCAGCTTGTCCAGGGTGCCTTTGATGTGCAGGGTTCGTGCGTAGCCACCTACGAAAGAAACCTCTCCGGTAGGGACCATCCATATCTTATCCGCCACAGATGCGAGATAGTATGAACCGATGCCGTAGCCTTCTGCAAAGGCCACGATCTTGAGCCCTCCCTCTTTCAGTTGAGCCAGTTCGTTGCGAATCTCCTCTGCCTGATATAGTGAGTAACTGGCGCCGCGGAAGTCTAAAAGAACACCCTCGACGTCCTTGTGTTCGCCCAGATCACGAATCTCTGTAAGAAGATCGTAGAAGGTTTTGGATTTCGACGGGCCGAATGAGATGAAGGCGAACTTGAATACAGGCGGCGCAGGCTCCTCAGGACGTCCCTTGGGCACCCAGGCCACGACCTTGGGTCCGGGCCTCTTTAATCGAATGCCGGGATAGCGTGGGAACGAGGCTCCCAACGATACCACTAGAGCATCTTCGGAGTTGTAGGTTGCACCCAGCTTAACATAACCTAGGGCAAACTCGGCCGCGCCTACCCAAGAAAGCTCGCCGTCACCGGCAAGGGGCTGAGTGACTGCTCCGGAAAGAAGAATCCCGGAGATCGGCTCAACACCCAAACCAACCTTCAAGTCCTCAAACCCACCCCGGTAGGAGAGGTCGCTGAAGAGTGTGACTCGATCCGTAAATGGGCGCACGCCCAAGCCACCGATGATGGTGGGAGTTTCTCCGGTTTGCAGAGCAGCACCAAGGGCAAGCCAGTTCAAAGGGTTAGACTGAGCGCCGAAGTTCCAGAACTTCTGCTCTCCCCAGTTGTAAGCTCCGCCCAGACGAAAGCGTTTTCCTAAAGGTAATGCCAGGCCAGCAGACCACATACCGGTGGAATCGCCCCTACGGTAGCCAAATCCACCGGCACCAGCACTGAGACCAAATCGAAGGTTCGGGTTATCCTCGAATAGACTGAATCCGCTCTGAAGCTCTACACCCTCTGAGTGCAGCCCAAGACCTGCAGGATTCGTCCAGATAGCGTCCGAGCGCTCGACGAAGCTAACCGATGAGGAGCTGAAGAATCCCAACCCTGCTGTTAAGAGAATTAACGCCTGTGACATAGATCCTCCGAATCTTTGGTTGTTCGTTTTCCTATTCTAGAAGACGCAACGCACGGGGCGATGTTGCATAATTTAGATGCAACGGTGGGGTTAGCAGACTCCGGGAACGACACATTTAACCCCTTGACAAACGCATATTTTTACCTATGATTAAATTATGAAGGAGGATGATATGGTGATTAAAAAAATCTGGAGTGTTGGTGTAGCTGCGTTTGTAATCCTCCTGGGATGTTCAGTAAACGAGTTCGGGACAGAGAAACCCGATTACTTCCCGCTCGACGACGGCAACACCTGGGTTTATGAAGTGCAAACGGATGGGGCGGCCTATACCCTTGTCTGCGAGATGATTGAACTCGAAGCAGGGATATTCGGATACCACAGCTACATACAAACTGATCAACCCTCTATTATGGCAGCAGATGGCCCCGAGTCCACCGAACCCTTTGGCGACTCTGCAAAGGTAATTATAGATTCCGCATTAGCCGTACCTCAGTGGGGATGGGTAATACCCGTAAACCCGGTGGAACTTGTTGAGCAAGCGAGCTACACCGTCAAGACACCTGCGGGGACCTTCGAGGATTGCATCTTTATCGAGGGCAAAAAAGATGTTGATGGAACCCGTTTCGATGCCTGGCTGGCTCCCGAGGTCGGACCTGTCTATATAACCAAGTGGTCCTGCGACGAAACGCTCCTCAAGGAACTTCGCCTGCTACGTTTCCTCCCCGCTCCTTAATCGAAAGCCACCCACAGATATCCATAGATCTCGCAAGGTTTAGCCTTGTAAGCTTTCTATCATCCATCGATGCCATAAATCTTGCCGGAACTCCAAAGAAGCTGCTGATAATTCTGATCCACCTTAATTTCAGCGGTCTCTCAAACAGTCTCCCACCCCTAAAATCAAGTAATACGAGTTCCCAGGACTTGACGTTCAGGCGTTTATTCTTATATTCATACTCAAGTCAAGTAAAGCATCCTAGGAGGAGATATGTCGTACTGGGAGTTTCTAAAGGAAAGCGAGGTCTTCAATCTTCTTGAGGAACCGGAATGTAAGGCCATAGCCGAGCTGGCCGAGGAACGCAAGGTCAGTCGGGGCTCAATCATCGGCAAAGAGGGGGACAAAGGTGAGGAGTTTTATCTCGTGATCGAGGGTCAACTCGAGATCAGTATCAACGCGGCGCTTACCGAGCCGATGCCTGTAGCAATCGCCACCGTAGGGCCGGGGCAGATCTCGGGGTGGTCTTCTATGTATAAGGACGGCAAGCTGACCGCCACAATCAAGGCAGCCAAGGACTCCAAGGTACTGGTATGGAACGCACAAAAGCTGCACGAGTTTCTGCTGCGCAACTGCGGGATGGGCTACCGCATCCTTCAGCAGCTCTTGGCCGTGGTCGCCCGCCGCCTGGTCAATACCCGCGTTGCGCTCATGGGCTGCGTAATGGAGCGTTAATGCTCCTTTTCTCCTTCGGAGAAAAGATCGCAATCGAATACAATGTAAAGCCAACCTTAAAGGTTGGCTTTCGTTTTAATCCCGGCTCGATTTGTGGTTTGACAAATCGAACCGAAGCGAGTAGACTTCCCCATGGTCTGGATAGAAGAACTCAAAGAACATGTGGGGAAAGAAGTAACCCTTAAGGGATGGGTCTACAACAAAAGGGACTCAGGAAAAGTTCGCTTCGTTCTGCTCAGAGACGGAACAGGAATCCTGCAGTGCGTGTTCGTAGACACCGAGATTGACAAAGAGACTTACGGTCTTGCCGACTCCTTGAACCAGGAGGCGGTGGTGGAGGTGTCGGGGCTAGTGAGAGAGGATACCAGGGCACCAGGCGGGGTGGAGCTTACCGCCAGATCCTTGAAGCTTATTGCCGATTCCGCAGACTATCCGATCACGCCGAAAGAGCACGGGATAGACTTCCTCTTGTCGCGACGGCACCTGTGGCTGCGCTCAAGCCGCCAGCACGCACTCCTGAGATGCCGGGACACCATGATCCGCACATTCCACGAGTTCTTCGGAGATAGGGGTTTTATACTTGTCGATCCTCCCATGATCACCCCGACCTCGTGCGAAGGTGCAACAACGCTGTTCGAGATCAAGTATTTCGACGATGTAGCCTATCTTTCACAGTCCGGTCAGCTTTACATGGAGCCTGCAGCCGCTGCGTTCGGCAAGGTCTACTGCCTCGCCCCCTCTTTCCGGGCGGAGAAGTCCAAGACCCGCCGCCACCTTACCGAGTTCTGGCACCTGGAACCCGAGGTGGCGTTCCTCGATCTGGAAGGCGACATGGAGCTTGCCGAGGATATGCTCCTATTCGTGGTCAAAAGACTCCTGGAGCGCAGGCCGGACGAGCTGAAGCTTTTGGGTAAGAAGGTGGAAGGATCCGAAGAGCACCTCAAGCTTTTAGAGGGTCTGGACAAGCCCTTCTACCGCCTCTCCTACACCGACGCGGTCAAGATGCTTAACGATAATGGGATTAAGATGCAGTGGGGCGAAAAGTTCGGGGCGGACGAGGAAGCGGTAATCTCTCGTGAGTTTGATAGACCGGTGTTCGTCCATCGTTACCCGAAGGCCTCCGCCCCATTCTATATGAAGGAGGACCACGCCGATCCGGATGTTGTCTTAAACTTCGATCTTCTGGCCTCTGAGGGCTATGGGGAGATCATCGGCGGCTCACAACGCGAGGACGATCTTGAAAAGTTAAAGGCAGCGATCCAAAGACAAAAGCTGCCGCGCGAGCCCTTGGAGTGGTATCTTGATCTCAGGCGCTACGGAACATTCGAACACTCGGGATTCGGGATAGGAATGGAGCGGACCCTGGCGTGGATCACCGGCGTCCACCACATCCGTGAGACGATCCCCTACCCACGTTTGATCGACAGAATCTACCCCTGAAGGTATAGCCTATCTGTACCTTAAGGATCAACCCTGACGTATTCTCTGCGAGCAAATGTTACTTCGTAGGCGTGGGTGGATGCGATTTCGAGCGTCGAAAATTTATCTATTGGGCTTAAAAGTAAATCTAGCGAACAATTTATTAAATCAACTGATGCACCCTTTAAGCTCTTGACAAGGCTCGCTGGGAGCATACAATTCTGGGTATGGGCAGTTTCAACTCGCTAAGGAGGGATCAAAGACCATATGCAAACGATGAGAGGGGCGGAGTTAAATCGAGAGAAATTCAAAATAAGGAGGCTGGATGAGTCTGCTTGACAACAACGATGACGTGAAGGGGTTGGTCGAGAAACTCAACTTCAAGGAAAAGACCGATCGCTCCATGCGCCTGATCGAAGAGGCATACGAGCGTTACGGCCAAAGAATGGTAGTAGCCAACAGTCTGGGTAAGGACTCGATGGCGGTGTGGGATCTTGCAAAACGAGTAGTCCCAGAGATACGCGGCTTCATCGTAACGACCCGCTACAAGCCTCAAGCGACCAAGGAGTTCATGCGTAAAGTCGTGGAGCGATACCCTGAGATTAAGGTTTATGCAAACGATGCGGAGATACCGGAGCGGCTTTATGAGACCGACCCTGACGAGTGCTGCCGGATCCTAAAGGTTGAGCCGGTTCGTTGGGCCATTGATGAGATGGGTGTTGACTGCTGGGTAACGGGTCTGCGCTGTACCGAAGGCCGCACGCGAACCGACTACAAGGAAATAGAGGAACGCGACAAGGGTCTTATAAAGCTCAACCCACTCCTTTTGTGGAAAGAACGCGAGGTCTGGCAGTATCTTGCTCTCTACAACGTTTCGGTCAACCCTTTATATAAAGAGGGCTACCGTTCCCTAGGGTGTGCACCGTGCACGCGCATCACCCATGAGGAGGACGAGCGCGCAGGACGCTGGCTCAATACCTCAAAGTGCGGCGGCGAGTGCGGCATACATACCCGTCCCCTGCGAACAGGCGTGGCTGACTGAACGCAGTCTTATGGGGATGTACTTCCTGTTCGTAGATTGAAGGACAGGGAGCGTTTTCGGAGGATATGATGGTCATGTCGCTAGGATTGTTCCTTATAATCATCGTGCTCGCCTTTGCATGCGAGTTTATCGATGCTTCGGTGGGGATGGGCTACGGAACGATCGGTGCACCGGTGCTTATCGTGATAGGTTTTGATCCGTTGTTCGTCGTCCCGGCTATCCTTCTCTCCCAGGCCGTAGGAGGATTTGCCGCGTCCCTTTTCCATCAGCGCAACCGCAACGTCAGCTTCAGTCCCCGCTCGAAGGACCTGAAGATCTTCTTGGCAATCACCGGAGCCGGTGTACTGGCTACCATATTTGCCGCCATCGTGGCCCTCAACGTCCCCAAGGTGTGGCTCACGACCTACATCGGCGTACTGGTACTGGCCATGGGAGTCTTTATACTTATCAATCTGCACTTCAGCTTCTCCTTCAAGAAGATGATCGGCGTGGGAATCATAAGCGGCTTCAACAAAGCCTTATCAGGCGGCGGCTTCGGTCCAGTTGTGACCGGCGGACAAATAATCGCCGGCCACAAGGCCAAACGTGCCATCGGGGTAACCACCTTTGCCGAAGTCCCTGTCTGCATCATCGGATTCATCACCTATGTCGTGGTTAAACTGATCAAACAAGACCCGACCCCACTTCTTTCCAGGTCTGTAGGAGACATTGTCCGTTCTGTGTTCTCCACCTCAATCCTGCGTTGGGATCTGATAGTCGCCCTGCTTGTAGGTGTTATTCTTGTTGCCCCTCTGGGTCCGCTCCTGACTAAAAAAATCAGCAAAATGAAGTGGCGCTACATTCTCGGTCCCCTGATTATTCTGCTCGGCGCGTGGGTGCTTATAAAGACCTACCTGCTCTGATAGACTTGCCAAAAACCCAGTCTTGGATATAGTTACGGACACCTAAGGTTATAAATATTCCGGGTGTCCGTAACTTTATTCAAACCTGGGAGTGTCATGAACGTTTGGCAATATCTTTTCGTGGCCGCAGTTGGGGTTGCTGCAGGGATGCTTTCCGGCCTTTTCGGTATAGGGGGAGGAACGCTGATCATACCGGCTCTGGTTTTCATCCTCGGCTTCACCCAGCACAATGCCCAGGGAACCTCGCTTGTCGCCCTGCTCTTGCCTGTGGGAATACTTGGGGTGCTCCGCTACTGGAAAGCAGGTGACGTGAACTGGATAGCCGGCCTGATCCTGGCAGGTGGACTTCTCGTTGGGGCCTACTTCGGAGCCGGCTGGGCCGAGAAGCTGAACGAGGTCTGGCTGAAGCGTGCGTTCGGTATCTTCTTTATCCTTTTGGGAATCAGGTACATACTTACCAGGTAAGCGCCTTAAACAGAACCTCCTTACAGCACCAATTGCCCATCTCTCAGGTAGGGTCAGATTCATCCTAGGAGATTTTCTTTATTCTCTTGATGCGTCAAGACCCTACCGGGTTTCAGCGCGACCTTCATTGACCACACCCCCCAGAGTAGGAACGAGCGATACCCTATTGAGCGTAACCGAGGAGCTCTGCGGTACTCTCCGTTTCTGAAAGCAGCTCCAGCGCCTTCTTAAGCACCGGATCTTCCGCAAGTATGGCCTGATAACGACCCTCCTCGCCCCATTTCTGTCTAGCGATCTCCAAACGCAAGTAATAGCGAAGCTGCTTTTTTGTCTCTTCGAACTCGGCATCGGTGAACTCAACCTCACGCTTTCTGGCTTCACGAACCAGACCCGCAAGCATCTCGTCGGTTACAGAGAAGTCAGGGGCAATCTCAGGATTGGCGGAAAGATAATCAACCGCATACGCAAAGAAGGTTCGCTTAATCCAGAATCTGCGCGCAAGCTCGCTCAACTTTTCAGTCTCAACGTAGATATCCGGGGCAATGGCTCCACCCGCGTAAAGAAGGCGCTTACGTTTACCAAGTGTATGAAGCGTAGGGGTTTCGTTCTCCTTGCCCTCGATCTTGGCACGGTGTCTATCTATGCAGCGGCCAGAAGGCGTGTA
Source organism: Caldifarciminota bacterium (assembly GCA_023128825.1). GTDB lineage: Bacteria > Hydrothermota > Tepidihabitantia > B3-TA06 > B3-TA06 > B3-TA06. The sequence continues at coordinate 8,256 of JAGMDF010000035.1, read as the reverse complement.
CCAGTGGGCGGTGGTAAGCTTAAGGCGTCCTGAGTCGGCAAGCGGATAAAGCGTCTGCACCGAGCCTTTGCCGAACGTTGTGTCGCCTACTATCAAGGCACGTTCCCAATCCTGCAAGGCTCCGGCGAGTATCTCGGCAGCGGATGCCGATCCCCGGTCGGCAAGGACAACCAAAGGATAATCGCCAAACAAGGGATCCTCGTGTGCGCGGTAGGCGCGGAAACTCTGTGGGATTCGGCCTCTGGTCTGCACTATCTCGCGATCTCGTTTAAGGAATAGATCCGTAACATCAACCCCTTCACCCAGATAGCCACCCGAGTTGCCACGGATGTCAAGGATAAGCTTTTTAACCCCCTCCTGTTGGAATAGGGAGTCAATGGCTTCCTCTACTTCCTCGCGAGCGGTCCGGCTGAACTTGGAAAACTTAATGTAACCGATTTCAGGGGTTAGTTTGGTAACGTAGTTCACAGCGTTGAGCTTGATGATTGCACGGGTGATAGTAAGCTCCATCGGTTCGTCCCAACCGTTTCTCCAAATCGATATCGTAACATCCGTACCTGGCTTACCTCGAAGCTTGGAAACCGCCTCGTCGGCGGTTATCCCCTCGGTTGATTCGCCTTCTATTTCGACTATTCTGTCGCCTGCCTGCAGGCCTGCAGCCGCAGCAGGTGTACCCTCCAGGGGCGAGATGACCGTGAGCCAGTCGTCGGCGATAGCTATGGTGATGCCCAACCCCCCGAACTCGCCCTGCATCGAAATATTCAGGCTCTCGAAATCCTTGGGACTCATATACATGCTGTAGGGATCAAGCTCACGCAGCATCCCGTTCATAGCGTCGCGGACCATTGAATCCAAATCAACCTCGCGCACATAGGTGTCGCGGGTTATCTGGAGCACCCGCTGGAAGGTCTCAAGCGAGGTGTAGATGTTTGTCTTGCCAGCCCACAGACGGGAACCCACCCATGTAGCCATAAGCAGTGAGATAGCAAGCAGGCCCAGTGTAAGTTTACGTTTGTTCATAATATCCCCTTAATTCTCAAAAGGTCTAAGACAACCTGTTTAATCTCTTCATGAAGCATCATCTTCTCCTTTGCGCCGTCAAAGACGCGGATCCTTTTCGGTGCGCGGCGTGCAAAGTAAAGGTAAGCCTCGCGCACCTTCTCGTGAAACTCCTTGCCGGCCTGCTCCAGACGATCGTAGGGCCGGTTAAGTCGTGCAAAGGCTCCATCCACATCCAGATCGACCAGAACCGTCAGATCAGGCTCAAGACCGCCTGAAGCAAACTTGCAGAGCCTGGAGACGGTCTTTGAATCAAGCTCTCGTCCGCCCGCCTGATAGACAAGGGTGGAGAGGGTAAAGCGGTCCGAGATCACAACCGCCTTATCTGCGAACAGCTTGCGGCGTATGCGCTTTGCAACGTGTTCAGCGCGCGCCGCAAGGTAAAGCAAAAGCTCGGTCCGCGGGTGCATATCCTCAAGTGAGGAATCCAAAAGCACGTCGCGTATGCGCTCCCCTGCCTGGGTCCCACCGGGCTCACGGGTAAGATCCACCTTTATATTGTTCCGACGCAAAGCCTCGGCCAGAAGCTCGGCCTGAGTGGACTTGCCTGAACCCTCAATTCCTTCAAATACTATGAACACACCCCTCTTCATAATATCGATCCCTCCAGACCGGTGAGTGCACCTATTATAAACCTCATTGCGTTCACGTCAAGGTTGATGCGATAAAGAGCGTGGCACTATCCTTTCTTTCCAGGCTTGCGAGAGTATCTGCGAATATAGGCCTCGGTCTTGTGGCGGGCCACGTAGTCCGGGTACTGGATAGGCGGCGACTTGAAGAAGTAGCTTGACGGAGCGGTGATAGCACCCTTTAGGCCGTGATTTAAAGCCAGCTTGGCGCACCGGATGGCGTCTATCATCACCCCGGCAGAGTTGGGTGAGTCCCAAACCTCCAGCTTGAGTTCTAGATTTAAGGGCACGTCACCAAAGGTCTGGCCTTCCATGCGTATGTGACACCACTTTCTGTCTTTGAGCCAGGGAACGTAGTCGGAAGGTCCCACGTGGACGTTCTCAGCCCCAATGTCGTAGGGCAGCATCGAGGTCACCGCACGGGTCTTTGAGATCTTTTTGGACTCCAGCCTCTCCCGCTCGAGCATGTTCAAAAAGTCGGTGTTGCCGCCCACGTTGAGCTGGCTGGTACGTAAAAGTTTTACCCCTCGCTCGTGAAACAGGGTGGTAAGGACACGGTGAACGATGGTGGCGCCCACCTGGGACTTTATGTCGTCGCCAAGAACGGGCAGACCCTTGGAGCTGAACCGGCGGGGCCAGTAACCGCCCGAGGCGATAAAAACAGGGATTCCGTTAACGAATGCACAGCCTGCATCAAGTACCTGCTCAACATACCACTTGGTCGCCTCCTCTGATCCTACGGGAAGGAAGTTGACCACCACATCGGTCCTGGTCTCTTTTAAGAGTCGGGGGATGTCCGCAGTGTTGCCAGGCGCCTTGGTGATAATCTGTGAAAGATACTTCCCCAGACCATCGTGGACCATACCTCTCACCACCCTGACACCCGACTTGGGAACCTGGACAAACACCTGGGTATTGTTCGGATAGGTATATATCGCCTGCGATAAATCCTTGCCGACCTTGCGCTTGTCTATGTCTATAGCAAGTGAAAATTCAATGTCCGAAACATGGTAGCCCCCCAGGTTCACGTGCATGAGGCCCGGGATTATCTCACCTTCCTTCGCGTTGCGGTAGTAATGAACCCCCTGCACCAGTGAACTCGCACAGTTGCCCACCCCGATGATCGCAACCCGAATCTTACTCATTGCCACTCCTTTCAATTATGACTAGAGAATGTAAGTTTATAAATTAGCGCGCCTATGTCAAGGGCAGGAGTGCTCAAAAGAGGAAGCCGCTGACCGGCTATTCGCATCCAAGCCCGAACCATCAGTTTCTCCTGCCACGAACGAGAATCCAAAACACCGCCAGATGTGAGATTAACCCTACACCCAGCATCGCAAAGAAGGGCTGACCAACAACGGCCCCGAGGAAGATGACGAAGAGCCGGAGGTCCCTCTTGGCAAGCCTTGGCAGAAACGAGAGGGGAGGCGGTTTCTGGAACCGAAGCTGGTACTCCTTCTTAGAATAGCTTGCCAATAGAAAGCCGGATAGTGCGCCGATCCCGGCCAACCATACCCAAATCTCGGGATGAGTAAGCCAGAATCCGTAGCTGACGCCTGCTGCAATGGCAAGATCGGCATACCGGTCGAGGATCGTATCAAAAAAAGCCCCGAAGCGGCTGCCCAGTTCTTTAAGTCGAGCGATCTCGCCGTCGCAGCCGTCGATTATCGAGGAGACCTGGATCAAGACCCCGGCAAATAACACCGGAAGATAACCCTGGCGCGTAAAGAGCCAGGCTCCCAGGAGGGCGATGACGAAGGAGACGACGGTAATGGTGTTGGGGGTAACCGGGGTGTGAGCGAGTAACCACGAGAGGCGGATTGAAAGAGGGCGGTTGAGGTAGCGGGCGATGAAGCCGTCCTCACTTGGTTTGTCAACTTGCCTGGCAAGGTGACGTTTCGCCTCCCTCAGACTCCGCGGTGTATCAACGTCGAGCCAAAAGCACTCCCCGATATCATACGCCTTTATACGCCCCTGGGCGGCCAGCTCGGCGATCCCGTCGGAGAGTTCATACCTACCCTTGGCTTGAGCCTTGGCCAACGCCTGAAATATCGCTGGGGTGAGAAGAAAGACGCCCGTATCTATTCCGTTATAGCTCTCCAGGTCCTTTCCTATTTCGGTTATGCATCCCGATCGAGTGGCAACCTTGGTCGCATCCCCAAGGTCGAAGACCCGCTTGGTCCGCCTGTCTATCGCCAGAAAGCAGGAATCGTCCTCCGACCCCACACGCAAGAGTCCTGCAAGCAGCCCCGGCTCAAAAAGATGGTCGCCCATCACGAGAACGAAAGACTCGGTGAGTTTCCCGTTACATGCAAGCACCGAGGTTCCGTTCCCCTTTTCCCAGTCCGGATTCTCCACCACATCGATATCCACTGATCTCTTTCTCGCCAGCCGTGCCAGAAAGGACCGCATCGGCTTGGGTTTGTAGCCGGTTACCACGATGAAGTCGGAGAGCCCTGCCGCCTTGCACGACAGCACTACGCGTTCCAGTAGCGGCAACCCCAGTACCCTGCGCATCGGTTTCAACTCATTCTTTCCCTCTCGTAGCCGACTTCCCCTTCCGGCAGCGAGGATAACTACCTTCCTGGCCGTAGGATTGTGCTGGCTACCCCTGTTCTTGCCGCTTTCTATCACCTCCACAACCCACATCTCGTGATCACAAAGGGAATCTTACCCATCGCAGCCTCCTTGCGTTGATATTGAGATCTCTATAAGAAGGGAATCTGCCTGATGCTATCTAAAGCATTCTATGCCACTGAGGGAGAATGTCAAGGACGAAAGCTACCTTCTTATGCATTTGCTCCGCCCCCTATTGACAAATCAAAATCAGGGGTATACTTTTTGGTGAACAAGGAGGATAAAATGAGAAGGAAGAGAGCGTTTGCCTTAATCCTATTGGTTATGGGGATGGGGTTCCTGGGATGCGTCTTCCCATTCTACGGCACGGCGAAGATAGAGCCAGGCTTGCATTTCGACGTAGGCCTTGCCGGTATGACATATGGTGTTCCCTCTTCCTCTTACTACGATGAGGATGTTTACTATCCATTCGCTGGCGGCCGGGCCGATTTCGAGGTGCGTTACGGAGTTCTTGAGAACGTGTCGCTTAGTGCCCGCTTCGGCGCCGGGTTAGGAACCGAGTTCTATATATACTCTGAGCCATTCATTGATGGAGCGTTGGGCGTTCAGCTGGTGGTACCCGTGGAAGGTCCGGTAACTCCGGCATTGCGAACCGAATTCTCAGGCTACCTTATAGAGCCGACGTTATCACCTGCCATCCTTTTGGGGATAGGAAGAGAGGAAGAAAAACTCACCCTAGGTACCCGCGTTCATTTACGCAGAGGACCTGAGGATTTGAATGTCGGTGGTTTGGATGCTTTCGTCGGAATCCACCTCTCTCCCCAGTGGACTATATTTGCAGGTGCAGAAGTAAGTTCTTTCTTCTCCTCTCATCCTACCTTCTTCACCTTGGGGGTGGGCTACGGGATTTTGGAGTAAGGGGGCAATAATGAAATGGAGAAGTCCGATCGTGTTTCCCCTATTCGTGATTATGATCTCCTGCGTAGCACCCGTTTACCATAAAGCTGAGGTGGTACCGTCCAAATCCCTGACCGTGAGCGCGGGACCGGTAGGATACGGATACATCTTTCACTTCTTTGAGACCACCCGTGAGGTAGCCGCAGGCGGATACATAGATATATCCGGCCAGATAGCCAAAACAGATCGATTTGCCTGGACAGGGCATCTGGGCGGCGTAGTGACACAGGGAGGGATGGGAGCAGTGGATTGGCGACGTGATATGGAAATTGACATCATCCCTTTCATGGAACCGGCAGACCTTGAAATCTTCCCCTTGGCAGGTATAGGCTTCCAGTACGAGTTACTTGAGGAACCCTCCTTTTCGGCTCGGGTGGAGTTAGACATCCCCATGACACCTGTAATGACCCTGCTTGTAGGAATCGATTCCAAGACAAAGGATAGAGAGGTTCTCACCACCGGTTTCCAGCTGGTAGCAGGCACGCCATCCTCGGTATTCCTCACCTGGCATCCTACCCAGAGACTCCACCTTACCCTGGGGGCAAACCCTATGTTCTTAACCTTTGGCAAGGATGTTTGGAGCCTTCACGCCGGCATAGGCTACACCATAATCGAAAAATAAAAAAGTAAAGTCAGTTGACCTTTTCTCGGTTTCGTGTAGACTTGATTTAATGAACCGACAATCACTTGGCCGTAAAGGTGAGGAGGCAGTCGAACGCTTCCTTACGAAGCAAGGCTACCGCATCCTAGCCCGCAACTTCCACACACGATGGGGGGAGCTGGATATCGTGGCGCAGGATGGGGCAGAGGTTGTCTTTGTAGAGGTTAAAACACGCACCTCAAGCGACTTCGTACGGCCTGAAGAAGCGGTCAATTTCAAGAAACAAGACCATCTAAGAAAAGCGGCTGAAATCTGGCTTGCAAAGAACTACTTACTTGAACCTCCGCCCTGCCGGTTCGATGTGGTAGCAGTAATCATCAAGAAAGACAACGAGCATGAAATAGAGCACCTCCGCGACGCCTTCCAATGAGTATGCGAAAAATCCTGATCATCGGCTCAGGCGGCTCAGGTAAATCGAAGTTGGCCCGCACCCTTGGTAATATCCTGAAGCTGCCGGTGATTAATCTCGATGCCTTCTACTGGAACCCGGGCTGGGTGGAGACTCCTAAGCAAGAGTGGGAGAGGAAGGTAGGAGAGCTCATCAAAGGAGAGGAATGGATCATGGACGGCAACTACGGAAGTACTCTGGAAAAAAGGTTAAAAGTTGCCGATACGGTAATTTTTCTCAATTACTCCAGATACCTCTGTTTGTGGAGAGGTTTGATGCGGCAGTTCTCACGGCAACGAGTTGATTCCATTCCCGGCTGTCGCGAGAAGATAGATTTCGAATTCATCAAATGGATATGGAACTACCCCCGAAAGATCCGACCAACGATTATGAAGATACTGGATGAGGGCTGCGACGGGAAAAAGATATTTATCTGCAACACCCCACGGCAGATAAAAAGGCTGGTTCATGAGTTCCGAACCAGAGTTCCGCAGTCCACTTGAAAAAGGGACATAAATGTGTATATTATTCTCTGATGGGTAGGATATGCTCTCCAAGGTAACGTCAGCTGGCCTTTTAGGCATTGACGCTTACAAGGTCGAGGTTGAGGTAGATACTGCAAGAAGCGGGCTGCCTGCGTTCACCACCGTTGGTCTGCCTGAAGGCGCGGTAAAGGAGTCAAAGGACCGGGTCCTTGCAGCGGTAAAGAACTCAGGTTTCCCACTGCCTTCGGCAAGGATTACCGTGAACCTTGCACCCGCGGACATCAGGAAGGAGGGCGCGGCCTACGACCTGCCTATCGCTTTAGGCATCCTTGCGTGTCGGGGTGTGATACCTGTTGAGGCTTTGAATAAGCACCTGATTGTCGGCGAGTTATCCCTTGACGGGGCTATCAGGCCGGTGCGCGGTGCTTTATCGATTGCCGCGCTGGTGCAGGAGCTTGAAGGCTTCGAAGGCCTGATCCTTCCCAAGGCCAACGCGTCCGAGGCGGCTATACGCGGTGAGGGATTCTGCTACCCGGCAAACTCACTTATCGAGGTGGTGCGATTCCTTAACGGAGAAGAAAGAATTGAACCCACAAAGGTTGACGTTGCCGAGCTGTTCCGGGAGGAGATGGTCTGGTCGGTGGATCTTGCCGAGGTCAAAGGGCAGGAGCACGCCAAGCGAGCCTTAGAGGTAGCCGCGGCAGGCGGACACAACATCCTTTTGGTCGGCCCGCCTGGAACCGGCAAGACCATGCTGGCCAAGAGGCTGCCGACAATCCTGCCGCCCCTATCGCTTGAGGAGGCTCTTGAGACCACCCGCATCCATTCGGTGGCCGGTCTGCTGGACACAGGTAAAGCGTTAGTCGCCACCCGACCTTATAGATCACCCCATCACACGATCTCCGACGCCGGCCTCATAGGCGGCGGGCAGATTCCAAGACCGGGCGAGGTGAGCCTTGCACATAACGGGATCCTGTTCCTTGACGAGTTCCCGGAGTTCCGGCGCAACGTTTTGGAGGTTCTGCGCCAGCCCCTGGAAGACGGCAGGGTAGTCATCTCCCGCGCAAAGATCTCCATCCCCTATCCGGCGCGCTTCACCCTGGTCGCGGCAATGAACCCATGCCCGTGCGGGAACCTCACAGACCCGGTCAACATCTGCCGCTGCACCCCACAGCAGATTCAAAGATATAGATCAAGGATTTCAGGACCCTTACTGGATCGCATCGACATCCACATCGAGGTGCCGAAGCTGAGGTTTGAGGAGATAAGGCGAAGAGAGTCTGGTGAGCGCTCCGAGGATGTAAGAAAGAGGGTGGTGGCGGCGCGCGAGATTCAGCTTGAGCGGTTCGGGATGCTCAAACGCAAGCACCCGATTTACTGCAACGGACAGATGGGTGCAAAGGACACAAGGCAGTTCTGCGAGATAGGGCCGGACTCCGAGCACCTGTTGAAGACCGCAATGGAGCGCTTCGGGCTTTCGGCACGGGCGCACGATAAGAT